>NZ_JBFBNW010000022.1:0-144674 GCF_040683955.1 Streptomyces sp. NPDC093111 | reverse complement strand
CCAGCGCCAGTCCGCGTATCCGGCGAGCAGCCCGCCCGCCGTCGGGCCCGCGACGGCGGCGGTGGCCCACACCGAGGAGAGCCGGGCCTGGATCCCGTGTAGAAGCCGAGGGCGGCCTCGCCCTGCTCGCGCGGGCCGAAGCTGGAGGCCTTGGAGCCGCCGAAGGGCAGGTGGAAGTCGACGCCCGTGGAGGGGGCGTTGATCCGGACCATACCGGTGTCGAGCCGGTCCAGGCCGTGCAGGGCCGCGCCGAGGTCGGCGGTGTGGACGGAGGAGACGAGGCCGTAGCGGGCCGCGTTGCTGAGGCGTACGGCGTGGTCGAGGTCGGTCGCGGTGAGCAGGGCGGCGACGGGGCCGAAGACCTCCTCGCGGAGCAGCCGGTGGCCGGGGGCGACCTTCTCGACGAGGGTCGGGGCGGCGTACCAGCCGGGGGCGTCGGGCACGCTGCCGCCGGCGAGGACGGGCAGGTCGCGCCAGGCGGTGGTGACGGCGGTGCGGGCGGACTCGTCGATGAGCGGGCCGCACACGGTGCCCTCGGCCGCCGGGTCGCCGACGGGGACGGCCCGGAGCGCCTCGGTGAGCGCCTCGCGCAGCGGGCCGAGGGCGGTGCCGACGGCGATGACCCGGCTGGTGGCGGTGCACTTCTGGCCCGCGTAGCCGGCGATGGCGGCCGCGATGTGGGCGGCGGCGAGGCCGAAGTCGGCGTCGGGGAGGACGATCGCCGCGTTCAGTCCGCCCATCTCGGCCTGGACCGGGATGCCACGGGCGGTGGCGCTGCGCACGACGGAGCGGCCCACGGCGGAGGAGCCGGTGAAGGAGACGACGTCGGCGGCGGAGACGAGGGCGCCGCCCTCGGTGGCGCCGCCGGGGACGACGGTGAACACCCCGTCGGGCAGGGCCTTCTCGACGATCTCGGCGAGTCGCCGGGCGCAGGCGGTGGCCTGGGGGGCGGGCTTGAGGACGACCGCGTTGCCGGCCGCGAGGGCGGGGGCGGCCTTCCAGGTGGGGATGGCGAAGGGGAAGTTCCAGGGGGTGATGAGCGCGGCCACGCCGTGCGGGCGGCGGCGGGTGAGGAGCAGGCCGGGGCCCGCGGCCGTCTCGTGGACGGCGCCGGTGGGGGCGTAGGGGGCCTGCGCGTAGTAGCGCCAGATCGCGGCGGTGCGGGCGACCTCGGCGCGTGCCTCGGCGAGCGGCTTGCCGACCTCGCGTACGGCGAGGGCGGCGAGTTCCGCGGCGGCGGCCTCGACGGCGTCGGCGATGGCGCCGAGGGCGGCGGAGCGGGCGGCGGCTCCGGCGACCTGCCAGGCGGCCTGGGCGGTGCGGGCCCGCTCGACGGCGTCGGCGGCGGCGAAGGCGCCGGGGGCCGGAAGCTGGACGAGGAGGTCGGCCGGATCGGCCGGGTTGCGGGAGATGACGGTCATGCGACGGGCCTTCCGGGGGAGCGAGCGGTTCGAGTCCGCTCGTGTTCAGGACGTTCAGGGGCTTGCGCAGTACAATTTCACATTACTATGTTACGGGTCACATTCCAGCCGCCCACGGCTGTCCGACCTTCTCCACCCGGAGTGACCCCTGATGGACAAGCACACCCGAAACGCCCTCGCCGCCGCCCTGCTCGCGGCCCTCACCCTCGGTGCGACCGGCTGCTCCGGCGCGGGCGGAGGCGGGACGGCGGGGAGCGGCGGACACCGCGGCGCCAACCCCGCGACCGGCACCGTCGGCCAGATCGTGGGCGGTGCTCCGGTCAAGGGCGGCACGCTGACCGTGCTGTCCAACCAGGACTTCACGCACCTCGACCCGGCCCGCAACTGGGTCATGCCCGACATGGACTTCGGCACCCGGCTGCTCTACCGCACCCTCGTCACCTACAAGGCGGAGCCCGGCGCCAAGGGCAGCGAGCTGGTCCCCGACCTCGCCGAGGACCTCGGCACCCCCTCCAACGGGGCCAAGACCTGGACCTTCCGCCTCAAGGCCGGTCTGAAGTACGAGGACGGCACCCCGATCACCTCCCAGGACATCAAGCACAACGTCGAGCGGTCCTTCTCCCCCGACCTGCCCGGCGGCCCCGACTACGCCGCCCGCTACCTCGTCGGCGGCAAGGACTACCGGGGCCCCGCCGAGGGCAAGCATCTGGACTCGGTGAAGACCCCGGACGCCCGCACGATCGTCTTCGAACTCCACAAGCCCTTCGCCGAGTTCTCCTTCGCGGCCACCCTCCCGACCTTCGCGCCGGTGCCGCAGGCCCAGGACAAGGGCCCCCAGTACGACAACCGCCCGTTCTCCTCCGGCCCGTACAAGATCGAGAGCTACGGCCGCGACAAGCAGCTGGTCCTGGTCCGCAACACCCACTGGGACCCGAAGTCCGACACGGTCCGCAAGGCGTACCCGGACCGGATCGTCGTCACCATGGGCCTCAAGGGCAACCAGATCGACGACCGGCTGATCGCCTCCTCCGGGGCCGACGCCTCCGCCGTCTCCTGGGCCCAGCTCCGCCCCGAGTCGATCTCCAAGGTGCTCACCAAGGCGGACGTGAAGGCCCGGCTGCTCGCCGAGTCCAGCAGCTGCACCGAGATGGTCCAGATGCACACCGGCCGGGCCCCCTTCGACAGCCTGAAGGTCCGCCAGGCCGTGCAGTACGCGCTCGACCGGGAGGCGATCGTCACCGCCGCCGGCGGCCCGGCCGTCGTCGACGCCTCCTCCGCCGCCATGCCCGGCGCCCTCTTCACCGGCGGCAAGCAGCCCGACACCCTGAAGATCCCGCTCTCCGGCGACGTCGAGAAGGCCAAGCAGCTGCTCAAGGAGGCCGGGAAGCCCGACGGCTTCTCCACCCGCCTCACCGTCAACATCAACGACAAGCGCATCGGCGAGGCCGTCCAGGAGTCGCTGGGCCGGGCCGGCATCAAGGTGACCATCGAGACCGTCGACCCGTCGGCCTTCTACGACACCATCGGCGACACCAAGAACCGCACGGACCTCATCTACACCGGCTGGTGTCCCGACTACCCCTCCGGCTCCACCTTCCTCCCGTTCCTCTTCGACGGCCGCTTCATCAAGGAGAAGGGCAACTCCGGCAACCACTCGCTCTTCAAGGACGAGGCCACCATGGAGCGGATGGACGAGATCGCCGCCATGTCCGACGGCGCCCAGGCCAACAAGGCCTGGCAGGAGCTCGACGGGCAGATCCTCGCCAAGGCCCCGGTCGCCCCCGGCGCCTCGAAGCGCCGCACGCTGCTCATCGGCACCAACGTCGCCGGCGCCTTCGGACACAGCTCCTGGAGCGGCCAGCTCGACTACGCGACCGTCGGTCTCAAGGACCCGTCGAAGAGCGCGAACTGAAGGACGCCCCTGCCATGACGCTCACCACCACCTCCCCTCCGGTGTCCGGGGGCAGCGGGGCCTGGCACACGGTCCGCGCGGAACTGCGCCGCCGCATCTCGCTGAAGATCTCCCTCGCCGTCATCGCCCTCTTCACGCTGATGACCGTCGCCGCGCCGCTGATCAGCGCGCTCGGCGGCTGGGGCCCCGAGGAGTTCGACAAGTCCGCCGTCGACCCGTACCTCGGCGGCATGCCGATCGGGCCGTTCGGCGGGGTCTCCGCCGAGCACTGGCTCGGCGTCGAACCCATCAACGGACGCGACCTGTTCGCCCGCGTCGTGCACGGCGGCCAGGTGTCGCTGCTCATCGCCTTCTCCGCCACCGCGATCGTCGTGGTGGCGGGGACCGCCGCCGGCATCGCCGCCGGCTACTTCGGGGGCCGCACCGACACGGTGCTGTCCCGGCTGATGGACCTCACCATGTCCTTCCCCTCCCTCATCTTCATGATCGCGATGATGTCGGTGGCCCGGGACGTCAACCGCACCTTCCTGATGATCCTGGTCATCGGCCTCTTCGGCTGGCCCGGAGTGGCCCGGGTCGTCCGGGGCCAGACCCTCTCGCTCAAGCACCGCGAGTACGTCGACGCGGCCCGCGTCGGCGGCTCCGGCCCGCTGCGGATCCTCGCCCGCGACATCCTGCCGGGCGTCTCCGGGCCCGTCATCGCGTACACCACGCTGATGATCCCCGGCATGATCGCCACCGAGGCCGCCCTCAGCTACCTCGGCGTCGGCGTCCGCCCGCCCACCCCGTCCTGGGGGCAGATGATCGCGGAGAGCGTCGCCTACTACGACACCGACCCGATGTACTTCCTCGTCCCCAGCGTCTGCCTCTTCCTCACCGTGCTCGCGTTCACCCTCCTCGGCGACGCCCTGCGCGACATCCTCGACCCACGAGGGGGCCGTTCGTGATCCTCTACCTCGGCCGCCGGCTGCTCGGGGTGATCGGCGTCCTCCTCGCGATCGCCGCCGTCACCTTCGTCATCTTCTACGTGCTGCCCTCCGACCCGGCCGCCGCCGCCTGCGGCAAGGCGTGCAGCGACGAACGCCTGGAGGCGATCCGCGCCCACATGGGCCTGGACGCCCCGCTGTGGCGCCAGTTCGGCGACTTCGTCACCGGCATCTTCACCGGCCGCACCATGGGCAGCGGCCAGTACGCGCTGCGCTGCGAGTTCCCCTGCCTCGGCTACTCCTACGAGAACAGCGAGGCCGTCTGGGACCTGCTGGTCGACCGGCTGCCGGTCTCCGCCTCGCTCGCCGTCGGCTCCGCCGTCCTGTGGCTGGTCCTCGGCCTGTCCGCCGGCGTCACCTCCGCGCTCCGCAAGGACACCCTCACCGACCGGACCCTCATGATCGGCGCGGTCGCCGCCGCCTCCCTGCCGGTGTACTTCACCTCGGTGCTGCTCATCTACGGCTTCATCCGGCTCACCGGACTGCTGCCCTACCCGCAGTACGTGCCCTTCACCAGCGACCCGCTGTCCTGGGCCTCCAACCTGCTGCTGCCCTGGCTGGCGCTGGCCGTGCTCTACGCGGCCATGTACGCCCGGCAGAGCCGCGGTTCGATGATCGAGTCCATGGCGGAGCCGTACATCCGCACCGCCCGCGCCAAGGGCCTGCCGCGCCGCACGGTCGTCGTCAAGCACGGCCTCCGGGCCGGCATGACCCCGATCCTCACCATCTTCGGCATGGACCTCGGCGGGCTCCTCGCGGGCGCCGTCATCACCGAGTCCCTCTTCGGCCTCCCCGGCGTCGGACGCCTCTTCTACGGTGCCCTCACCACCGGCGACCAGCCCGTCATCCTCGGGGTGACCCTGCTCGCCGCCACCTTCATCGTCGTCGCCAACCTGTGCGTCGACCTGCTCTACGCCGTCGTCGACCCGCGAGTGAGGTACTGATGACCGCACCCGAACCCCTGCTGCGGGTCCGCGACCTCACGGTCACCTTCCCGACCCCGCGCGGCCCCGTCCGGGCCGTGGACTCCCTCTCCTTCGAGGTGCCGCACGGACGCACCCTCGGCATCGTCGGCGAGTCCGGCTCCGGCAAGTCCGTGACCTCGCTCGCCGTCATGGGCCTGCACACCGGGGCCGAGGTGTCCGGCTCCGTCGTGCTCGACGGGCGCGAGCTCGTCGGCCTGCCGGACCGCGAGCTCAACACGCTGCGCGGGCGCCGGATGGCGATGATCTTCCAGGATCCGCTGTCCAGCCTGCACCCGTACTACACCGTCGGCGAGCAGATCGCCGAGCACCACCGGGTGCACTTCGGCTCCCGGCGGGCCGCCGCCCGCGCCCGCGCCGTCGAGGCGCTCGCCGAGGTCGGCATCCCCGAGCCGAAGCGCCGGGTGGGCGAGTACCCGCACCAGTTCTCCGGCGGCATGCGCCAGCGGGTGATGATCGCGATGGCCCTGGTCTGCGAACCGGACCTGCTCATCGCCGACGAGCCGACCACCGCGCTCGACGTCACCGTGCAGGCGCAGATCCTCGACCTGCTGGCCCGGCTCCAGGAGGAACGGCGGCTCTCCGTCGTCATGATCACCCACGATCTGGGCGTGGTGGCCCGGGTCGCCCACGAGGTGCTGGTGATGTACGGCGGGCGGGCCGCCGAACAGGCCCCGGTGGACACCCTGTTCGCCGAGCCCTCGCACCCGTACACGCGCGGGCTGCTCGACTCGCTGCCCCGGCTCGACGACCCCGACGACGTACCGCTGCGGGCGATCCCCGGCAGCCCGCCGTCGCTCCTCGACCCGGCGCCGGGCTGTGCCTTCGCCGGGCGCTGCGCGCGGGCCGCCGCCGGGACCGACGCGGAGCGGGAGCGCTGCGCGAGCGAACGCCCCCGCCTCGAAGGGCCCGAAGGACACGTCACCGCCTGCCACTTCCCCGCGTTCCCGGCGCTGTCGGCGCCCGCGCCTCCCCCGTACGAAGGGGTCGACTCATGACCACCGCCCACGCGGCCCTGCCGCACCCGGCGTCCCCGCCCGACGCCGCCGCGCCGCTGCTGCGGGTGCGCGATCTGACCATGGCCTTCCCGGGACGCCGCCGTTCGGCGCCCGTGCGGGCCGTCGACGGCGTCGGCTTCGACCTGGCCGAGGGCGAGACCCTCGGCCTGGTCGGCGAGTCCGGCTGCGGCAAGTCGACCACCGGCCGCATGATCGTGCGGCTCCTGGAACCCACCTCGGGCTCCGTCAGCTACGCGGGCCAGGACGTCACCCATCTCTCGCAGCGGGCCCTCAAGCCGCTGCGGCGCGAGATCCAGATGGTCTTCCAGGACCCGCACTCCTCGCTCAACCCGCGCCAGTCGGTGGCCCGGATCATCGCCGATCCGCTGCTGGTGCAGGGCAGTTCGGCGGCGGACGCCCGCACCCGGGCGCGGGAGCTGATGGAGCTCGTGGGGCTGATCCCCGAGCACGCCGACCGCTTCCCGCACGAGTTCTCCGGCGGGCAGGCCCAGCGCATCGGCATCGCCCGCGCGCTGGCCACCGGCCCCCGGCTGGTCGTGGCCGACGAGCCGGTGTCGGCGCTCGACGTCTCCGTGCAGGCGCAGATCGTCAACCTGATGGAACGGCTCCAGGCCGAACTGGGCCTCGCCTACCTCTTCATCGCCCACGACCTGTCGGTGGTGAAGCGGGTCTGCGACCGGGTCGCCGTCATGTACCTCGGACGGATCGTCGAGATCGGCGACAAGGACCGGGTGTACGGCGCGCCCGCCCACCCCTACACGCGGGCGCTGCTGTCGGCGGTGCCGCTGCCGGATCCGGCGGCCGAGCGGAGCCGGGAGCGGATCACCCTGCTCGGTGACCCGCCGAGCCCGGCCGCACCCCCGCCGGGCTGCACCTTCCATCCCCGCTGCCCGAAGGCGCAGGCCGTCTGCCGGACGGAGGCTCCCCCGCTGCGGAGGATCGCGCCGGGCGAGCCGAGGGAGGTGGCCTGCCACTTCCCGGAGACCGTCTGAGCGGGCCGCGCGACCGAGCCGCCGGCCCGGGCCCCCGGGCCCGGCCGGCGGCTCAGTTGGTCGCGGGGCGCAGCCGGTCGACGGGATGGGTCTCCAGGTAGGTCCCGACCGTGTCGTCCCGGTACGCCTTCCACAGCGCGGCGCCCCCGGCCGGGTCGAGGTGCACGACCGACTGGCCCTTCACCGTGCCGGTCCCCTTCACCGGGGCGTTCATGAAGGTCATGTCGCCCGCCCGGACCTCCCGCATGCTCCACACCAGCTCGCGCAGCTCGCCGTCGCCGAAGCGCTCGTCGACGCTGACGGTCTCGGTGAAGATGTCCAGGGTCCTCTTGAGCCGCAGCGGGTCCTTGAGCGACGCGGAGGTCATCACCTTCTCCAGGACCGTGCGCAGGTAGTTCTGCTGCCGGTGGGTGCGGTCGAAGTCGCCGTTGGGCAGGCTCTTGCGCTCCCCCACGTAGTCCAGCGCCTGCGCGCCGTCCATGTGCCGGCGCTCCCCGTCGGCCATCAGGATGTCGACGCCGCCGACGGCGTCGGTGAGCTTGCGGAAGCCGTTCCAGTCGATCACCGCGAAGTGGTCCACCCGCACGTCCGTGAGGCGCTGCACGGTGTCGATGAGGAGCGGCGGGCCACCCCAGGAGAAGGCCGCGTTCAGCTTGGCGCGGCCCCGGCCGGGGATGTCGACCCAGGAGTCCCGGGGCAGCGAGACGACGTACGCGGCGGAGTGGTCGGCCGGGATGTGCACCAGCATCATGGCGTCGCTGCGCTGGTCCCCGTACTTCCACAGCGTGCCCTTGGCGTCGCTGCCCGTCGTGGGGACGTCCGAGCGGGAGTCGAGCCCCATCAGCAGGAAGTTCTGGCCACCCTTGGAGGCGGCGGGGACCGGCGCGTTCGTGGGGAAGGTCTGCGGGATCCGCTGCACCCGGCCCGTGTAGTGCTCGTACGCCCAGTAGCCGGTGCCCGCGGTGAGCAGGATCGCCCCCACCAGCAGCGCGAGCGCGGTGAGCAGCACCGTCCTCGCCCGGGGCCGCCGCCGCTTCCGCTTCCGTATTCCGCCCTCGGCCTCCGCTGACGCGCTCATCCGGTACGGCTCCCCCTCCGCTGGACACTCCGACTCGCCCCGCCCGGGGCGGACTTCAGGCCACCAGGATGCCGAAGATCGGCAGAACGCGCGAGGAGTCCCGGGAACCGGACCGGGAGTCGGACCGGGCCCGCGTCCCGTGTGGACGGGACGGTGGGCGGCCCACCGTAGGGGTGTCGTCGGGGCCCCGGCCCCGACGAGGAACGACAGGAACCACCGGCACAACGGAAAGTCGTGATCACCATGGCGCGAATCCTGGGCCAGTTCGGCACCGCCACCGCGCCCTACGCCCTGCGGGGCGCGCCGGGCCCCTGCGAGGAGCCCGCTACCCGGGTGCTGCGCGGCCGGGGCTGGGCGCTCGCCGGTGGGCGGGCCGACCGCCGCGAGGGCGTGGCGGCGGTGCTCGCCGGCGCCGTGGACGTACGGCTGCCGCTGCTGAGCCGTATCGAGGCCGGCGGCCGCCCGGTCGCCGAGCGGAACCACGCGGCGCTGCTGCGCGCCGCCTTCGAGGCGGACGGGGCGGGCTTCGCCGAGGGGCTGCGGGGCGGGTACGCGGCGGCCGTCGTCGACGCGCGCGGGACGCCGGTCCTGGTGCTCGCCTCCGACGAAGCGGGCTCGGTCCCGCTCTACTACCACTGGAACTCCACCCGTGAGGTGCTGTCCTTCGCCACCGAGCTCCCGGCGCTGCTCGCGCTGCTCCCGGACCCGCCGACGCTGTGGACGCCCGGTCTCGACGCGTACCTCACGGTGGGCGCCGCACTGGGCGGGGCCACGCTGTTCGAGGGCGTGCGGGTGCTCCCGCCGGGCACCACCGCCGTGTGCGAACCGGGGCGGGCGCCCCGGCTGCTGCGGCGCGAGCTGGCGGGGGCGCGGCGGGTCCCGGGGCCGGGGGCGCCGGACCGGGAGCTCCTGGGCGGGGTCCCGGGCGGACCGGGAGCGCCGTCCCCGGAGCTGCCGGTCCGGGAGCCGGGCCGTGGGCCGGACCCGCTGTCCGACCCGCTGGACCGGCGCCGGGCGCGGGACCTGCCGGCGCTGCTGCCCGCGCTGCTTTGGCGGCTCGGGCAGCCCGAGGCCGACCCGGACGCGCTCACCGCGTACGCCGGGCGCCTCCCGACGGGCCCCGCGGCGGCCGGTCCCACGACCGGGCCCGCCGGGCGTCTCGGCAGCGACCTCGTCGTGGACACGGAGGCCGGCCGGCGGCGGGTGGCGGCGGCCGTGGGCGACCCCGGCGAGGACTGGCTCGCCCGCTACGCCGAGGGCCTCGCGCCGGTCGGTGCCGAGGACCGGTCCCGGCTCTACAGCGCCGACTACCGGGCGTACCTCGCCGAGCGGGGCGACACGGCGGGGGCGCTGGCCGCGCGGCTCGGCGAGGCGGCGGCGGTCCGCTCGCGGCGGTCGGTGCTGGCCGCGTTCGAGCGGGAGGAGCTGCTGCCGGTGCGCGGGCTGCGCCGCGCGGCGCATCTGGGCGGCCCGGGGAACAGGGTCCCGGGCGACGCCCGGCGGCGGGTCTCGGAGCTGCTGGTCCCGGGCGGGGCGCTCACCGACCTGGTGCGGGAGGCGCTGTCCCCGGCCCGGCTGCGCGCCTCGGGGCTGCTGAGCTGGCGGGCGGTCGAGCGGCTGCTCGCCGCCCAGCTCGCCCGCCCGTCGGAGCGGCAGGCCGGGACGATCTGGGCCCTCGCGGTGTTCGAGCTGTGGCGGGAGGAGTACGCGGTGGCCGTGCGGCGCCCGGTCCCGCCGCCGGTGCGGGCGAAGAGCCCGGCGGAGCTGCCGGTGCTGAGCCGGCGGACGGTGTCGCTGTGACGGAAGGGGCCCGGAGTGGGTCATGGGCCTCATGTGCCCGGGACGCCTCCGAGGTGAGCATGGAAGAGGAAGCCGCACCGGCGGAGTCCAGGAAGAGAACAAAATGAAGCGCAAGATCATCGGATCGGTGCTTGCCCTCGTGGCGCTCGTGAGTGCCGTGCTCTTCGGTTCGAAGGGCGGCGGCGCGCAGGGCACCGGCTCCGCTCGACCCGGCCACAAGCCCTCGTGCACCAAGCGGGACTGCCCAGGGTGCCAGCCGTAGGGTCCGAGCAGCAGACCGCGGACCCGTGACCCCGGCGCCCGCCGCCCCTCCAGGCGGCGGGCGCCCCGTCGTGCGTCAGGCGCCGCCGCGGCGCACCCGGGCGGCCTTGCGGGCCTCGGCCGCGCGCCGGGCGTCGGCGGTCTTGCGGGTCTCGTTCTTGGCGCGGCCGGGCCGTCCGGGGGTGGTGCCCATGCCGCGGAAGGCGGCGCCGCGCCGGTCGCGCTCTGCGGGGGCGGCCGTCCCGCCGCCGGGGGTGCCGGCCGTGGCCGTGGCACCGGTGATGCTGCGCAGCTCGGCCGCGCCGGGGCGGACGTCGGTGGTGCGGGAGCGGACGCCGGCCTCGGTGAGGAGCCGGGCCAGGTCGCGGCGCTGGTCGGGCAGGGCCAGGGTGACGACGCTGCCGGAGGCCCCGGCGCGCGCGGTGCGGCCGGCGCGGTGGAGGTAGTCCTTGGGGTCGGTGGGCGGGTCGACGTTGACGACCAGGTCGAGGTCGTCGACGTGCAGGCCGCGGGCGGCGACCTTGGTGGCCACCAGGACGGTGACCGCGCCGGTCCGGAACTTCTCCAGGGTGTCCGTGCGCTGGGGCTGGGACTTGTCGCCGTGCAGCGCGGCGGCCCGCACCCCGGCGGCGACGAGCTGCCGGGTGAAGCGGTCCACGGACATCTTGGTGTGCAGGAACATGAGCACGCGCCCGTCCCGGGTGGCGATCTCGCCGGCGACGGCGAACTTGTCGCCGGCGTCGACCCGGAGCACGTGGTGCTCGGCCGTGGGGACGGGGGCGGCGGCCGCGTCGGCGGCGTGCACGACGGGGTCCTGGAGGTAGCGGTGGACCAGGGTCTCGACGTCCCGGTCCAGGGTGGCAGAGAAGAGCATCCGCTGGCCGCCGGACGGCACCTGGTCGAGCAGTTCCGTCACCTGCGGGAGGAATCCCAGGTCGGCCATCTGGTCGGCCTCGTCGAGGACGGTGACGGCGACCTCGTCGAGCCGGCAGTCCCGGCGCTCGATCAGGTCCTTGAGGCGCCCGGGGGTGGCGATCAGGACCTCGGCCCCGGAGCGCAGCTCCTTGGCCTGGCGGCCGGCCTGCATGCCGCCGACGGCGGTCGCGAGCCGCAGGTCGAGGGCGTCCGCGTAGGGCGTCAGCGCCTCGGTGACCTGCTGGGCCAGTTCGCGGGTGGGGACGAGCACCAGGGCGAGCGGCTTCTTCGCGGCGGCGCGGCGGCCGGCGGTGCGCGCGAGGAGCGCGAGGCCGAAGGCGAGCGTCTTGCCGGAGCCGGTGCGCCCTCGGCCGAGGACGTCACGGCCGGCGAGGGCGCTGGGCAGGGCGGCGGACTGGATCGGGAACGGGGTGGTGACGCCCTGGGCGGCCAGCGTCGTCAGGACCGCCTCGGGCAGCGCCATGGCGTCGAAGCTCTCCGCGGCCGGGAGCGGCGGGGTGCCGTTGAGGTCGGCGAGGCCGGAGGGATCTCCCGTGCGGTCCGAGCTGTTCATGGATGCGATGCCTTCTTCGGTCGGGTGTCCGTCAAGGAAAGCACGGCGGGCAGGGGGCGGCCGAATCCACGTCCGGACCGGTGGACCGGGCGCCCGTGCGCGCCGTGCGCGGCAGACGTCCTCGGGAGGTCCCGGGGGCCGCGCGCCGGGCGTGATCGGCGGGCACCGGGCCGGGCCGATCGGGCGGGGCACCCGGGCCGGGCCCGACCGGGCAGGGCACGCGGGCCGGGCCCGACCGGGCAGGGCACCCGGGCCGGGCCCGACCGGGCAGGGCACCCGGGCCGGGCCGACCGGGCAGGGCACCCGGGCCGGGCCGACCGGGCAGGGCACCCGGGCCGGGCCGACCGGGCAGGGCACGCGGGCCGGGCCCGAACCGACACGGCACGGCACGGCACGGCACGGCACGGCACTCGGAACCGAACCCGATCCGATCCGGCACGGCACGGCACCCCGAGCCGGCCCCGATCCGGCAGGGCACCCCGAGCCGGGCTCGGTCGGGCACAGCACCGCGAGCCCGACCCGACCCGACCCGATCCGGTACGGCACCCCGAACCGCACCCGACCGGTCACAGCCCCCTACCCCCGCTCCACGGACGAGGCCGGGAGGGGCGGCTCCGTCGAGCCGACGGTCGAGCGGGGCAGTACGGCGCGGACCCGGGTGCCGCGGCCGGCGTGGACGAAGGACTCGACCGTGCACCGGCCGCCGATCTCCGCGGCCCGTTCGGCCATGGACCGCAGGCCGACGCCGCGGTGGACGGCGCCCCGACCGAAGCCGCTGCCGTCGTCCTCGACGGTGACGGTGAGCGCCCCGGCGTCCGCCCGCAGCCGGATCTCGGCCCGGGTGGCGCGGGCGTGCCGTACGACGTTGTTGAGGGCCTCGGCCGCGATCCGGTAGGCGGCCACCTCCACGGCGGCGGGGAGCGGCGGCAGGGGGTCGGGGTCGAAGCCGGCGGACACGGTCAGCCGGGCGCCGTCGAAGGTGGTGGCGAGCTGGCGGAGCGCGCCGTCGAGGCCCAGTTCGCCGAGGGGCGCGGGGCCGAGCCGGTCGGTGATCCGGCGGACCTCCTTGATGGCCATGCCGAGGTCGTCGGAGACGGCGCGCAGCGCCTCGCGCAGGGTGTCCTCGGCGGGCAGCCGGGCGGTGGCGTTCTCGACGCGCAGGCGCAGTCCGGCGAGGGCCGGGCCGAGCCCGTCGTGGATGTCGCGGCGCAGCCGGCGCCGTTCCTCCTCGCGCGCGGTGACGATCTGCTCGCGGCTGGTGCGCAGGTCCTCCTGGAGCCGCAGGGAGGCGACGGCGGGCGCGGCCTGGCTGGCGAGGGAGGAGAGGATGAGGCCGTCCTGCGCGTCCAGCTCGGTCTCGCCCTCGCGCAGGCCGACGGAGAGCCGGCCGACGACGGTGCCCTGGTGGAGCATGTCGAAGTGGTGCGGGTGGTCGCCGAGCGAGCCGACCCGGGCCAGCACCCGGTCCCCGGCGCGGGTGTGGACGGCGAGCGCGGCGGCGGGCAGGCGCAGGGTCTCGACGACGGTGGCGCAGAGGGTGTCGGGGATGTCCTGGGAGCTGCCGGCGTGGCTGATGCGGGCGGCGAGGGTGTGCAGCACCTGGTAGGGGTGGGCGCGGTCCCCGTAGTAGAGCCGGTCGACGACGCCGACCGCCCAGGCGACGGTGCGGCGCAGGCCCGCGCCCATCAGGAAGGCGACGGCGACGAGGGCCAGGGCGTCGGCGTACCGGCTGGGCGTCATGCCGCTGACGAGGGCGGCCACGACGGCGACGTCGGCGGCGGTGAGCAGGGCGACCACGAGCAGTCCGGCGAGGATGCGCCGCTCCGGGCGGGTGAGCCGCCAGGAGCCGGTGCGGACGACGACGTAGCCGACGGAGGCGGACAGGGCGACGGAGGCCGCCGTCATCAGCCAGTACATGGGCCAGCGCAGGGCGTCTCCGAAGTTGTACGTGATGCTCTGCGCGACGCCCCACACGACGTACGAGCCGAGGAGCGCGAGCAGCGCCCAGCGGGTGCGGGTGGAGCCGATGCGCCGGACCCGGTGGAACATGACGGCGCCGCTGACGCCGATGAGGACGAAGTGGGTGACGTTCTCGGCGAGGCCGAGCCGGCTGTCGAGGAAGGTCGCGGCGCTCCCCCACCAGCCGGTGGCCAGGGGGTTGGGCAGGCCGAACCGCACGGGCTGGGCCGCGTACGCGAAGGCCTGCGGCGCCACCCAGACGGCGACGCCCGCCAGGTACCACCACCAGCGGCGGGCCAGCCGGCCGTCGGGGAACCACAGCGGCAGCGTGTACCAGAGGGTGACCTTGAGCCAGTTGGCGAGCGCCTCGAAGACGAGGACGGCGGCGCGCAGCGACGGGGAGGGGTGCCCGAGCCACATCGGGGCGGCGAGGGCGGCGGGCAGGATCACCGTCATGCCGTAGGCGATGAGCACCCAGCCGACGGGGCGGCCCGGCCAGTGCGCGTGGACGAGGACGCCGGCGGCCATGGCGGGCAGCCCGTACAGGAGGACGCGCAGGCTCTGGGCGCTCTCGGAGCTCCCGGGGGCGCCCAGGTTGACCAGCAGGTAGCAGACCCACAGCCCGGCGAGGGCGACGGTGACCGCGGCGCACAGCGCGGCGGCGGCCAGCTGCCGCTCGCCCTCCGCCCGGTGGGAACCCGACGGCGCGTTCTCACTCCATGCGTTCATATGCATACCTATAGTAATCGGCATGACGGCAGAAGGCCCCCAGGGCGCTCAGGGCTCCGAGAAGTCCGCGGTCACGGTGGTGCTGGTGGACGACCACCCGATGTTCCTGGACGGGCTGCGCGGGGCGCTGCTCCCGGAGGACGGCTTCCGGGTGGTGGGCGAGGCCTCGTCGGCCGCCGAGGCCGTCGCGCTCTGCGCGCGGACCGCGCCGCAGGTGGTGGTGCTCGACCTCGGGCTGCCGGACGCCTCGGGCATCGAGGTGACCCGGCGGCTGCTCGGCGACCGGCCGGAGACCCGGGTGCTGGTGCTCAGCATGTCGGAGGACGACGACAACCTCCTCGCGGCGGTACGGGCCGGGGCCAGCGGCTACCTCGTGAAGGGCGCCGGGCGGGAGGAGATCATCGGGGCGATCCGTACGGTCGCGGGCGGCGGCGCGGTCTTCGGGCCGCGGATCGCCGAGCGGCTCCAGTCCTTCTTCGGGGCCCTGGCCGCCGCGCCGGGGCGGGAGGTCTTCCCGGATCTGACCCCGCGCGAGCTGGAGGTCCTCGACCTGCTCGCGGGCGGCCTCGACTACCGGCAGATCGCGCGGCGGCTGACCATCTCCGACAAGACCGTCCGCAACCACGTCACGAACATCTTCAGCAAGCTCCAGGTCAACGACCGGGCGCAGGCGATCGTCCGGGCCCGCAACGCGGGACTCGGCACCGACGGGACGGCTCCGCCCCGCCACGACTGACCCCATGGCGTACTCCTGTGCACGGCTCGGGGGCGGCCCCGACGGCCCGCCCGTAGGACACCACCCTTCCGTTCCCGGCACACCGGGCGCATGAGGCGGACGGCCCCGTCGTGTCCCGGTCCCGACCGGGACGGGCGACCCGTTCGCGGTTGAGGGGGCGGCCGGTCTCCCGACCCGGGTGCCCGGGTCGCCGGGCGGCGGAGGGTGGGCGCATCGACGCCGTACCCGCACCAGGAGGACCCGAGATGTCCGGCACCGCACCGCAGCCAGGTTTCGCCGACGCGAGCGCCCTGCGCCGCCGCAACCGGCAGACCGTCGAGAGGTACATGACCACCCGGGGCCGGGACCGGCTCCGCAGGCACGAGCTGTTCACCGAGGACGGCACCGGCGGCCTGTGGACCACCGACACCGGCGCCCCGATCGCCATCCGGGGCCGCGACCGGCTCGCCGAGCACGCCGTCTGGTCGATGCGCTGCTTCCCCGACTGGGAGTGGTACGGCGTCCGCGTCTTCGAGACGCAGGACCCGAACCACTTCTGGGTGGAGTGCGACGGCCACGGCCGGATCCGCTTCCCCGGCTATCCGGAGGGGTTCTACGAGAACCACTTCCTGCACTCCTTCGAGCTGGCCGACGGCCGGATCGTCCGCAACCGCGAATTCATGAACCCGTTCGCCCAACTGCGCGCCCTGGGCATCCCGGTGCCCTCGGTCCGCCGAGAGGGGATACCGACATGAGCCCGACCCATGCCGTGGAGGACCTGCTCCACGAGATACGCGGCCGGGGCGCCGAACAGCAGCCCGACTGGCCCGACCCGGCCCAGACCCGCCGGGTGCGGGCGGCCCTCGCGGGCCGGCCGGCCCTGGTGCGGCCCGAGGACCTGCGGGCGCTCGGGGTGCTGCTCGCCCGGGTCGCCGAGGGCCGGGCGCTGGTCGTGCAGTCCGGCGACTGCGCCGAGGACCCGGAGGAGCGGACCGCGGGCCACGTGGGCCGCCGGGTGGCCGTGCTCGACCTGCTGGCCGGGGCGCTGCGCACCGCCTCCCGCAAACCGGTGCTCCGGGTGGGCCGGATCGCCGGCCAGTACGCCAAGCCGCGCTCCAGCCCCGTCGAGCGGATCGGCGGGCTCGAACTCCCCTCGTACCGGGGGCACCTGGTCAACGGGCCCGAGCCCGACGAGGAGAGCCGCCGGCCGGACCCGCTGCGCCTGCTGCTCGGCTATCTCGCCGCCGGGGACGTCATGGAGCACCTGGGCTGGCGCGGGGCGTCCCCGCCGCGCGGCCTCGAACCTCCGGTGTGGACCAGCCACGAGGCCCTGCTGCTCGACTACGAGGTGCCGCTGCTGCGCCACGACGACGAGGGCCGGATGTACCTCGGCTCCACGCACTGGCCGTGGATCGGCAAGCGGACCCGGCACGTCGACGGCGCCCACGTGGCGCTGCTCGCCCGGGTCGCCAACCCGGTCGCCTGCAAGGTCGACGCCGACCTGGCCCCGGCGGAACTGCTCGCCCTGTGCGAGCGGCTCGACCCGGGGCGGGTGCCCGGACGGCTCACGCTGATCTCCCGGATGGGGGCCGGCCTGGTCGCCGACCGGCTGCCGCCGCTGGTCGAGGCGGTGCGGGCGGCCGGCCACCCGGTCGGCTGGCTCTGCGACCCGATGCACGGCAACACCGTGCAGGCCGAGGACGGGACCAAGACCCGGGTGGTGCCGACCGTGCGCCGCGAGGTCGTGCTGTTCCAGCGGGCCGTCGAGTCCGCCGGGGGCGTGGCCGCGGGGCTGCACCTGGAGACCACCCCGGACGAGGTCACCGAGTGCGCCTCGGACCGGCACGGGCTCGGCCGGGTCTCCGAGGTGTACACGACGTTCTGCGACCCGCGGCTCAATCCGTGGCAGGCGCTCCGCGTCGCCTCCGCCTGGAGGGGAGCACCGTGACCGGCATCCCGCCCATCACCCCGTACCGGCTGCCGTCGGCGGCCGAACTGCCCGCCAACACGGCCCGGTGGCGGCTCGATCCGCGCCGCGCGGTGCTGCTCGTCCACGACATGCAGCGCTACTTCCTCGCCCCCTTCCCGGCCACCCCGCGCCGGGAGCTCGTCGCCCGGGCCGCGCTGCTGCGCGAGCGGTGCGCGGCGCACGGGATGCCCGTCGCCTACACGGCCCAGCCGGGTTCGATGACGCGGCGGGAGCGCGGGCTGCTGCGGGACTTCTGGGGGCCGGGGATGCGGGCCTCCCCCGAGGACCGGGAGGTGGTGGCGGCGCTCACGCCCGCCGCCGGCGACTGGCTCCTCGTCAAGCGCCGCTACAGCGCCTTCTTCCGCTCCGGGCTGCTCGCCCGGCTGCGGGAGACCGGCCGCGACCAGCTCGTCCTGTGCGGGGTGTACGCCCACGTGGGCGTCCTCGCGACGGCGGTCGAGGCGTTCACCCACGACATCCGCGTGTTCCTCGTCGCCGACGCCGTCGCCGACTTCTCCAGGGAACACCACGACGCGGCCCTGCGGTACGCCGCCGAGCGCTGCGCCATGGTCGTCACCACCGAGGAGGTCCTGTCATGACCGACGCCCTGGAACCCCTGCTGGGCCCCGGGCCCCGGCCCCCCGCGTACGCGCTGCTGCACCGTCCCGGGGCGGGCGCGCCGGACGTCCTCGACGTCCTGGTCGGCCGGGTGTCGCTGCCCGCCGCCCTCGCCGGGATCCCGCTGCCCGAGCGGCCCGACGGGGCGCGGGGCGCCCGCCACGAGTCGCTGGTCGTCGTCCCGTACCGGCAGATCACCGAGCGCGGCTTCGCCTGCGCCGACGACGGGGCGCCGCTGATCGCCATGACGGTGACCGGCCACGGCACCGTCCCGGTGGGCGAGGCGCTGGCGCGGCTGCCGCGGGAGGCGACGGTGCTCACCGGCGCCCGCTTCGACCTGGACGACGAGGCGTACGCGCGGACCGTCGGCCGGGTCGTGCGGGAGGCGATCGGCGAGGGCGCGGGCGCCAACTTCGTGCTGCGGCGCACCTTCCTCGCGGAGCTCGCCGAGCACGGCCCGGACAGCGCCCTGGCCTTCTTCCGGCGCCTGCTGGAACAGGAGTCGGGCGCGTACTGGACCTTCCTCGTGCACACCGGGGCCCGCACCTTCGTCGGGGCCTCGCCCGAGCGGCACGTCAGCCTGCGGGGCGGCACGGCGGTGATGAACCCGATCAGCGGCACGTACCGGCATCCGCCCGAGGGGCCGAGTCTGCCCGGGGTCATGGCCTTCCTCTCCGACCGGAAGGAGCGCGACGAGCTGTCGATGGTGGTGGACGAGGAGCTGAAGATGATGGCGCGGATCTGCGAGGGCGGCGGCCGGGTCGTCGGTCCGTACCTCAAGGAGATGGCGCGGCTCGCCCACACCGAGTACCTCATCGAGGGCCGGACGGACCGCGAGGTGCGCGAGATCCTGCGCGAGACCCTGTTCGCTCCGACGGTCACCGGCTCCCCGCTGGAGAACGCCTGCCGGGTGATCGCCCGTTACGAGGGCGGGGGCCGCGGCTACTACAGCGGGATCGTCGCGCTGATCGGGCGGGACGCGGCCGGCGGCCGGGAGCTGGACTCGGCGATCCTCATCCGCACCGCCGACATCGACGCCGCCGGCCGGGTCGCCATCGGCGTCGGGGCGACGGTGGTCCGCCACTCCGACCCGGACGCGGAGGCGGCCGAGACCCGGGCCAAGGCGGCCGGGCTGCTCGCCGCCCTCGAAGGCGACGGCCCCGGCCCCTTCGGCACCCACCCTGAGGTGCGGGCCGCGCTGGCCCGGCGCAACGCGGACCTGTCCGGCTTCTGGCTGGGCCGGGGCGACCACGAGGCGGGAGGGGCGGGCCGGTCCGACGGTGCCGGGGGCTCCAGGACGGCCGGACCCGCCGGGTCCGACGGTCTCACGGCGATCGACCGAGCCGACGGAGCCGGCGGCCTCGCGGCGGTCGGCGGAGTCGACGGAGCCGACGGCCTCGCGGGCCGAGCGGGCCGCCCGGACCCCGACGGTCTCGCCGGGCGCACGGTCCTGGTCGTCGACGCCGAGGACACCTTCACCGCGATGATCGCGCACCAGCTGCGGGCCCTCGGGCTCGTGGTGTCGGTCCGTCGCCATGACGAGGAGTTCGCGCCCGAGGCGTACGACCTGGTGGTCCTCGGGCCGGGTCCCGGCGACCCCGGCGAGGCGGGACACCCCCGCATCGAGGCGATCCGGACGACGGCCCGCGGGCTGCTGGCGGGGCGGCGCCCGTTCCTCGCGGTCTGTCTGAGCCATCAGGTCGTCAGCCTGGAGCTCGGTCTGCCGCTGGTCCGCAGGGACGTCCCCCACCAGGGCGTACAGAAGGAGATCGACCTGTTCGGCCGGCGCGAGCGGGTCGGCTTCTACAACACCTTCGCCGCGCGCGGCCCGGCCGACCGGACCGTCGTCGACGGGGTCGGCGCGGTGGAGCTGAGCCGCGACCCGGAGACCGGCGAGGTGCACGCGCTGCGCGGACCGCACTTCACCACCGTGCAGTTCCATCCCGAGTCCGTGCTCACCCGGGACGGTCCGGGCATCTTCGCCCGCGCCGCCCGCCGGGCCCTGCGGCCGCCCGTCCCCCGACGGGCACGCCGGTGAGGAGGAGAGGACGTCATGCGCCCCTACGTCGTGGTGGACGCCTTCGCCCGTGAACCCCTGCGGGGGAACCCGGTGGCCGTGTTCTTCGACTGCGCCGGGCTTCCGGCCTCGTGGATGCAGCGCATCGCCCGGGAGATGAACCTGTCGGAGGTGACCTTCGTGCTCCCGCCGCGCCACGGCGGCGACGCCCGGGTGCGCATCTTCACCCCGGTGAACGAACTTCCCTTCGCCGGGCACCCGTTGCTCGGGACCGCCGTCGCCCTCGGGCCGTACGTGCGGGGCGACCGGCTGCTCCTGGAGACCGCGATGGGGATGGTGCCCTGCCGGCTCGAACGGCGGGCGGGCCGGGTGGCGGCGGCCACGATGCGCCAGCCGGTGCCCGCCTGGGAGCCCTTCGACCGCACGGCGGAGCTGCTCGCGGCACTGGGCGTGCCCGCCTCCACGCTGCCCGTGGAGGTCTACCGGAACGGTCCCCGGCACGTCTTCGTCGGTCTGGAGTCCGTGGCCGCGCTCTCGGCCCTGAGCCCCGACCACCGGGCCCTCGCCGCCTTCGAGGACCTGGCCGCGAACTGCTTCGCCGGGGCGGGGACGCGCTGGCGGAGCCGGATGTTCTCGCCCGCGTACGGCGTGGTCGAGGACGCGGCGACGGGCTCGGCCGCCGGCCCGCTCGCCGTCCATCTCGCCCGGCACGGGCAGGTGGCGTACGGGCGGCACCTGAAGATCCGGCAGGGCGTCGAACTGGGCCGCGACTCCCTGATGCTGGCCCGGGCCGAAGGGTCCGGGGACCGGGTCGAGTACGTCGAGGTCGGCGGCGAGGCCGTCACCGTGGCCCACGGGAGGATCCATGTCTGAGCACAGCGAGCGCACCGAGCGCACCGAGCACAGCGAGCACAGCGAGCGCGTCGGGGCCGTCCGGCCGTCGGGCCGCTCGGAGACCCTCACCGGAACCGTCTCGCTGCCGTTCCCCGAGTACGAGGAGCCGCCCGCCGATCCGATCGGGCTGCTGCGCCGCTGGCTGGAGGGCGCGGAGGCGGTGGGGGTCCGGGAGCCGCGGGCGCTGGCGCTCGCGACGGCCGACGCGGCGGGACGCCCGTCGACCCGCATCGTCGCCGTGGGCCGGATCACCACCACGGGGCTGGTCTTCACCACCCACCACGGCAGCGGCAAGGAGCGCGAACTGCGCGCGAACCCCTGGGCGTCGGGGCTGCTCTACTGGCGGGAGACGAGCCGGCAGGTCAGCGTGGGCGGCCGGGTGCGGCGACTGCCCGACGCCACCGCCGACGCCCTGTGGGCGGCCCGGCCGGTCTTCACCCACGCGATGACCGTGGCGTCCCGGCAGAGCGCCCCGCTGGCCGGCCCGGCCGAGGTGGCCGCGCTGCGGGCCCGCGCCGCGCGGCTGGCGGAGGCCGGACCGCAGCCGCGCCCGGCCGCGTACATCGCCCTCGAACTCGTCCCCGAGCGGCTGGAGTTCTGGGCGGACGGCACCGACCGGCTGCACGAGCGGCTGCGCTACGAGCGCGTCCCCGGGAGCGGCTGGCGGTCCTGCCGGCTCCAGCCCTGACCGTACCGAAGGCTCTGACCGCACCGAAGGCCGTGACCGTACCGAAGGCCGTGACCGTACCGAAGGCCGTGACGCTGCCGAAGGCCGTGACGCTGCCGAAGGCCCTGACCGTGCCCGAGCCCCTGACCACACCCGCTTCGTTCCGATCCGATCCGATCCGAAAGGAGTCCGTGATGCGTGAGTCCACGCTCCACGACCGCAACCGCGCCACCGTCGACGCCTTCCTCCGCACCGACCGCGAGAGCAGGCTGCGGCGCCACCGGCTCTACACCGAGGACGGCACGGCCGCCCTGTTCTTCACCGACGTCGGCCGGCCCATCGTGGTCCGGGGACAGGAGCGGCTGCGGCGCCACGGCGAACTGTCGCTCCAGGTGCTGCCCGACTGGGTCTGGACCGACGTCGAGGTGTACGAGACGCAGCACACCGGCCTGATCTGGGTGGAGTGCGGCGGCGAGGGCACCATCCGCTTCCCCGGCTATCCGGCCGGCCACTACCGCAACCGCTTCGTCCACCGCTTCGAGCTGGCGGACGGCCTCATCGCGGCCAGCCGCGAGTACACCAACCCCATCGAGCACATGCGCTCCCTGGGCATCGGCACCCCCCACATCGCGAGGGACTGGATACCGTCATGACCACCGATCCGCGGGCCGTGCGCGCCGCGTTCGAGCTCGTCACGGGCGCCTGGCGCACCCAGGCCGTCCACGTCGCCGCCCGGCTGCGGCTGCCCGACCTGGTGGCCGGGGGGCACCGGGACGGGGCCGCGGTGGCCGCCGCCACCGGCCTCGACCCCGACGTCGCGCACCGGCTGCTGCGCCTGCTCGTCCTGCTCGGGGTGTTCGAGACGGACGCCGACGGCGTCCTTCGGACGACGCCCGTGGGCGAGCTGCTGCGCGACCGGCCGGGCTCGCTGCGCGACATGTGCCTGCTGTACGGGGAGGAGTTCTACCGCGCCTGGGGGCACGCCGAGGAGGCGCTGACCACCGGGACGCCCGGGTTCGAACTGGCCCACGGAGAGCCGCTGCTCGCGTACCTGGCCCGGGAGCCCGAGGCGGCGGCCCGTTTCCAGCGGGTGATGCAGGCCGGGCACGCCGTCTTCGACGCGGTCCCGGGCGTCCTCGGCCTCTCGGGGCCGGGCCGAGTGGTGGACCTCGGGGGCGGCGCCGGGCGGCTGCTCGCCACCGTGCTGTCGGCCGCCCCGGACGCCCGCGGGGTGCTCGTCGACCTGCCGCACGTCCTGCCGCTGGCCCGGGCGCAGCTGGCCGCGAGCGTGGGCCTGGAACGGGTCGAGCTGCTCGGCCGGGACATCTTCGAGGCCCCGCTGCCCGGGGACGGGGACGTCTACCTGCTGTCCCGGGTGCTCGGCGACTGGGACGACGGGCGCTGTCTCCGGCTGCTGCGCCGGGTGCGGGCCGTGCTCGCGCCGGGGGCGCGGCTGCTGGTCCTGGAGCGGGTGACGACGGACGACGGATCGGGTGCCCTGGCCGCGCTGTGGGACCTGCACCTGCTGGTGGTCAACGGCGGCCGGCAGCGCACCCTCGACGCGTACCGGGCCCTCCTGGACCGTTCGGGGCTGGCCCTCGAACGGGTGGTGGAGCTGCCGCTGGACACCAAGGGGCTGCTGGTGGGCGTGGCGTCAGGGTGAGGTCCAGTGGGCGGTGAAGGGCCGTGGGTTGCGCTGTTCAGGGCGCGGCGGCCGCTCGGGGGCGGGCGCGGCCCGGGCGGGCGTTCGCCGCCACCGCGCTCGCCGCGCCGCTGCCGGTGGTCGTGGTGGGTGCGGGGCAGTACCCGTACGTGCCGGCGTCCGCCGACGGCCCGCCCGCCGGTCTGCCGGTGGGCCGGGCCGCGGCGGACGCCGGCACGCTGGAACTGCTCCTCGCCTTCGGGGTCCTGCTCGTCCCGGTCGTCCTCGGCTACCAGGCGTGGAGCCGGTGGGTCTTCCGGGGGCAGGTGGACCCGGAAGATCCGGGCTGGTACGCGCAGGGTCCGACGGCCGGCGGGTCAGCCGGTGACGGTGACCTGCTGGGCCGGGTCGGTGGTGTCGGTGAGCTGGTAGGTGGCGCTGAAGGTCGCCGACTGGTTGCCGGTCGGGCAGAGGAAGCCGCCGGTGGCGGTCGCCGGGACGGGCGCGGCGGCGATGGCGACGCTGGAGGGGGCGCCGTTGGTCCAGGCGCCGTTGACGGCGGTCGGGCCGGCCGGCGAGGCGGTGATGGTGCAGCTGGCGAGACCGCTGGTCTTGAGCACGACGCCGCCCTTGGGGATGGTGAAGCCGCCGGTGGCGGGGGAGCCGTTCTGGAGGGAGAGCGTCCAGGGGCCGTTGGTGGCGTTGCTCGTGATGGTGACGTTCACGCCGAAGATGCTGGTGGTGCAGCCGCTGAAGCTGGGCGGGTTGACGGGGAAGGTGACGGCTCCGGCGTCGTTGTGGTTGCCGGGGGCGGCGGGGACGGCGTTGTTGGCTCCGCCGGCCGGTACGGACGCGGAGACGGTGCAGGTCATCGTGGTCGTCCCGGCGACGAAGGTGGCCTTGCCGGTGAGCTTGGCGGCGACGGAGTGGCCGGCGGGTGACACGGTGGTCGAGGCGGCCTGGGTGCCGGTGGCCCCGAGGACGAGGGTGCCGGCGGCGGCGAGGCCGGTGAGGGAGACGAGCAGCTTGGACATGGGGATCTCCTCGGTGATCGACGGTGGGGTGCGAGGAGGTGCGGGTCGTCGCACGGTGCGGTGACGCGTGAGCAGGTCGAGCAGTTCGAGCAGTTCGAGCAGTTCGAGCAGTTCGAGCAGGGTGCGTACGGGTGGTGCCTGGGGGGGGACCTGCGAAGTGACTCGACAGTAGAACCCACCAGTAGGGGTGTCCAGGCAGGATTTCCGCCACTACTGACAGAACGTCAGGAAGGTTGACCCGACTCGGTACTTGACAGCGACACGGCCTGAGGCGGGCTGGTGCGCGCCGGTGCCGTCCGGCCAGACTGACCCCATGGAGACCATGGTGAAGACGGACGGCGGCGAACTCTGGGCGGACGACACGGGCGGGGACGGGTTGCCGCTGGTCCTGGTCCATCCCGGCGTCGGCGACTCCACGATCTGGGACCCGGTGCTCCCGGCGCTCACCGCGCGGCACCGGGTGATCCGCTACGACGCGCGCGGCTACGGGCGTTCGCCCGCGCCCACCGTCCCGTACCTCCCGGCCGCCGACCTGTCCGCGGTCCTCGACCACTTCGGCCTCGGACGGGTGGTCCTGGTGGGCTCCAGCATGGGCGGGGCCGCCTCGGTCGACCTCGCCCTGGACGAGCCCGGCCGGGTCGCGGGCCTGGCGCTGTTCGTCCCCGGGGTCACCGGCTATCCGGGCCTGGAGGACGCGGAGTTCTACCAGGACGTGGAGCGGCTGGCGAAGGCCGGTGACATGGAGGGCATCGTGCGGCTCGGCATGGGCCTGTGGGGTGCCGCCGGCGGCGGTACGCCCGAGTCCGATCCGGTGGTCGCCGCGCACTTCCGGGCGGTGCTGCCGGCCTGGTTCGCCAACGTGGGCCACCAGCGGACCGGCACCCCGGCCTTCGACCGGCTCGGCGAGATCGCCGTGCCCACCGTGCTGGCCCTGGGCGAGCTGGACCGGCCCGTGGTGGTGCGCTGCAACGAGGAGATGGCCGCGCGGATCCCCCGCTGCCGGCTCGAACGGCTGGCCGCCACCGACCACTACCCGACCCTGCGGGAGCCGGAGACGGTCACCCGGCTGATCGAGGAGCTGTACGCCGAGGCGCTCTGAGCGCCCGCGCACGACGCCGCCCCCGGAGCGGAGCCGGGTCCGGGGGCGGCGGAGAGCGGCGATGTCGGCACGCGACGCTCTCTTCGGCGACGGGGTCCGGGAGCCCCCACGGCTCCCGTCCAGGACGACCCCGTCGCCCCGATCCTGCCGCGCCCGGGCCCGCGATCCGCGAGCACCGGGCGCCTCCCACCCGATCCGGCGAACGCGCCGGCGCGCCTTGACGCCCCGCACGCCCCCTCGCACGCCCCTCCCGTCACCCTCCGTTCCCCGCACGGTGGTTGACGGCCCGAGGGGCGCCCTGCGAACGTCTGGACCCCCCATGAGCGAGGAGTCGTCGTGCACCTGATACCCCCAGCATCCCCCTCCCGGCCCGGGCGGCGGCGCTCCGCCCTCGCCGCGCTCCTGTGCGCCCTGGCCCTCGTCCTCGGCGTCCCCGCCACCGCCCACGCCGCCGTCCTGCCGCAGCTGCCGCAGAACGCCGACGGGCTCGACCAGACCTTCGCGCCCGCGTACGACTACGACACCGACGGCTGCTACGTCACCGCCGCCATCGGCGCGGACGGCACCCTCAACCCCGGCCTCAAGCTGGGCGGCACCGTCAACGGGAAGTGCCACGACCCCGCCCAGCTGGCCGCCGCCAACAGCTACTCGCGCAGCAAGTGCAACAACGGCTGGTGCGCCGTGATGTACGCGAGCTACTTCGAGAAGGACCAGGCGACCTGGGGTCCCCTGGCGATCGGGCACACCCACGACTGGGAGCACGTGGTCGTCTGGATCAGCGGCGACCAGGTCCAGTACGTGTCGGTCTCCCAGCACAGCGGCTACCAGGTCGCCGCCCGCTCGGCGGTGCGCTTCGACGGCACCCACCCCAAGGTCGTCTACCACAAGGACGGGGCCTCGACCCACTGCTTCCGCTTCGCCAACCCGGACGACGACCGCATCGAGAACGCCACCGGCGGCTGGTTCTACCCGCGCCTGGTCGGCTGGAACGGCTATCCGGCCGGCCTGCGCGACCGGCTGACCGGAGCCGACTTCGGCTCCGCCACGCTCAAGATCAGGGACGTCGACTTCGCGTACCACCTCGGCCGCTCCAAGCCCGCCGGAATCCCCTTCGACCCGAACGCCTGAGTCCGTCCCGTTCCGTCCGGTGCCGTCCGGTGCCGTCCGGTGCTGTCCGGCACCCCGGCGGGGCCGGTTGACCGAGCCGCACCACGCCGAGCCCGTCCGGTTCCGGACAACTGGAGGGTCCCGACAAAGGCCTGAGCATCGCGGACGGTGATACTGGGAGGCCCACAGGATTCAGTGAGAAGGAGGGCCGGGTGGAGTTCCGCCTGCTCGGAACGGTGTCCATCGCGGCCGAGGCAGGTGAGCTGCCGCTCGGCCCCGCCAAGCGGCGCAGCGTACTCGCGGCGCTGCTGCTGCGGGCGAACGCCGTCGTCCCGGTGGACCGGCTCATCGACGCCGTCTGGGACGAACGCCCGCCCGCCCGGGCCCGCACCGTCGTGCAGGGCCACGTCTCACGGCTGCGCGCCCTGTTCGAGCAGGGCGGCGCCGGGGAGTACGGGGTCGAGCTGGCCACCCACGGGCAGGCCTACGAGCTGCGGATGCCCGACCACCTCCTGGACGCGTACCGCTTCGAGGAGCTGGTCCAGCTCGCCGGGCACCAGAAGCACCCCACGGACGCGGTCCTGATGCTGCGCGAGGCGCTCGCCCTGTGGCGGGGGCCCGCCATGACCGGGACGGTCGGCAGCGAACCGCTGGTGGTGGCCGCGCGCGCCCTGGAGGAGACCCGGCTGGTCACCGTCGAGCAGCTGGCGGCGGCGTACGGGCGGCTCGGCGAGCACGTGAAGGCGGCGGCACTGCTGCGCGCCGAGGCCGTCGCCAACCCGCTGCGCGAGTCCCTCGCGGCGGCCCTGATGCTGTCGCTGTACCGGGCGGGCCACCAGTCGGACGCGCTCGACTGCTACCACCGCACCCGGACCCAGCTCGCCGACGAGCTGGGCGTGGACCCGGGCCCGGCGCTGCGGGCGGCGTACGAGGCCGTGCTGCGCGGCACCCCGCCGGCCGCCCCGCCCAGCGCCGGCGACGCGCCCCTGGCGGGCGGTCCGGCCGACTGGCCCGAGCCGGCGGACCCCCCGGCCGCCGAGCCCGGACCGCCGGCCCCCTCGCTGCCCGCGCCCGACCTGCTGCCCCGCGCCCCGCGCGGCTTCCTCGGCCGGGCCCGGGAGCTGGCCGCCCTCGACACCGCCGTCGAGCGGGCCCGGGTCGCGCTGGTCACCGGACCCGCCGGGGTCGGCAAGACCGCCCTCGCGCTGAACTGGGCGCACCGGCGCGCCTCCCACTACCCGGACGGCGTCCTCTACGCCGATCTGCGGGGCTTCAGCCCCGACGACGGGGTCGACAGCGCCGACGTGCTCCGCGAGTTCCTGCCCGCGCTCGGCGTGCCGCCGCGCCAGGTGCCGGAGTCGCCGACGGCCGCCGCCGCCCTGTACCGCTCGCTGACCGAGGACCGGGCGCTGCTCGTCGTCCTGGACAACGTGCGCAGTGCCGACCGGGCCCGGCCGCTGCTGCCGGCCGGCGCGCGGAGCGCGACCGTGGTCACCTCGCGGCTGCGACTCGGCGGCCTGGTCGTCACCGAGCTCGCCCGCCCGGTGCCGCTCGGCGTCCTCGGGCTCGACGACTCGGCGGCCCTGCTCGCCGCCGCGGTCGGCGGGGACCGGGTGGACGCCGAACCGGCGGCCGCGCGCCGGCTCGCCGCGCTCTGCGACGGGCTGCCGCTCGCGCTGCGGGTGACCGCCGCCCAGCTCGCCGCCCGCCCGCACTGGCGGCTGGCCGACCTGGCCGCTGAACTCGCCGACGAGCAGCGCCGGTTGTCCCTGCTGTCGGTGGACGACTCCGAGGGCGCCGACGGACAGGGCGTGGCCGCCGCGCTCCGTCTCACCGTGCAGGGCCTGCCCGAGGAGGCCGGGCGGCTCTTCCGGCAGCTGGGCGTGGTGCCCGGCACGGACCTCGACCGGCACGCGGCGGCGGCGCTGCTCGACCGGACGCCCCCGGTGGCCGCCGAGGCCCTCGACCGCCTCTGCGACGCCCATCTGCTCACCGAGTACGCGCCCGGCCGGCACACCCTGCACGACCTGGTGCGGCTCTACGCGCGCGGCCTCGACGCCGACGAGGACGCCCTGCTGCGCCTCCTCGACCACTACACGCTCACGGCCATGGCCGCCGCCCGCGCCGCCGAGCCCGACGACCAGCCGTGCTGCGTGGCCCCGTCCAACGCCCGACTGCCCCGCACCGCAGCGCAGTTCGCGGGCCGGGACGCGGCCCTGCTCTGGTACGCGGCCGAGCGCGACAACCTCGCGGCGGCGGTCGCCGCCGCCCGCGCGGCCGGTCTCCACGACCGGGCCTGGCGGCTGGCCGTCCTCCAGTGGCCGTACATCCTGTGGCACAGCCACGACGGCTGGGTGCCGCTCCTGGAGGCCGCGGCCGACTCCGCGTCCCGGGAGAAGGACGCCGACGCCGAGTCCCGGGTCCGTGCCCTCCTCGGCTGGATACTCACCCAGGAGAACCGGCTCACCGAGGCCCTGGTCCACCTGCGTCTCGCGCCGCCGCTGGCCGCCCGCGCGGGCGAGCCCTCCAGCGAGGCGACCGCGCTGGTCAACCTGGCCGTCGCCCTCGACCGCTTCGGCGTCAGCGACGAGTCCCTCGGCCACACCGCGCGGGCCGCCGAACTCGTACGGGGCAGCGGGGACGTCATGACCGAGCTGCTGGCCATGGAGCACCGCTCCCGCCAACTGCTCGCGGTGGGCGACCCGGCGGGCGCCCTCGCCTGCGCCCGGGAGGGGCTCGCCCTGGACGGCGACACCGTCAACGGCCTGGTCGGCGTGCGCCACAGTATGCTCACGGCCACGGCGGGCACCGCCCTGATCGACCTGGGCCGCACCGAGGAGGCCGCCGCCCTGCTCGTACGGGCCAGGGAGCTGGGTCTCGCGCACGGCTACAAGGAGAGCGTGCAGCGAGTGGAGGCGCAGCTGCGCCGGCTCGACGAGGCGGCGCCGACAACGGATACGGCGACGGAGCGTTAGCCGTGCGTTAGCGGGGCGACAACGGGACGGAAGTGGCCCCCGTGACTGTGGTGGAGACCAATGAAACAGCCGGGCGACCGGCTGTCTACCAGCACATTCTTGGGGGAAGGGCAGGCATTCGGGCATGCTCACCAAGCGCGTGGCAGTGACCGTCCACGCTACCGATCCGCTCAGCCGGGCCGGGCTCATCAGCCATCTTCAACACCAGCCGTCCATCGAGGTGGTGCCCGAGCACACGGCCGACGAGACGGGCGAGCCGCAGACCGGCACGCCCTCCGTCGCCGTGATGCTCGCCGACCGGATCGACGATTCGGCCACCACCGCACTGCGGCGCGTCCTGCGCGGCGGGGACCAGCGGGTGGTGCTCGTCGCCGGGGAACTGCGCGAGCCGGACCTGCTGACGGTCGTCGAGTACGGGGTGCGGGCCATCCTGTGGCGCCACCAGGCCACCGAACAGCGGCTCCTCAACGCCGTGCACAGCGCGGCGCGCGGCGACGGGGAACTGCCGCCGGACCTGATCAGCCGGCTCCTCAACCAGGTGGGACGACTCCAGCGGGCCACGACCACCGCGACCACGGGGACGGCGCCGCTCTTCGGGATGGCGCCGCGCGAGGTCGACGTCCTGCGGCTGCTCGCCGAGGGCCTCGACACCCGGCAGATCAGCGAGAAGCTGGCCTACTCGGAACGCACCGTCAAGAACATCCTGCACGCGCTGATGACGCGTCTCCATCTCGCCAACCGGGCTCATGCCGTGGCGTACGCACTCCGCGAGGGCTACATCTGATGATCCACGAGATCGACGGGGCGCTCGGCCGCCTCCTGGCCCCCGCCGTCACCGGCGACGTCTCCTTCGACCCGCCCACCCGCGACTGGGCCGCCCGCCGCAACGCGCCGACCCTCAACGCGTACCTCTTCGACATCCGCGAGGACGTGGCCCGCCGCGAGCGCGGCGCGTACGCGGAGCGCGACGCCCGGGGGGCCGTGGTGCGCCGCCGCCAGCCGCGCCGCTGGTTCCGCCTCTCCTACCTGGTGACCGCGTGGACCGCCCGGCCCGAGGACGAACACCGGCTGCTCTCCAGCGCCCTGGCGCTGCTGCTGCCGCACGAGGCGCTGCCGGAGGAGGTGGTCCCCGAGGTGCTGCGCGGACCCACGGGCACCCCGGCGCTGCCGCTGACCGTCGCCGTGCCGCCGGGCGAGTCGCGTTCGCTGGCGGACATCTGGTCGGCGCTCGGCGGGGAGCTGAAGCCCTCGCTCGACGTGGTGATCACCACCCCGTTCCCGGTCGTCCCCGTGTACGACGTGGCGCCGCCGGTCACCGAGGGCGCGGTCGTCACGGTGCGCGGCAAGGACGGCGTCCCGTCGGACTCCGCGCCCCGCGTGATCCGGCGGACGGAGTACCTGCCGTGAGCGGCCCCTCGCTGACCGGGCGCCTCGCGGCCCTGCGGGAGCGGCTGGTGGGCGTGGTCGAGAGCCGCGCCGCCGACGACCCGTCGGCCGGCGACCCGCTGCGCGGCCTGTACGTGACACCGGACGCGGCCCTGCGGGCGGCGGCCCGGCCCCTCGACGGAACCGGAACCGCGTGGGACGCGGACGCGGCGGCCGGCATCGCGGACGGGACGGCCGGGGACGCCGCTGCCGACACCGGCGGGCTCGACCGGCTCGGCGGGCTCGTCGGGGCGTTCGGGCTCAGCGCGCTGGACGCGCACATCCTGCTGATGGCCCTCGCGCCCGACGTGGACCGGTCGTTCGAGCCGCTGTTCGGGTATCTCAACGACGACGTCGGGCGGCGGCGGGCGACCGTGGGGATCGCCCTCGGGCTCGCCGGCACCGGCCCGCACGAGGCCGCCGCCCGCGACCGCTTCCATCCCGCCGCCCCGCTGTGCGCCGGCGGTCTGCTGGTCGTCGAGGACGAGGACCGGCCGCTGCCCGGGCGCGCGCTGCGCGTGCCGGAGCGGGTGGTGGCCCATCTGCTCGGCGACGACGGCAGGCTCGACCCGGCCCTGCGGGGCACCGGAGTGGAGCTGCTGCCGCCCACGGCGGACGAGCCGGTCACCGCGTCCGAGGCGCTGGACGGGCTCGCCGCGCGGGTCCGGGCCGCCGCGCCCGTCACCGTCCATCTGCGCGAACGGATCCCCGGGGTCGCCGCCGACGCCGTCGCCACGGCCCTGTGCGCCTCCGGACGACCGGTGCTGCGGCTGCGCGCCGGTGACGACGGCGCCGCCGCCGTGGCGCCCGTACTGCTGCGGGAGGCCCGGCTGCGGGGTGCGGCCGTCGTCGTCGAGCCGCTGCCCCGGGACGCCGGTCCGCTGGTGCGCGCCCTGGCCGCGCCGGACGTGACGGTCGTCCTCGCGGGGACCGACGCCCCGGACCCGCGCTGGGCGTCGCCGGTGGAGATCCTGGCCCTGGAGGCGCCCGGGGACGACGTGGGCTCCGCCGAGCTGTGGCGCCGCGAACTCGGCCCCGAGGAGCCCGCCTTCGACCTGGCCGAGGCGGTCGCCCCGTACCGGCTCGGCGGCGGTCGGATCCGCCGGGCGGCCCGTTCGGCGCTGGCCCTGGCCGCCTTCGAGGGGACCGCGCTGACGGCCGCGCACGTGCAGCGCGGGGCGCGTCTGATGTCGGCGCCGCTGCTCGACAGCCATGCCCGCCGGGTCAGCCCGGAGGTCGGGTTCGCCGATCTGGTGCTGCCCGAGGAGCCGCTGCGGGAGCTGCACGAGCTGACCGCGCGGGCCCGGCACCGGGACAGGGTGCTGGGGACCTGGCGGCTGCGGACCGGCGGCGGACGCGGGCGCGGGATCGTGGCCCTGTTCGCCGGCGAGTCGGGCACCGGCAAGACGCTGGGCGCGGAGGTGGTCGCGGGCGAACTCGGCCTGGACCTCTACGTGGTGGACCTGTCGTCGGTGGTCGACAAGTACGTGGGCGAGACCGAGAAGAACCTGGAGCGGATCTTCGCGGAGGTCGACCGCACGGACTGCGTGCTGCTCTTCGACGAGGCCGACGCGGTCTTCGGCAAGCGCTCCGAGGTGCGCAGCTCGCACGACCGCTACGCGAACCTGGAGAGCGCCTATCTGCTCCAGCGGCTGGAGGCCTTCGACGGGATCGCGGTGCTGACGACCAACCTGCGGGCCAACATCGACGAGGCGTTCACCCGACGGCTCGACCTGGTCGTGGAGTTCCCGTTCCCCGACGCGGAGCAGCGGCTCTCGCTGTGGGAGGCGTGCCTGGCGGGCGCCCCGCAGGCCCCGGACCTGCCGGACGCGATCACCGACTGCGCGAAGGCGTTCGAGCTGGCGGGCGGTGCGATCAGGGCGGCGGCGGTGACCGCCGGGTATCTGGCGGCGGCCCGCGGCGACGCGGTGACCGGGGAGGACGTACGGGCGGGGGCCCGGCGCGAGTACCAGAAGGCGGGCCGGCTGCTGCCGGACGCCGGGGTGCCCTGGGCCCCGTAGAGGGGAAGGGAAAGAGGAGGCCCGCCGGCGGGGGACTGGCGGGCCTCCTCGGTCTGTGTCAGCCGCGCCAGATGACGCCGCCGCCGAGCATGGTGCGGATGGTGGCCCAGTCGGCCGTGCCGTTCACCGTCAGGCCCATGGCCTTCTGGTAGTCGCGGATGTGCGCGGTGACGTTGTCGTTGTACGGGGAGGCCGGGCCCGGGACGGAGTTGTTCCGGAAGTAGTCGATGCCGAGCTCGGCGTTGGTCGAGGCGACGTCCATGTCATGGGCGTCGAACGTCCCGTTCATCGCCCAGTAGAAGGCGGCCATCAGGCGGGTGGTCTCCCAGCTCCTGCCGCCCTTCTTGACCATGTCGGGCGTGACCCCCTGCATCCACAGCGAGGTGAGGGTGGCCGGGCCCAGCATGCCCTCCTTCTCGACGGCGAGGATCTTCGTGGGGTTCTTGCCGCTGTTGTCGACGGCGTGCTGGTAGCAGACGAGCGCGGCGCGGGTCGGCGCGTCGATCACGCCGCGGGTGAAGCTGCGCGGGCTGCACGCGTTCTCCAGCGCGACCAGGCGTTGCTGGGCGAACTCGACGACGACGTGCTTCTGGTAGCCGAGGCCCCAGGGCGGGCCGGTCTTCGCGGGCGGCGGCACGTTGGGCCGCTGCGCGGAGCCGCCGCCACCGCCTCCGCCGACGGTCCCGCCGCCACCGCCACCGCCACCGCCTCCGTCACCGGTGCCGCCGTCGTCGGAGGGCGGCGGGGCGCCGCCGGTGTCGGGGTCTCCCCCGTCGGCGGGCGGCGGCGACGCGCCGCCGGGGCCGCCGCCGGCGTCGTCGCCGGTGTTCGGGGGCAGCGGCGGCGGGGTCGGGAGGTTCTTCCCGTCGCCCTGCTGGACGGGGTTGGGGGCGCCCGAGGCGAGCAGTTCCTTGGCCGAGCTGCCGATCTTCGGCGAGAAGCCGAACCACAGCACCGCGAAGGCGATGACCGCCGCGGTGAGCAGTCCGCCGACCGACATCAGCCAGGCCCCGATGACCGGCCGCTGGACGTAACTGCCCTCCAGCTCCTGGCCGGTGTCGTCGCCCGACCTGCGCAGCGCGAGGGTGAAGCGGTGGGTCTGCTCGCTGCCGGTCCACCGGATGGCGCGGGGGCGCAGCGTCAGGGCGGCGAAGGCGGCCCGGCCCGGGTCCACGCGCACGGCGTTCGGCGCCAGGTCGAACTCGAGGGCGTCGGTCTCGTCGCGGGCCACCAGGGAGGCGGTGACCGGCGTGTTGCCGAGGTTGTCGACGGCGGCGCGGGCCCGGCCCCGGAACCGGCCGGTCAGGGCGGGCGGCAGGAGTTCGGCCCGGATCTCCGTGAAGGGGGCGATGGTGAGCTGCCCCTCGACGACGTCCCGTACCGCGGTGTTCTCCCGCGGCTCGACCCGGATGCCGTAGGCGGCGGGGCCGGCCTCCGCGTCCGGGGTGCGCGGCGGGGCGAACGAGATCTCCGCGGTCCCCTCCGCGCCCGGGTAGAGGCGCAGCACATCGGGTTCGACGCGGCCCCAGCCGGCGGGCCTGCCGACGAGGGAAAGGCGGTACTCCTCGACGGTGTCGCCGGTGTTCCGCACCCGGAGCCGGGCGGTGGCCCGGGAACCGGGCTCCACGGCCACGGCGGCCGGGTCCAGAGAGGTCCAGATGGTCATGGGCGGCAGGCTACGGGCGGGCGGGCGGTGCGGGCGTGTCCGAAGGTCCCGGGACGGGGGCAGGCCGGGCTGCCCTTCCGTACGGGCGCCCCTTCCTGATGTCCGGTCAGGCAGCGTTCGCTGCCCTCGGCACCGCCCGTTCGTCCACGCGCCGGGGCGCGCGGGCGGGAGAGGGTCGGAAGCGTCACCGCCCCTTTCCCGTCCTCCGTACCCATCGAGGAGCGCTCGCACCCATGCCCACCTACCTCTCCCCCGGTGTCTACGTCGAGGAAGTCGCCAGCGGCTCCCGCCCCATCGAGGGGGTCGGCACCTCCGTCGCCGCGTTCGTCGGACTCGCGCCGACCGGACCGCTGCACGAGCCGACGCTGGTGACCAACTGGTCCCAGTACGTGGCCTCCTTCGGCGACTTCGCGGACGGGTACTACCTGGCGCACTCCGTCTACGGCTTCTTCAACAACGGTGGCACCGCCGCGTACATCGTCCGGGTGGGCGGCGGGGACGCCTCCGGGGCGCTGCCCTCGGCCACCGGTGCGAGCGGTACGGACGCCCCGAGGGAGCTGCTGCCCGGAACCGCCGTCGCGCTCGGCGCCTTCCGCGTCGCCGCGATCGCCGCCGGGTCCGGCGCGGACGGCACGCTCACCGTCGAGGTGCAGGAGGCCGAGGGCGACGACGAGCGTTTCAAGCTGGTCGTGAAGGACGGCGACAAGGCCGTCGAGAGCTTCGAGGTCAGCGCGAAGAAGAGCGCCCGCAACTTCGTCGTCACCCAGGTCCGCCAGCGGTCCAAGACGATCGTGGTGGAGGAGACGGCCGGTGCCGCGCTCGCCCGCCCCGAGGCGCAGTCGGTGACCCTCACCCCGCCCGCCCCGGCCCCGGTGGCCGTGCCCGCGGCCCGCGCCGGCCAGGACAAGGCCCTGGAGTCGGGCCAGTTCATCGGCGACTCGGCGGACCGCACCGGCTTCGGCGGCCTGGAGGCGCTCGACGAGATCGCCATGGTCGCGGTGCCCGACCTGATGGCCGCCTACCAGCAGGGGCTCATCGACCTGGAGCAGGTCAAGGCCGTCCAGCTCGGCCTCATCGCGCACTGCGAGCTGATGGGCGACCGGATGGCGCTGCTCGACCCGCCGCCCGCCATGAACGCCCGCGACATCCGCAAGTGGCGGCAGGAGACGGCCGGTTACGACTCGCGCTACGCGGCCCTGTACTACCCGTGGATCAAGTCCTTCGACCCGGCCACCGGTCAGACCCGCACCGTCCCGCCGTCGGGCCACATGGCCGGCGTGTGGGCCCGCAACGACTCCGAGCGCGGTGTGCACAAGGCGCCCGCCAACGAGATCGTCCGCGGTGCCGTCGACCTGGAGCTCCAGATCACCCGCGGCGAGCAGGACCTGCTCAACCCCGTCGGCGTCAACTGCATCCGTGCCTTCCCGGGCCGCGGCATCCGCGTGTGGGGCGCCCGCACCCTGGCCTCCGACCCGGCGTGGCGCTACCTCAACGTGCGCCGCTACTTCAACTACCTCGAAGAGTCGATCCTCATCGGCACCCAGTGGGTCGTCTTCGAGCCGAACGACCAGGCCCTGTGGGCCCGGATCCGGCGCAACATCTCGGCGTTCCTGGTGAACGAGTGGCGCTCCGGGGCGCTCTTCGGGCAGCGCCCCGAGGACGCGTTCTACGTGAAGTGCGACGAGGAGACCAACCCGCCGGAGTCCGTGGACCTCGGCCGCGTGGTCTGCGAGATCGGCATCGCGCCGGTCAAGCCGGCGGAGTTCGTGGTCTTCCGCCTGGCGCAGTTCCAGGGCGGCGGGGGCGAGCTGGAGGAGTAGGCGCCCCCTCCCCGGCGGGAGGAAACCCCTCCCGCCCCCTCCACCGCGCGCCGAGCGCGCCCTTCCTCAGCGAACCAGAACCAAGGAGTGACCCCGCATGTCCCTGCAGCCCGGTGACGCCCTCACCACCCATAATTTCGGCCTCCAGATCGACGGCGTCATGGTCGAGTACCTCCAGGAGGTCAGCGGCCTGTCGATGGAGCAGGACGTCATCGAGTACCAGCAGGTCTCGGCCGACGGCAAGCCCGTCGTGAAGAAGATGCCCGGTGTGAAGAAGGCCGGCCAGTGCACGGTCGTGCGCGGCATGACGCAGAGCGCCACCTTCAACGAGTGGATCAACCAGTCCATCGCTGGTGACATGGGATCGGCGCGCAAGAACGCCTCGATCATGATGATGGACTTCCAGAACAACCCGGTGAAGCGGTACAACCTGCGCAACGCCTGGTGCAGCAAGGTCGACACGAGCGGGGTCAAGGCCGGCGACGCCGCCGCGCTCACCGAGACCGTCACCATCGTGTTCGAAGAGCTGGTCATCGAGTAATGCGACGCGAATCCCCCGGGGGCGCGTCCGCGCCCTCTTCCGCAGCCGCCGAGGAGCGACGCGAGCCGCTGCGCACGGAGTTCGAGTTCGAGCTGCCGCGCGGGTACGTCGACGAGTCCGGCACCGTGCACCGCCGCGGTGCGATGCGGCTGGCGACCGCCCGGGACGAGCTCGTCCCGCTGCGTGACGTCCGGGTACGGGAGAACCCCGCGTACCTGTCGGTCGTCCTGCTGGGCCGGGTCGTCACCCGGCTCGGCACGCTGCCGTCGGTGCACGACGGGACGGTGGAGAACATGTTCGCCTCCGACCTGGCGTTCCTCCAGGACTTCTACCGGCAGATCAACGCGGAGGGCCACACCCGGGCCGCCGTGGCCTGCCCGCACTGCTCGGAGTCCTTCGAGGTCGAGCTGGCCGGGAGCCGCCTGGGGGAATCGTGACGTACGCGGCCGACCGCATCGAGGAGGAGACCGCGTACCTCGCCTACCACTTCCACTGGTCCCTGGACGACGTCCTAGACCTCGAACACGGGGACCGCAGGCGGTACGTCGAGCGGGCCGCGTCACTGGTGGAGCGGTCGGCACCGTAGGCGGGCGTACGTGAGCAGTGAGGGAGCAGGAGGGGATGGGAATGTTCGGCAGGTGGAAGTCGCGGCGCGGCGGCTCCGGCGGCACGTCGCCGACGCCGTCGCCGGAGGCCGCGGCGGCGCCGCGACCGGGCCGGGGCGACGCGTGGGCGGCGCTCCCGCCGGTCCAGCGCGTCCTCGCCCCGCCGCAGCGGGTCGCCGACCCGTCCTTCTCCGCCGCCCTCGCGACCCACGCGGACCCCTCCTTCCAGCGTGAACTCGGCCACGGCCGCACCCCGTCCGCCCCGGGCGGCCTCCTCCTCGACGCCGTCCGCGTGATCCCGGACCGCCCGGCCGGCACCGAACTCCCGGCCGTACGGCTGCCGGTGACGGCGCCGGAAGGGACCACGACGGCCGGGCGGGGCACGGCTGCCGCCCCGGCTCCGACGGGTGCCGCGCCCGCCCGGCGGGCCACGGACACCGGGGCCACGCCCGTGAACCGGGCGGCCGGAGCGGCGCGTTCGGCGGCTCCTGCCGCACCCGTCCAGCGGGCCTCCGGCGTACCCGGCCCGGCGGCCGGGCCCCCGCGGGTCCAGCGGGCGAAGGACACCACCGGAACCTCGCGGCGCGCGTCCGGCGACCCGGGCGCGACGCCGGTCACGCCCGCCGTGGACACCACCGCCGCCGGTGCGGCGGCCACGCCGGCCCCGGCGGCGCCCGTCCAACGGGCCACGGCCACGGGTTCGGCGGCCACGCCCGCCCCGCGCGCCGGCGGCACGTCTGTCACATCCGGCACATCCAGCACGTCTGTCACGCCCGGCACCCCCGGCGCTTCCGGCCCGGCCGTCCAGCGGGCCACGGCGAAGGCGGCTCCGGCGGATGCCGCCGCGACGCCCGTCAGCCGGGCCCGGGCGACCGGGACGGCGCACTCCACCTCCGGCACACCCGCCGAGGGACCGGCCCCGACTTCCCGCACGTCCCGGGCGACGGAGCCCGTGCGTCCCGTCGTCCCGACGACCGGGACGGCACCCGCACCCACGCGCGCGCAGGACACCTCGGCAGCCGCCGCCCCCGTCCAGCGCGCCTCCAAGACGAGCGCCGACCCTGCGGCGCTCCCCGCCAGGGGCGACTCGGCCGTGGGCCCCTCCCCCGTGCCGAACGCCGCTGCCGTCCGGCGGGCCGAACCGGCGCACCCGGTCCGGCCCGCCGCGGACGCCCGCGTGACGCCCGTCGCCCGCCCCGTACGCGACGCGTTCCTCACGACGGCGCGCGCCACGGCCGGCACGGCACCGCAGCGACGCCTGGCCCCGGTCGCCGCGCCCGGCACGCCGCAGCCGACGCCGCCGGTGCAGCGGGCCGAGAGCGCCGCTTCCGCCGCGTCCGCCGCTTCCGCCGCTTCCGCCGCTTCCGCCGCCCAGGACACCGTCACCGTCGCCCGCAGCGCGGCCCCGGCCGCCGCACCCGCGCGGCCCCTCGACGTCCCGGTTCCGGCTCCCCTCGACGGGCCCGTGACCCCGGCCGCCGACGCCGGCGCGCGGTCCGGCCCCCCGGTGCGCCGCTCCCGCCGCGCTCCGGGCGCCGACTGGAGCACGGCGACGCCGACGGCCCCGGTCCGCAAGGGAGTCGGGGCGCCCGTCCAGCGAGCCGTGGCGGAGCCGCCCTCGGCTCCGTCCGGGCCCCGGCCCCGGCGTTCCCCGATCGGCCCGCCGATCACCCCCGCGCAGCCGGCACCGGCCGCGGCCGCCCCGGCCCCGGCTCCGTCGACGCCTCCCTCGCAGGCCTCCCACACCGCGACCCCGATCCACTCCGCCGCTCCGGCGCGAGTCACGCCCCCGGCGCCGGCCCCCGCGACGAGCCCGGCGCGGAACACGCCCGCAGCGGCCCCGGCTCCGTCCACCGCTCCGGCCCGGGTCACGCCCCCGGCCTCCGCCGCTCCGTCCGGCACCCCCGCGCGGCCGACCCCCGGAGCAGCGTCCGGTCCGTCGAGCGCCCCGGCGCAGAGCACGCCCGCAGCCCCCTCGGCGCGGTCCGGCGCACCCGTGCAGCGGGCCGCCAAGGCCGCCCCGGTGCCGGTCACGCCCACGGCGCCGTCCAGCACTCCCGTACAGCGGGCCCCCAAGGGCGCGCCGGCCCCGTCCGTCACCCCGGGTCCGGTCACGCCTCCGGCGGCGCCCTCCATGACTCCCGTACGGCCGACGCCCGCAGCCACCCCGCGTGCGTCCGGCACTCCGGGACAGGTCACCGCGGCCCCTGCTCCGGCCACCGCTCCGGCACGCGTCACACCCACGGCACCCCCGGCTCCGTCCGCGACTTCCGCGGCGTCCGCGCGGTCGGCGACGCCCGAGGCGGCCGCGCTCCCCGCGCTCCCCTCGGTCACGCCCACGGCGCCCCCGGCGCCGCAGCCGCCCGCCGGGCAACCCGCCCTCCAGCGCAGCCCCGCCCCCGCCCCGGCACCGGCCGCACCCCGCCCCGCCGCCCCCGTCCAGCGCATCGCGCTCCCCCTCGCCCGGACGACGGGACCCGCTCCGCTGCCCCTGGCGACGGCGCGCCCCCTCGCTCCTCAGCACGCGACGCCGAACGCCCCGGCGCCCGCCGGACCCGTCGCACCCCCCGCGCCCGTCACCCCCACCGCCCCCGGTGGTCCGGTCGCCGTGCAGCGCAGCACCCCCGCGCCCCCCGTCGTACCCCTGTCCGCGCCCCGTCCCGCGCGGCCCGTGCGCACGCCGGTCGCGGTGCAGCAGGCGCCGGCCGTCGTGGCGCCGCCCGCGCCGAGCCGACCGGTGCAGCCGAGTGCCACCGCGCCGGCACCCGCACCGGCGCCGGTCATCCCCACCCCTCTCCCGCCCCGTCCGCCCGTGCAGCGCTCGACCGGTTCCGCGCCCGCGCCGGCGGCTCCGGCTCCGGCTCCGGAGCAGGCGGCGGGGGCCGCGGCCTCCGCTTCGCCCGCGCAGTTGGACGAGTTGGCGCGGCGGCTGGTCACGCCGCTGTCCCGGCTGTTGCGCGCCGAGCTGCGGGCGGACCGGGAGCGGGTGGGCCGGTTGCGTGATCACGGGCGCTGAGAGAGCGCCGCCCCCGTCCGTCCGTCGCCACCCTCCCCACCGAGTCCGAGAGAACTCCTATGCCCCAGCCCCTGGACCCCGCCTCCACCATCTTCTTCAGACTGACGATCGACGGTCAGGACCTCGGCCTGTTCAACGGCTGTGACGGTCTCGCCTCCGAGGTGCAGGTGGAGCAGCGCCAAGAAGGCGGGAACAACGGCTTCGTCTGGCAGCTGCCCACCCGTGTCACCTTCTCGACCATCCGTCTCACCCGCCCGCTGACCCCGGACACCGCGCGGGTCGCCGCGTGGATCTCCTCGCTGGCCACCGGCATCACCCGGCCGACGGCGCAGATCGCGGCGCTGCGGGCCGACAAGTCGGTGGTGGCGCAGTGGGGTCTGGTGGAGGTGCTGCCGGTCCGGTGGACCGGGCCGAGCCTGGATCCGGGGAACCCGTCCGTGGCGACGGAGACCCTGGAGATCGCGCACCACGGGTTCACCGACGCGGGAGGGGCCTGAGATGGCGGCGCCCTCGGGCGGCAAGGCGGCGCGCGGTCTGTCGCGGGCCTCGTTGTCGATCCATCAGCCGCCGACGGACCTGGGCGGCTCGATGGGCGGCTCCATCGGCGAGGTGAAGTTCCAGTTCAACCCCGACCAGCTACGTCTGAGCCGTTCGGCGGACTGGCACACGGAGCCCGCGGTGGCCTACACCCGGGGCGCGCCGCCGAAGTTCACCGGCAGCCGGCCCGCGGCGCTGGAGCTTGAGGTGTTCCTGGACGCGTCGGGGACGCCGAGTTCGACGGCGGTGCAGAGCCAGGTGGAGCTGCTGCTGTCCTGCTGCGAGGTGACGGCGCAGAGCGTCGACTCGAAGGCGCCGAGCCCGCCGTGGGTGCGGTTCTCGTGGGGTTCGTTCTCGACGGTGCAGTTCGTCGCGTACGTGACGAACGTGTCGGCGACGTACACGCTGTTCAGCCCGAGCGGGGTGCCGATCCGGGCGACGTGCTCGCTGTCGCTGACCGAGGTCGCGTCGGAGACGAAGAAGCAGAACCCGACGTCCGGCGCGCTGTCCGCGCGCCGGGTGCACCGCACGGTCGCCGGTGACTCGCTCGCCTCGCTGGCGTGGCGGGAGTACGGCGACGCGACCCGCTGGCGGGTGATCGCCGAGGCGAACGGCATCGACGACCCGATGCGGCTGAGCCCCGGCACGGAGCTGCTGCTGCCGTCCGCCTCCGAGCTTCCGGCGGCGGTCCGGCCGTCCGTACCGACCTTCCGATCGCCGACCGAGGGCGCCGCATGAGCGAGAAGACCTTCACCACCGTCCTGCACGTGCAGCTGGACGGGGTGACACTCCCCGACCCGCTCGCGGTCCGGCTCACGGAGGGCTGGGTGGACGCGAGCGTCAACGTGCCGTCGGCGTTCCAGCTGACCTTCAGCGACAAGGACGGCACGCTGACGGAGAAGTTCCCCTTCCTGAAGGTGGGGGCGATGGCGGTGCTGTCGCCGTTCACCGACGGGCGGCTCGGCGCGCCGATGCTGACGGGCGAGGTGACGGCCCTGGAGACGGACGCGGCGCCGACGCTGGGCCGGTACCTGATCGTGCGCGGCTACGACCCGGGGCACCGGCTGCTGCGCAACCGCCGGGTCGAGGGCTATCCGAACATGACCGCCTCCGACATCGTGCGGAAGGTGGCGGCGCTGAACCGGGTGCCGCTCGGGCAGGTCGACGCGACGCCGACGGTGTACGAGCTGGCGACCCAGCCGAACATCACCGACTGGGACTTCCTGTCGCGGCTGGCGCAGGCGAACGACGTGCGCCTGGCGGTGGACCCGGCGGGCCGGCTGACCTTCGCGGCCCTGCCGCCCGCCGCGTCCGCCCCGGCCGACACGACGCCGGCCGCGCAGAGCCCGTACGTCCTGGACTTCGGGCACAACACGCTGCACAGCCGGGTGTCGGTGACGGCGGCCGGCCAGGTCGGCCGGGTGGACGTACGGGGCTGGGATCCGCGGACGAAGCAGGCGCTGTCGTCGCCGACGCCGGCGGCGAGCAGCACGGAGATCGTCTCGGACATCACGCCCGCGCAGCTCTCCGCGCCGTTCGGGACGGCCGAACTCACCCTGGCGGACCGCCCGTTCACCACCCAGTCGGAGGTGCGGCAGGCGGCGCGTTCGCTCGCCGACGACGTCACCGGCTCGTTCGCGGAGGTGGAGGTGGCCGTGACTGGCAACCCGGAGCTGAAGCCGGGGCAGCCGGTGGCGGTGAAGGGTGCCGGGTTCCCGTTCGAGGGGCGGTACACGGCGACCGGGGTGCGGCACGTCTTCGCGTCGGGGCGGCAGTTCACGTCCTGGCTGACGGTGTCGGGACGCCAGTTCCGTTCGCTGTACGGGACGGCCGCCGGCGGCGGCGAGCCGGCGCCGCCGATGCCGGGGGTGGCGGTCGCGCTGGTCACCAACACCAAGGATCCGCTGTCGCTGGGCCGGGTCAGGCTGCGTTTCCCGTGGCTGTCGGCGACGTACGAGAGCGACTGGTGCCGGGTGGCGCAGCTGGGCGGGCGCGGGGGCGGCGGGCTGATGCTGCCGGACGTCGACGACGAGGTGCTGTGCGCCTTCGACCGGGGCTCGCTTGAGCACCCGTACGTCCTGGCCGGGCTGTACAACGGCGTCGACAAGCACACTCCGGCGACCGACCGGGTGCCGCCGGTCGACCCGACCAGCGGCCGGGTGCAGTGGCGGGCGCTGACCTCGCGCACCGGGCACACCGTGGAGCTGCGGGAGGAGGGCGGCGGCCGGACCCGCGCCTCGCACGGCATCCGGCTGCGCACCGCGCAGGGGAAGCTGAGCATCGAGCTGAACGAGGCCCGTACGACGCTGACCGTGGACAGCGACGGCACGGTGACGATCAGCGGCGCGCGCGGGGTGACGGTGGAGTCGGGGGCGGACCTCACGCTCTCCGCGCTGGGGAAGATCAGCCTCAACGCCGGAACCGGGGTCGACATCAAGTCGACCATGGGGGTCGACATCAAGGCGGGGACGCGGTTCAAGGCCTCGGCCACGCAGGCCGTCCTCAACGCGCCCAACATCGTCACCTTCACCGTCCCGATGCCGAACCCGGTCATCGCGGCCTCCCCGCTCTGACGGGCCCGTGAGCGGAGAGAGGACCTTCCATGAGTGAGCATTTCGTCGGTGCGGGCTGGGCGTTCCCGCTGCGCACCGGGCCGAGCGGGTCGATCGCGCTCGTGCGGCGCGACCGCGAGATCGAGGAGTCGATGCGGCTGGTGCTCGCGACGGCGCCGGGCGAGCGGCCGATGCGGCCCGAATTCGGCTGTGCGGTGCACGAGTTGGTCTTCGCGCCGGTGAACGACGCGACGACGGGGCGGATCCGGTACGAGGTGCTGACCTCGCTGGAGCGCTGGGAGCCGCGCATCGAGGTGGAGGAGGTCACGGTGACCCCGGCCCCGGGGGATCCGGCCACCCTGCACATCGACGTCCGCTACCGGGTGCGCGGCACCAACAACCCGCGCAACCTCGTCTTCCCCTTCTACGTCATCCCCTCCGAGGACTGAAAGAGCCGCCATGGCCCTGCCCGCACCCCATCTCGACGACCGCCGCTTCCAGCAGTTCGTCGACGACGCCAAGCGCTACATCCAGCAGGCGTGTCCCGAATGGACGGACCACAACGTCTCGGACCCCGGCGTCACGCTCGTCGAGGCCGTCGCGCACATGGCCGACCAGCTGGTCTACCGCCTCAACCGGGTCCCGGAGAAGAACCACCTGGCCTTCCTCGACCTCCTCGGCATCACCCTCTTCCCGCCGGCCGCGGCCCACGCGGACGTCACGTTCCGGCTGTCGGCGCCGCAGATCGAGCCGGTGCTGCTGCCGGCCGGCACGGAGGTGTCGACCGGGCGTACGGAGACGGAGGAGGCGGTCGTCTTCGCCACCACCGACGATCTGACGGTGGTCCCCTGCGAGCTGGCGCGGTTCCTGCGCCAGCCGGCCGGCGAGACCCCGGAGGACCGGACGCAGGACGTCCTCGGCGGCTCCGACGTGCCCGCGTTCGCGCCGCTGCCGGCCGTGGGCGACCTGCTGCTCTTCGGCCTGTCGGCGGCCGTCCCCGGCTGTGTCCTGGTGCTCGGCCTGGACAGCCGGGTGGACGGCGTGGGCGTGGACCCGCGGATGCCCCCGCTGGTGTGGGAGGCGTGGACGGCGACGGACGGCTGGGTCGGCTGCGAGGTCGACGAGGACACCACGGGCGGTCTCAACCGGCCCGGCGAGGTGGTGCTGCACATACCGGCGGGGCACGCGCTGTCCCGGCTGGGCCGGCACGAGGCGGGCTGGGTGCGCTGCCGGGTCGTCCAGGCGGCCGAGGGCCAGCCCGCGTACAGCGAGTCGCCGACGGTCCGCGCCGCGAGCGCCTTCACCATCGGCGGTACGGTGCGGGCGGCGCACGCGGAGACGGTGCGGGACGAGTCGCCGGGCGTGTCGGAGGGCGTTCCGGGGCAGCGGTTCCGGCTGACCCACGCGCCGGTCGTGAACCGGCCGCCGATGCTGCTCCAGATCGCCGAGCACACGGACGAGCCCGGCGCCGCGAGCCCCGGGGACGGGGCCGGTGGCGCCCCCGCGCTGGAGGGCGACACGGCGACGGGCTGGCAGGAGTGGACCCTGGTCCCCGACTTCGCGTCCTCCCGCCCCCGCGACCGGCACTTCACCCTCGACGCGACGACCGGCGAGATCGCCTTCGGTCCGAGCGTGCGCCAGCCCGACGGCACGCTGCGGCAGTTCGGGGCGGTGCCGCCGAAGGGCGCGGCGATCCGCGTGGCCCGGTACGGCACCGGCGGCGGCCGGGCCGGGAACGTCGCGCGGTCCTCGATCAGCGTGCTGCGCAGCTCCATCCCGTACATCGCCCGGGTCGAGAACCGTGAGGCGGCGCGCGGCGGGGTGGACGGGGAGACCGTCGAGGAGGCCAGGCTGCGCGCGCCGATCGCGCTGCGCGCCCAGGAGCGGGCGGTCACCGCCCGCGACTACGAGGAGCTGGCCCGCCGGGCCGCTCCCGAGGCCGCGCGGATCGCCTGTCTGGCGGCGGACGCGGCGGAGTCCGGGGACAACGCGGTGCGGGTCCTGGTGGTGCCGCAGGCGGTGGCCGACCGGGGCGGCCGGCTGCGCTTCGAACAGCTCGTGCCCGGCGAGGAGTTGCTGGGCCGGGTGACGGACTTCCTCGACGAGCGGCGCCCGCTCGGCACCCGCCTCGCGGTCGGGCCGCCGTTCTACCAGGGGGCGACGGTGGTGGCCACGCTGCACGCGTTCCGGGCGGTGAAGGCGGAGAAGGTGCGCTCCGACGCGCTGGACGCGCTCTACGCGTACCTCGATCCGCTGACCGGCGGGGTGCACGGCGAGGGCTGGCCGTTCGGGCGTCCGCTGCGCGCCGGGGAGATCTTCGCGGCCCTCCAGCGGGTGCCGGGCGTGGAGCTCGTCGACGAGGTGCTGCTCCACCCGGCCGACCCGCTGACCGGCCGCCGGGGCGAGGCGACGGACCGGATCGAACTGGCCCCGTCGGCGCTGCTGTTCCCGTTCGACCACCACGTCCGCGTGATCGAGGCCCGGTGAACGGGTCGCGGCACGGCGCGCCGGGCGGCTCCGCGCGCGGTACGGTGCCGGGTCTGGCGACGCCGTACCCGCTGGGCGACGCGCTGCCCGCCGTGTACGCGGAGGACGACTTCGGGCGCCGGTTCGTGTCGGGCCTGGACGTGGTCCTCGCGCCCCTCTTCAACGTGCTGGACTCGCTGGAGGCGTACTTCTCGCCCGCGCTGGCCCCGGCCGACTTCGTCGACTACCTGGCGACCTGGGTCGGCGCCGAACTCGACGGCTCCGAGCCGCTGGAGACGCGCCGCCGTGCCGTCGCGGCGGCCGTCGCGCTGCACCGGGTGCGCGGCACCCGGCGCGGTCTGGTGGCGGCGGTGCGGCTCGCCTTCGGCACCGCGCCCGAGGTCGTCGAGAGCGGCGGGGCGCACTTCTCGGTGCGTCCGCTCGGCCCGTTCCCCGGCACGCCCGTGCCCGGACTCCACGTCACCCTCCGGGTCGCCGACCCGGGCGCCGTGGACCCGTACCGGCTGCGCGCGGTCGTGGCCGCCGCGCGCCCGGCCCATCTTCCGTTCACCACCACGGTGACCGCCGCTTCCGCCCCCGAAGGAGTCTCCACCCCATGAGCGACACCGCCCAGCCCCGTCCCTGCCCGGACTGTGCCCGTCCGGTCCGGGCGGCGGACCAGTCCTTCTGCGACGCGTGCGGCGCGTTCCTGCGCTGGGACACGCCGTCGGCGCGCCCGGCGGCCGGGGACGGCGCCGAGGACGGCGCCCGGGACGGCGGCTCGACGACCCCCGCCGGGACCTCCGGGACGGCCGGGTCCGGTGGTACCGGCGGGGCGACCGGTCCGGCCGGTGCGGGCGCGGGCGCCCCGGCGTCCGAGGCCGTCACCGAGTCGCTGCCCGCGGTACGGGAGGGCGAGAGCGGCGGCGGTGACGGCGGGGCGCCGACGGCCGCCACCGGAGACGGGCCCGCGACCGGGAGCGATGCCCCGGCGGCGCCCGCCGCAGGGGCCCCGGCCCGGGCCACCGCCGCCCCGGTCGAGACGCCGGCCCCGGCCGAGGCCCCCGCGGCACCGGCCGCCGCTCCCGCCCCCGCGGCCTCGGCTCCCGTTCCCGCCCCCGTGCGCCCCTCCGGCCCGTCCGACACCGTCGCCCGCGCCCTCCTGGTCCCCGTCCCGGAGAGCGACCCGGCCGCCCCGGCCGCCGTGCTGCCGGGCCGCCCGGACGCGCCCCGGCCGACGGTCCGGGCCGCCGAGGCGCCCGTGGTGGCGCACGGCGGGACGCCGTGCCCCGCCTGCGGGACCGGCAACACCCCCGGCCGGCACTTCTGCCGGGTCTGCGCGACGCCGCTGGTCGCGCGACCGCTGACGGCGGCCGAAGGCCCGTACGCGGGTCAGCGGCCCCGGCTCGCCCGGGACCGGGGGCGCTGGATCGTGCGGGCCCTGGCGACGACCGCCGTGGTGGCCGTGGTCGTGGGCGGCGTCTTCGGCGGGCCGCCGGCCGCCCGCGCCGTGCAGGACCACTTCGCCGACCGGACCCCGGTCCACCCGGCGGCCTGGCGCGCCTCGCACTCCGCCCCGAAGCAGGGGGCCGCGATGGCGGGCGACGGCTACTCCAACACCTGGTGGGGCACCGGGTACGCGGGCGACTCGGCGGGCCAGTACCTGGAGGCGCTGTTCGGCGAGCCGACCGATCTGCTGGCGGTCCTGATCACGCCCGGCAGCGGGAAGAACACCACCCGGGCCGACGGGCAGGCGACGCCGCGCACCTTCGACCTGGTGGTCACGGACTCGGCGGGCGAGACGCACGTATCGCAGCACCGGATCAATGACGGCGGCACCCAGAAGATCGAGCTGCGGGTGCGGGACGCCGTGTCCGTGCGGCTCGTGGTGCGCACGGCGTGGCGGGCGGACCCGACGCGTCAGGTGGCCGTCGCCGAGCTGGAGTTCTTCGGGCGCTCCTTCTCCTGACCGGTCGGGAACGGACGTGTCCCGGGGCCGGTCTTGAGGGCCACGCAGAGCCAGTGGTGGGTCGCGCCGGCCGTCGGTTCGGCGCGGCCCGCGGCGGGCGTGGCCGCCTCGGCCGCCAGCTCCCAGTAGCGGGCGATCAGCGGGTCGGCGCCCTGGATCATCAGCCCGCCGAGACGGCGCCGGAAGGCGCGGGTGTCGGGCACGCCGAGGGCGGCGGCGTAGGCGGCGACGAAGCAGTCGAGCGCCTCGCCCGCGACGGGCGGGCGGCCCGCCCGCAGGTGCGCCGCCGCGAGGGCGTACGCCTCGCCGAGGCCCTCGTACAGGACGGCGGGCCGGTGGTCGAGGCCGTCGAGGTGGACGACCGGGGCGGGCGCCCGGGCGACGAGTTCGTGCAGGCGGGCGAAGGCCAGGACCTGGGCGGGGGTCGGGTCCTCGGGCGGGTCGGGCACGGCGACGCCGACGATCGTGGCGGCGAGCCGGGGCGGCAGCCGTACCGGCAGCGTGCGGCGCCAGAAGCGGGCCAGGGCCGTCGTGTCGGGCGGCACGGGCACGGTCCCGAGGAGCCGCAGCCGCTCGACGCGTTCCTCGGCGGTGCAGTCCTGGAGGAGCCTGAGGGACGCCTCCTGCCAGCGCAGGGCGGCGAGCCGGCCGCCGACCTCCCGCAGTCGCCGGGCGACGACGTCCGCCAGGTCGTCGTCGCGGTCGAGCACCCGCCCGACGTCCGGGACGGGCAGGTCGAGCGTGCGCAGGGAGCGGATCAGCCGGATCCGGTCCAGTGCCTCGGGCCCGTACCGCCGGTGACCGCCGCCGCTGCGCCCGGCCTCGGGCAGCAGCCCGCGGTCGGAGTAGAAGCGGACGGTCTTGACGGTCACGCCCGCGCGCTCGGCGAGTTCGCCGATGCTCCACAGCTCCTCCGGTGACACCCGCACGCCCTCCCCCGCCGCGAGGCACCAGGCTAACCCGCGGGGCGCGTCGGCCGGCCGGGCCCTCGCGCGCTTGAACCTCCCCCAGGGGGAGTTCCTACCGTTCGCCCTGCCAGGAGGAACGTGAGGAGACGAAGAGATGACCGCATTCGTATTGGTGTCGGGGCCGTTCACCGGGGGCTGGGTGTGGGGCGAGGTCGCGGACCGGCTGCGGGAGGCGGGGGCCGAGGCGGTTCCGGTGGGGCTGACGGGGATGGTGGACGGGCCGCCCGGCGGGCCGGGCACGGACCTGGACACGCACGTCGCGGACGTGCTGCGGGCGGTCGACGCCTGCGGCGCGTCCGAGGTGGTGCTCGTCGGGCACGACTACGGCATCCACCCCGTGCTGGGCGCCGCCGACCGGCGGCCGGGGCGGGTGGCGCGGGTGGTGTACCTGGACGCGGGGATGCCGGGGGACGGCGACGCGGCGCTCGCGCTCGCCCCCGAGGGGACCGTCGAGCGGGACGGGTTCGTGGCGCCGCCGTCGGGCGGGGAGTGGGGGCGCTGGGGCAGCCTGGAGGGGATCCCGGCGGAGGCGCTGGACCGGCTGGACCGGCTCGCCGCGCCGCAGCCCGCGCGGACGCTGACCCAGCCGCTGCGGCTGACCGGCAGCCCCTTCGACCGGCCGACGACCGGGGTGCTGTGCACCGCGAACGGCTCCGGGATCGCGATGGTCGAGCTGCTGGTGGCGACGGGCCCGCCGGCGTTCCGGGTGCTCGCCGGTCCGCGGGTCGGCTTCCTCGAACTGGGCACCGGGCACTGGCCGATGCTCTCCGCGCCCGGCGAACTGGCCGGGGCGCTGCTGCGGGCCGCGGCGGACGAGGGGCACCGAGTGAAGGCGCCGGAGCGGGAGCGTCCGGCACACACGGGATCCTTCCTCCTGGACGTCGAGGAGCGGCCCCGGGTGCGCGAGGGGCGGGTCGATCTGCATCTGCCGGAGGCCGAAGGGCCGCGCCCGGCGGTGCTGTTCGTGCACGGCGGGCCGGTGCCGCCCGACGCGCGACCGACGCCCCGGGACTCGGCGACCCTGCTCGGCTACGCCCGGTACGTGGCGGGCCTGGGCGTGGTGGGGGCGACGCTGGACCACCGTCTGCACGACCTGGCGGACTATCCGCGCGCGGCGGAGGACCTGGCCGAGGCGGTGGAGCTGGTCCGTGCCGATCCGCGGGTGGACGGGGACCGGATCGCGCTGTGGTTCCTGTCGGCGGGCGGCCTGCTCTCGGCCGACTGGCTCGCGGCTCCGGCGCCCTGGCTCCGTACGGTGGCCCTGAGCTATCCGGTCCTCGCGCCGCCGCCCAGCTGGCGCGCGGTGCCCCCGCGCTTCCGGCCCGCCGCGGCGGTGGCCGCGGGCGGCCCGCCGGTCGTGCTGGTCCGGGCGGAGCTGGAGCACGAGGTGTTCGCGGCGACGGTGGAGGAGTTCCTGACCGCCGCCGGGAAGGCGGGCGCGGAGGTGGACGTCGTCGACGCCCCGCTCGCCCGCCACGGCTTCGAGACCCTCGACCACACCGAGGACACCCGCGCCGCCGTGGCCCGCGCGACGCGCGCGGTGCTCGGACACCTGCTGGCGCCGGTGGACTGAGCACCCGGGGGCCCACCGGCCGCCGGACGGCGGCGGCCGGTGGGGTGGTGACGGCAGGCGTCGGCCGGTCAGGTGACGGACACGACCGGCTGCCGCCTCCGGGCAGCGGTGCGCCACGGCGATCCCCTCAGGCGGGAGGACGCGGACGACGGACGGCCGAAAGGCCCCGGTCCGCGGCCCCGAGGAGACGGACGCCGCGGCGCGCCGCGGTCGTTCCCGGGCGTGGGCGTCCATGGGACTCCCCGACACCCACTTTTTTGTGGGTACTTGTCGCCGCCCGCGCCCCCGGGAGAACCTGGCGGAGGCCGGGAGACACCCGGGGCACCCCGCCCCGGACCACGGCCGGAACAGGAGGACGACGAGGGATCAGGACACGGCACGCTCCTCGGTGAGCCGGTCCAGCCTGCGGTGGCCCCAGTCGGAGAGCGGAGCCAGCGCCGTGGCGAGCTCCTGGCCGAATCCGGTGAGCGAGTAGACGGTCTTCGGCGGCACCACGTCGTGCACCTCGCGGTGGACGAGGCCGTCCGTCTCCATCTCCCGCAACGCCTGCGTCAGCACCTTCTCGCTGATCGCCGGTACCTTCCGGCGCAGTTCGCCGGGCCGGTGCGGGCCGGACTCCAGCAGCCACAGCAGCAGCGTCTTCCACTTGCCGTCGATCACGGCGATCGCGGCGGTCACTCCGCACACGTCGGTGTCCAGGGCGCGGCTGCGCGTCATCTGCGTCGTCCTCCGGTGTCTCGCGTCGTCTCCTTGCCTTCTTACCTCACCTCCAAGGGAGTTCCGTCATGCCTTCTTCCCCCACCGCCCCCGCCTCCCCGGCTTCCCCCGGGTCCTCGGCCGTCACGGTGATCGGGCTCGGCCCCATGGGCCGTGCCCTGGCCGGCGCCTTCACGGCCGCCGGGGTGCGCACCACCGTGTGGAACCGCACGCCCGGCCGGGACGCCGAGCTGCTCGCCCGGGGCGCGCTCGGCGCGGCGACCGCGGAGGAGGCGGTCGCGGCGAGCCCGCTGACCGTCGTCTGCGTGGTCGACTACGACGCCTCGGACGCCGTACTGCGGCGCGGTCCGGTGACCGCCGCGCTCAAGGGGCGCACCCTGCTCAACCTGACCGCCGACACCCCCGGGCGGGCCCGGGACACCGGCCGGTGGGCCGGGGAGCACGGCATCCGCTACCTCGACGGCGCCATCATGACGCCGACCCCGACCATCGGCACGCCGCAGGCGGTGTTCCTGTTCAGCGGCCCGGAGGAGCTGCACCACGAGCACCGGCCGGTGCTCGACGCCCTGGGCGGCACCCACACCCACCTCGGCGAGGACGTCGGGCGGGCCGCCGCCTACGACATCGCGCTGCTCGACATCTTCTGGACCGCGATGGCCGGCTACACCCACGCGCTGGCGCTGGCGACCGCGGAGGGCGTCTCCCCGCGCGAACTCGCCCCGTTCGCCGAGGGGATCGGGGCGATCCTGCCGCCGCTGTTCCGGGAGTGGGCCGACGACGTGGAGAGCGGCTCGTACTCGGGCGAGGGCAACCCGCTGACCTCGGCGGTGTCGTCGATGGCGCACATCGTGCACAGCTCGGAGGACCACGGCATCGAGGCGGGCGTGATGCGCGCCGCCGAGGGGCTGGCCCGCCGGACCGTCGCCCTCGGGCACGGCGCGGACGGGTTCTCCCGGCTCGCCGAGGTCCTCGGACGACGCTGAACGGCCCCGCCCCCGCGCCCCCTCACACCCGGCGCAGCGCGCCCTCGGCCCGCAGGTCGGCGAGGGCCGGGTAGCCGTCGACGGCCATGACGAGGTCGGCCTCGGCGAGCAGCGACCGCAGGACGTGGACGATGCCGTCGGTACCGCCGAGGGCGAGGCCGTAGGCGTACGGGCGGCCGACGGCGACGGCGGTGGCGCCGAGGGCCAGGGCCTTGACCGCGTCGGCGCCGGTGCGGACGCCCGAGTCGAAGAGCACGGGCAGTCCGTCGGCCGCCGCCACCACGTCCGGCAGGGCATGGAGGGCGGGCAGTCCGCCGTTGGCCTGCCGTCCGCCGTGGTTGGAGCAGTAGACGCCGTCCACGCCGCCGTCCCTGGCCCGGCGGACGTCCTCGGAGTGGCAGAGGCCCTTGAGGACGAGGGGAAGCGAGGTGAGGGAGCGCAGCCAGGGCAGGTCGTCCCAGGTGAGCGGGTTGCCGAAGAGGCCGGTCCACTCCAGGACGGCGGCCTGCGGGTCCTCCTCCGGCGGCTTGGCGAGGCGGGCGCGGAAGACCGGGTCGGAGGTGTAGTTGGCGAGCGCGTGGCCGCGCAGCTGGGGGAAGTTGCCGGTGGCGAGGTCGCGGGGGCGCCAGCCGGTGACCCAGGTGTCGAGGGTGACCACGATGGCCTTGAACCCGGCGGCCTCGGCGCGGTGCACCAGGCTCTCGGCGAGGGCGCGGTCGGTCGGGGTGTAGAGCTGGAAGAGGCCCGGGGTGTCGCCGAGTTCGGCGGCGACCGACTCCATCGGGTCGACGCTCAGGGTGGAGGCGATCATCGGGACGCCGGTGCGGGCCGCGGCGCGGGCGGTGGCCAGGTCGCCGTGTCCGTCCTGGGCGCACAGGCCGATGACGCCGACGGGGGCCATGAGCAGCGGGGTGGGCAGCCGCAGTCCGAACAGGTCCACGGTGAGGTCGCGTTGCGCGGCGCCGATCATCATCCGGGGCACCAGACCCCAGTCGCGGAAGGCCTCGACGTTGGCCCGCTGGGTGTGTTCGTCGCCGGCGCCCCCGGAGACGTACGACCAGACGGACGGCGGGAGCGCGGCGCGGGCCCGGTCCTCCAGCTCGGCGAAGGTCATGGGGAGCGTGGGCGGGGTGCCGAAGAGCCCGGCCAGGTAGATCTCGTTCTGGTAGTCGCCGAACCGCTGGGTCATCGCGCGTCTCGTCCTTCCGCCGGTCTCCGCTGTGCGGCGACGCTACCGCCCGGTACCCGCGGAAGGCCATGGCCCGGGACGGCGGGCCGTGACGTGGTGCGGAGGGTCAGGCGGCGAGGGCGGGGGCGAGCTCCTGGCGCAGCACGATCGCGTTCAGGCGGATCGCGAAGGGGACGGCGTCGGTCATCTCCAGGGCGCCGACGGCCTCCTTGCCGAGGCCGATGGTGACGTCGATGCAGAACGCGATGGCGTACATGTGCTCGCCCGTCTCCTCGTCCTGGAGGGCGAAGAACAGGTCCCGGTAGTAGCGGGTGCGGTCGGCGCCCTCCTCGTAGTAGGCGAGGCCCGGCAGGCCCTCCTGGGCGGCGAGGCCCGTGAAGGCGTCGACGAGTTCGCGCTCGACGGTGTCCCAGAAGGACGCCTGCGCCGACTCGGGCGGCAGGGCCTGCCGGACGGCCTCCTTGAGGGAGAGGACCATGACCAGGACCGGGGCGTGCTCCTGGAGTCCCCAGCCGCGCACCATCCGCACGATGCTGCTGTCGGGGATCGCGGCGGCGGCGTCGCGGATGTGGTCGAAGTCGTAGTTGACGGTGGCGGGGGCGATGGCCTCCTGGAAGGCGTGGCCGAGGGCCCGCGCCTGGGCGAGGTGGCCGGGGCCCACCTCGATGACCGTCTTGAAACTGGCGCCCAAGAGTCCTCCTTGAACAATCTGTTGATCGAGGAGGGTCAGTATGACCCAGCGTCCGGCGGACGGCCCAGGAGGGTCCGGGCGTAGCCTGGAGGGACCATGTGCCCCTCCGTGATCCCCCGCGGGCCGGGAGCCACCGCGTGGGCGCCGGAGACGGTGACCACCGACCCGTACAACGCCGAGACGCCGTCGGCCGCGCTGACCGAACCGGTCACCCCCGCCGGCGCCCTCTTCGTCCGCGACCACTTCGGCGTGCCGCGCCTCGCGCCCGCCGGGTGGCGGCTGCGGATCGACGGGGCGGTGCGGGCGCCCCTCGCCCTCGGGTACGCGGAGCTGCTCGCCCTCCCGCACACGGAACTCGACGTGGTCCTGGAGTGCGCGGGCAACGGGCGCACCCTGATGACGCCCCGGCCGCCGGGACTGCCCTGGGGCCGGCGGGCGGTCGGCTGCGCGCGGTTCGCGGGCGTCCCGTTCCGGCTGCTCGCCGAACGCGCGGGCATCGACCCGGCGGCCGTCGAGTGCGTCTTCACCGGTGCCGACGCGGGAACCGTGCGCGGGCACCGCACGCCCTTCGCCCGCAGCCTGCCGCTCGCCGTCGCCCGCCACCCCGGCACCCTCCTCGCCACCCGCCTGGACGGCGCGCCGCTCACCCCCGAGCACGGCGCGCCGGTGCGGCTGGTGGTCCCCGGGCGGTACGCGGTGGCGGACGTGAAGTGGCTGGTGGGCGTGCGGGCGGTCACGGAGCCCTTCGCCGGGGTGTTCCAGACCGAGGAGTACGTGTACGTCGACGCGGACGACGGCGCCACGGGCCCGGTCGCCGGGCTGCGGGTCAGCTCGCTGATCACCGCGCCCGAGCCGGACGAGGACCTGCGGCGGGGCCGGGAGACCCTGGTGCGGGGCCGGGCCTGGTCCGGCGACGGGGTGCCGGTGCGGCGGGTCGAGGTGCGGACCGTGCACGAGGACGCCCCGGAGGACCCGTCGGCGGGATGGCGGGACGCCGAACTGACCCGGCCCTCCGGCCCGTACGCGTGGACGGCCTGGTCCCGCCCCTGGACGCCGGACGCCCCCGGCCGCTACCGGGTGCTCGCGCGGGCCACCGACGCGGACGGGGCGGTCCAGCCGGAGCGGGCACCGTGGAACGCCCGCGGCTACGGCTGCAATCCGGTGTCCGCGGTCGACGTGGTCGTCGTCTGACGGAGCCACCGCGCCCGAACCGGACCGGTCGGGGCAGGACAGGGCAGGGCAGGGCAGGGGGCGGTGACCGGCGGCGGGGGTGCGGGGGCGGGGCCTTCGGCCCGACCGGGGTGCGGGCCCTTCGGCCGTCGAAGGGTCAGCCGATCGGTTGACCCGGCGGGCCGCGGGGTGGCCGGAGCATGGGACACGGGCGGTTCCCGCCGCCCCACGCCTACCGGACCCGCCCGGACCCGCCCCGCCCCGCCCCAGGAGTCCCGCCGATGAACCGTCACCGCGCCCTCGCCGGACTGGCCGCCGCCGTCGCCCTGCTCGCCGGGTGCGCCCAGGGCGGTACGGAGGCCGCCGGAGCCTCCGCGCCGGCGTCCCCCGCCACCCCCTCCCCCGCCTCGCCGACCCCCGCCCCGGCGGCCCCGTCGCCGTCCCCGGACACGCCCACCCCGGCGGGCACGCTGCTCCTCGCCGACTTCGGCGCGGACACGGTCACCTTCGTCGACCCCGCGCGCGGGCCGCTCTCCTCGGTGCGGGTCGGCACCGCGCCGTACGGGCTCGCGGTCGGCGCCGACGGCCGGGCCTGGGTGGCCACCGCCGAGGGCGTGGCCGTCGTGGACACCGTCACGCGCACGCGCCTCGCGCTCGTCCCGTACCGGACGGCGACGGGTCCCGTCACCACCGGCGAGTACCGGGGCGGCGGCATGGGCATCGCCCTGTCGCCCGACGGCGGCCGGGCGTACGTGGGCGTCAACGTGCCGGGCGGGAACGGCACCCTGGAGGTGATCGACACGAAGGCCCTGAAGGTCACGGACACCGTGCCGGTCGGGCGGCGGCCCTTCGACGTGGACGTGGCGCGCGACGGCTCGGAGGTGTACGCGACGGACCACGACTCCTTCGACGTCACCGTGGTCCGCGCCGACACCCTGCGCCCGCGCCGGATCGAGGTGGCCCCGTACGGGACGGAGGGCGGGCTCGGCTCCTGGCTGAAGCCGCACTACGCGGCGGTCCGCCCGTCCGACGGGAAGCTGCTGCTGCCCTTCGAGGGCGAGCGGCTCGTCGTCCTCGACCCGCGCACCGGCCGCTCCGAGATCGAGCCGATGACCGCGAACACGCACCAGCACGGCGTCACGGTCACCCCCGACGGCACCCTCCTGACCGTCGGCACCGGCCCCATCGACCCCGCCACCGACCGGGGCCCGTCCCTCACCGTCCGCTCGCCCGACGGCACCGAGCGCGTCCACCCCCTGGACGGTCCGCACGAGGACGTCGCCGTCTCCGGGGACGGGCGCACCGCCTACGTCACGGGCGGCTTCACCCGCGACGGCTCCTGGGACGGCCTGACCGTCGTCGACCTCACCGACGGCTCCACCCACCGGCTGGCGGCCGGCTCGCGCCCCCTGGGCATCGCCGTGCTCTGAGCGTTGTCGGTGCCATGGTGTTGGCTGGGCGGGACGACGCGCCCCGCCCGAGGAGAGTCCATGACCGACGCCGCCCGCAACACCCAGCCGCCCCCCGCCCAGGCATCCCTCGGCACGGGCGTGGTGGTCACCGACGCCGCCGGCCGGGTCCTGCTCGGCCTGCACCGCTCCGGTGTCTGGGAGCTCCCGGGCGGCAAGGTCGACCCCGGCGAGTCGATCGAGCGGGCGGCGGTGCGCGAACTGGCCGAGGAGACCACGCTCGTGGCCGACGAGGCCGACGCCCGGGTCATCGGGCTCGTCCTGGACACCCGGACCTCTGCCGAGCTGACCCGGATGACCGCCGCGACCGTCGTCCACGCCCACACCGGCACCCCGGCCGTCGCCGAACCCGACAAGATCGAGCGCTGGGAGTGGACCGACCCCGGCCGGCTGCCCACCGCGCTCTTCCTCCCCTCGGCCCAGGTGCTGAAGCTGTGGCGCCCCGAACTCCCCATCGACGACACCCCGTTCCACCGATACGCCGTCGAGCGTCTGGCCCCCCGGGGACGCCCCTGACATCATGCCGATGAGGGGGAGGGGGGTGCGCGGTGACGACCTGCGACCGGGTGACGGTGCCACCGCCGGGCGAGGAGGCCACGCGGACCGCGCGCGAGGCCGGGCTCGGGATGTACCTACGGGGATTCCGGGCGCACCACGCCGAGAGCGAACGGCGCGGCGGCGGGCCGCCCGCCGCGCTGCTGCTCCTCACGGTGGCGAGCCTGTGGCTCCCGGTCCTCGCCACCCGGCTGGTCGGGACCTGGGCGGGGATCGCGCTGCTCGCGCTGCCGTTCGGGCTGCTCGGGCGGCAGGTGTGGCGGTACGGCAGGGTGCCGGGCGCGTCCTTACGGCCCGACGAGTACGTGTACCTGTACGAGCGGGGGCTGCTCTGCCCCGGCGCGGACGGCGGCGCGCGGGCGGTGCCCTGGGCGTCGGTGACCGCGATGCACCAGGACGTCACCCGCACCTACGTCCACGGCGGCTACGCGGGGACCCGCTACGCGTACCGCCTGTCGGCCGGCGGACGGCGGACCGTGTCGGTGGGCGGGTTCATCAACGAGGAGACCGTGCCGAAGCCCACCGACTCGCAGATCCGCGAGCTGGCCCAGATCGTCCTGGACGAGACGGTCCGGCGCGCCCTGCCGACGGCGGTGTCCACCCTGGAGGAGGGCGGCAGCGTCGCCTTCGGCGAGGTGGCGCTGGACGGGCGGGGCATCACGCTGCCCTCGGGGACCTCCCCGTGGGAGCGGGTGCGGCGCTGCGAGCTGCGCGGCGACGGCCTGGTGGTGGTGCGGACCGCCGGCGGCGGCCGGTGGGCCCGGGAGTCGAAGGAGATCCCCGACTTCCCGGTCTTCTGGGCGCTGCTCAAGGAGCTGTCGCCGACCACCCGTGAGCACCGACGGTGACGAGCCGGAACGGCTGACGGCGCGGCGCGGGACACGGGAGGGGACGCGGGACGGAGCACGGTCACCGTGCGTCACCAGGCGGGCGGGGGCGGACCTGGTTAGCGTGGCCGTAGACACGTCATCGATTCGGAAGAGAGTCCCGTCATGGCTTCACGCACGGAAGGCACGCCGGTCTGGACCGACGCGATGTTCACGGACGTCGAGGGGGCGAAGGCGTTCTACGCCGACGTCCTCGGCTGGACCTTCGGCGAGTCCGCCTCGGAGTTCGGGAACTACACCCAGGCGTACAAGAACGGCAAGGCGGTCGCGGCGGTCGTCCCGCCGATGCCCGGACAGGACGGCGAGCCGCAGTCGGCCTGGTGTCTGTACTTCGCCTCGCCCGACGCCGAGACCACCGCGGAGAAGATCAAGGCCGCCGGTGGCACGCTGCTGATGGAGCCGATGAAGGTGGGCGACTTCGGCACCATGTGCCTGGCGCAGGACCCGACGGGCGTGGTGTTCGGCGTCTGGCAGGCCGGTGCCCACGAGGGCTTCGAGCTGGAGGGCGAGACCGGCAGCTACGTGTGGGCGGAGGTCTTCACCCGCGAGCCGGGCAAGTCCGACGACTTCTTCACCGCGGTCTTCGACTTCGGCTCGAAGAAGATCAAGGACGAGCACATGGACTACCGGGTCTTCGACCTGGGTGCCGGTCCCGTCCTGGGCCGGATGGTGATGAGCCCCGACGACTTCCCGGCCGAGGTCCCCGCGTACATCCAGATCTACTTCGCGGTCGACAACTGCGACAAGGCCGTGGAGGCGGCCGAGCGGGCCGGCGGGCGGAAGGTGTTCGGGCCGATGGACAGCCCCTTCGGGCGGTTCGCGGCGGTCCTGGACCCGCAGGGTGCCGCGTTCGCGGTGATCGACGTCAAGACCACGGTCGGCGAGATGCCCGAGATGGTCTGACCCCGGACGCACCGCGGGCGTGCCCGGGACCCCTGGGGTCCCGGGCACGCCCGCGCCGGTGCCGGCCGGCCGTCAGGCGCCGTCGCGGACGGCGACGATGCCGTTGAAGACGCCGACGTACGCGGCGCCGTCGGGGCCGATGGTGATCGGCGCCCAGTTGTTGTCGTAGGCGGGACCGGTGCCGGTCAGCCGGGACCAGGCCCGCTTCCCGGTGCGGAAGTCGACGGCCGTCAGGTACCAGGCGTCGATGCCGAGGGCGTGGGGCCGCTTCTCGTAGAAGTAGAGCAGGCCGTTGGCGGTGGACAGCTTGGGCACCGTGGAGGGCGAGCGGACGTCGCTCTCCCACACGGTGTCGCAGCCGCTGCCGTCGGCGCGGACGTCGACGCGGGTGGCGCCGCCGACGACGCTCCGGCCGAAGGTGAGCGAGGTGATGTTCTCGTAGCCGTAGTTGTTCTCGACGACGAGGCTGTTTCCCCAGCTGATCAGCGAGTTGTCGGTGGTGGAGGCGCCGGAGCCGAAGACCGGGACCTTGCAGACGAGCCGGTCGGCCGCGGGCACGTCGGTGCCGCGCCGGTAGACCAGGATGTTCATCCGGTCGTCGGCGTTGTCGGTGATGGCGACGTACCGCGCGCCGTTCTGGCCGAAGAGGTCGGGGGTGGTGCCCGAGCCCTGGTTCACGGAGCCCGGCTTGGTGCCGGTGCCCCGGTCGTAGGTCTGCCGCCACTGGACACGCGGGGTGCCGTCGGGATCGGCGCGGAAGCTGTAGAGGGCGTGGTCGGAGACGATGGAGACGCCGTCCTCGGCGACGGAGAAGGAGTTCTGGATCTCCTCGCCGTCGAGCCGGATCGCGCGCAGGGCGCCGGTGGCGGGGTCGACGGTGCCGACGCGGCCGAGCCGGGTCACCCACCAGATCCGCCCGTCCCAGTCGGGCATCACCGAGGTGACCGGGTCGCAGACGCCGCTGGGGAAGAGGTTGGTCCAGCTGACGCAGTCGTGCGGGACGAGCGAGGTCAGGTCCCAGTCGTCCTCGACGACGAACTCCCACGCTCCGTCGCTTTTCTGACGGTGCGCCAGGCGCAGGACGTGCTGGCGCGAGTCGGCGAGGACGACCCTGTCGCGGTCGTCGAGGTAGAAGTAGGCACCGCCGGAGGTGTCCTTGAAGATCTTCTCGAAGTCGAGGCGGGTGATGGCCTCGACGGTGGAGGAGCGCTGCGGCAGCTTGTACTCGGCGAGGGTGTCCAGGGTGCGCGGGTCGAGCAGCTTGAGCAGGAAGCCGTTGAAGGTGCCGCAGACGGTGACGAGCCGGCCGCCGGCGTCGAAGGTGACGGTGGCGCACTCGCCGCCGAGGGCGGCGATCTTCTCGCTGTCGACCTCCGGGTCGCGCCCGAGCGGTCCGGAGAACGGGTGGGTGCCGCTGCCGGCGGCGTCGGCGTGCATGCCGCTGCGCCCGTTGGGGGCGAGGTACGGGTGCTGGGGCGGGGCCTCGGCGGGGACGGGCCGGGCGGTGGCGGGCGCCCCCTCGTAGTGCTCGACGAGCCGGTGCCCGGGGGCGAGCGGTATCTCGTCGGCGAGGGCGACGGGCGTGGCCAGGGCGAGCGCGGTCGCGCTCACGGCGGCGATCAGCGCGAACGCGCGGGCTCGCCGACCGGGGGGTCGGGTGGTCAATGCGGCTCCTCGGGTGCGTGCGTACAAGGTCGCGCCGCGGCGACGCTAGGCCCGAGGACTTGAGATGTACATGGAAATGCGCGCCGTTTCACGCGCACTTCACGATCGCGAAACGAACCGGCGGACGCCGGTCAGGGCCTCAGGCTGGACACCACGTCGGCGGTGGCGGCGACCCCGTTCTGGATGCTGGGCGCCATGCTCGTGCCGGCCAGGAAGAAGCCGAGCAGCGCGCAGACCAGCGCATGGGAGAACTTCAGGCCGCCGCTGCGCAGGAAGATCATGGCGAGCACCAGCAGGAGCAGCAGTACGGATACGGAAACGGCCATCGCGCAACCCTCCTCGCGCCGCACCGGATTGCGGCGTTCGGCCGACAGTGTGGCGGACCGGGCGATCCGGACGGCGGTACGGCGGCGCGCCCATCCGGGTGGTCTTCCGGAGCGGGCCGTTCCTCAGCCCCGCGCCCAGGTCTCGGCGATGCTCGGATGGCGTACGGCCTCCAGCTCCTCGTCGGCCAGCAGCGCGGCGATCAGCTCGGCGCTGCCGAAGACCTCGGTGGCGCACAGGTCCCAGTCGGTCAGCACGAACCAGGACCCGTCCACCGCCCACCAGTTGGCGGGGAACTGGAGCCAGGAAGCGCCGCTCCGGCCCGAGCAGTGGTCGTGGTGGGCCGGCGCGTCGGCGAGCCGCCCCGCGCGGGCCGGGACGGACGTGCCGAGGTCCTCGATCGGCGCCTGGGCCGCGTGGCAGGGGGTGTCGGGACCGTCGGCGCCGTGCCGGGCGAGCAGCGCGACGAGCCGCGCCAGGCAGGCCCGGTCGATCTCCCCGTCCGAGGGCCCCTCCCAGTCGTGCCGCGCCTCGATGCCCTGGAAGAGGAGGTACGAGGGGGTCTTCGGCCACCGGTCCAGGGGCGGCCGGCCGGCCTCCGCGAGGATCTCGCGCCAGCGCAGCCGCCGGGTCCCGTCGTGGACCGTGTGCAGGACCCAGCAGCGGTCCTCGTACCCCTCCCGGGGTTCGTGCCCGAGGACCGCGTCCGCCGCCTCCAGGACGGGGCGCAGGCCGCCGAGGGGGTGGGTGTCGGGCAGCGGGGTCCAGGGGCTGGTCATGCCGCATTCTCTCCCGGGGCGCCCGGGGCCCCGGCGGCGAGGCAGTCGGCCCAGTCGACCGTGCGGTCGCACCAGCGCTCCAGGAGCACCCGGTCGTGCCCGACGGCGAGCAGGCCCGCGCCGGTCTCCGCCCGGTATGCCTCCACCGCACCGACCAGGGCGGCGGTCGTCGAGGCGTCGAGCATCGCGGTCATCTCGTCGCAGATCAGCCAGCGGGGCCGCAGCACCAGGGCGCGGGCCAGGCAGGCGCGCTGGAGCTGCCCGTCGCTGACCTCGTGGGGGCGGCGGCCCAGCAGGTCGCCGGTGAGCCCGACGACGGGCGCGAGGGCGGCGACGCGTTCGGGGACCTCGCCGCGCCGGCCGGTGGCGCGCAGCGGCTCGGCGATCAGGTCGGCGAGCCGCAGGCGCGGATCGGCGGAGAGCCGGGGCTGCTGGAAGACCACCCCGATCGAGGTGCGCAGCGCGCGGGGGGCGCGGTGGCGCCAGGCCCGTACCTCGGTGCCGTCGACGCGGACCCGGCCCGCGTCGGGGCGGTGCAGCAGGGCGGCGACCCGGGCGAGGGTGGACTTGCCGCAGCCGCTGGGGCCGAGCAGGCCGACGGACTCGCCGGGGGCGACGGTGAGCGAGGCGTCCCGGAGGACCGGGGCGCGCCGCTCGTACCCGGCGGTGACGTCATGGAGTTCGAGCATCGTCGGCTCCCCAGGGGTGGTGGCAGGCGGTGCCGGCCAGGACGTCCGGCCGGACGGCGCAGGCCGCGGTGGCCCGGGCGCAGCGCGGGGCGAAGGCGCAGCCCTCCGGCAGGTCGGACAGTTCGGGCGGCAGCCCGGGGATGGGGGTGAACTCCCGTTCCGGGAGGGCGTCGACCAGTCCCCGGGCGTAGGGGTGGCGGGGGCCGGGTTCGCCGAAGAAGCGGGCGGCGGAGGTGAGTTCGACGATCCGACCGGCGTACATGACGGCGACCCGGTCGGCGACCCGCCGGGCCGCGGCCAGGTCGTGGGTGATGAGCAGCAGGGCCTTGCCCTCGTCGGCGTGGCGGCGCAGCTCGTCGGCGGTGCGGTCGACGAGTTCCCGGTCGAGTCCGGTGGTGGGCTCGTCGGCGAGGAGCAGGGGCGCGTCCCCGATGAGGGCGAGGGCGGTGGCCGCGCGCTGGGCGAGGCCGCCGGAGAGCTCGTGCGGGTAGCGGTCGAGGTGCCCGGCGGGGAACGCGGCCCGTTCGGCGGCGGCCTCGGCGACGGACCGGCGCCCGCGCCGCGGGGTGCCGGTCAGGGCGCGGACGGTCTCCTCCAGGTGGGCCCGTACGGTGCGCACCGGGGTGAGGTGGGCGGCGGGGCTCTGCGGGACGAGGCCGACGCGGCGTCCGCGTACGGTGCGGGCGAGGGTGCGTTCGTCGGCGGCGAGCAGGTCGGTGCCGTCGAGGAGGGCGCTGCCCGCGGTCTCGGCGTTGCCGGGGAGCAGGCCGAGGAGGGCGGAGGCGAGGACGGACTTGCCGCAGCCGCTCTCGCCGACGAGGGCGAGGCACTCCCCCGCCGCCAGATCGAAGTCGGCGTCGGTGACGGCGGCGACGCTCCGTCCGCCGCGCAGCCGGAAGCGCACGGTCAGGCCCCGGACGCTCAGCACCGCGTCCTCGGCACGCTCGGCGCTGACGGCGGCGAGGGCCCGCGCGATCTGCGGGTCCACGGTGTTCCCGGTCACAGCGTCAGCTCCGATCGGCGGCGCGGGTTGAGCCGGTCGCGCCAGATCCCGGCGAGGCCGGCGAGGGCGAGGGTCGGCACGATCAGCAGCAGGCCGGGGAAGAGCGTCGGCCACCAGGCGCCGGCGAGCAGCGAGGAGCGCGCGGTCTGGACGAGGTTGCCGAGGCTGGCCTGGTGGCTGGGAAGGCCGAGGCCGAGGAAGGAGAGCGCCGACTCGTGCCACATGGCGTGCGGCACCATGAGGACGGCGGCGAGCCCGGCCTGCGGCAGGACGGCGGGGAGCAGGTGCCGGACGCCGACGCGCCAGCGGGAGGCGCCGCCGGAGATCGCGGCGTCCACGAAGGGCCGCCCGCGCAGCGACAGCACCTCGGAGCGCACGATCCGGGCGGTGGAGAGCCAGTGGGTGAGCGCCACGGAGACGATCACGGGCCAGACCCCGGGCCGGAACATGGCCACGATGAAGATGCCGAGCAGCAGGTGCGGCACGGACGAGAAGGCGTCGACGATCCGCATCACGAAGCGGTCGAACCGGCCGCCGAGCGCGCCGGCGGCGGCACCGACGGCCGTCCCGATGACGGTGGCGACGAGGGCGGCGACCAGGCCGACGAGGAGCGAGATCCGCAGGCCGTAGACGCAGCGCAGGAGGAGGTCCCGGCCGAGGTCGTCGGTGCCGAAGGGGTGGTCCCAGGACGGCGGCAGCAGTTTGCTGCCGAGGTCGACGGCCTGTTCGTCGAGCTGGACGAGGGGCGGGACGAGCAGGACGGCGAGGACGACGGCGCCGGTGACGAGCGCGGAGCTCCACAGCCGCACCCGCCGGGTGCGGTCGGCGGGGGCGCTCCTGCGCGGGCCGGACGTGCGGGCCTTGAGGTCGGTGTCAGCCATCGAATCCCACCCGGGGGTCGGCGAGCCCGTACAGCAGGTCGGAGAGCAGGTTGCCGAGCAGCACGGCCGCGGTGGCGAGCACGGTGAGCGCGGCGAGCAGCGGGAAGTCGACGGAGACGGCGGCCTGCACGGTGGCGGCGGCGATGCCGGGCCAGCTGAAGACGGTCTCCACGAGGAGGGCGCCGGTGATGAGTTCGGGGACCCGGGAGCCGATCAGGGTGAGCATCGGCAGCATGCCGGAGCGCAGGGCGTGCCCGGTGAGGACGGTCCGCTCGGAGAGGCCGCGGGCACGGGCGCCGCGCACCGGGTCCTCCTCCAGGGCGTCGCCGACGCCCTGGCGTACGTACAGGAAGAACCAGGGCAGTTGGGAGACGCCGAGGACGAGGGCGGGCAGCACGAGGTGGCCGGCGACCTGGCCGGCGGTGACGGTGTCGCTGCCGGTGTCGGTGAGTCCGCCGGCGGGCAGCGCGCCGAGCCTGAGGGCGAAGAACCAGATGGCGAGCAGGCCGAGCCAGAAGGCGGGGGCGGCTTCCAGGGTGTACGCGGCGGAGCTCACGGCCCGGTCGAGGAGGCCGCCGCGGCGGCGTCCGGCGAGGACGCCGAGGGCGGTGCCGAGGGTGACGGCGACGAGGAAGGCGGTGGCGGCGAGCAGCACGGACCAGCCGACGCGTTCGGCGATGACGTCGGCGACGGGCTGGCGCATCACGCCGGACTGTCCGAGGTCGCCGGTGACGGCGTCGCCGAGCCATTCCCACCAGCGGGTGAGGAGGGGCCGGTCGACGCCGAGGTTGGCGCGCAGCTGGTCCAGGTTCTCCTGGGAGGCGGTGAGTCCGGCGGTGCCGGCGTAGGCCTTGACGGGGTCGAAGGGGGAGGCTTCGGCGACGGCGAAGACCGCGAGGGTGACGCCGAGCAGGACCGGGACGGCGGCCAGCGCGCGCCGTCCCGTCATGCGGGCCATGGCCCCCCAGGGGAGGCGGCGGCTCACGGCTTCGGCTTCCAGCTCTCGACGTTCCACCAGGGGCCGGAGGCGAGGCCGTGGTCGTGCGGTTCGACCTGGGTGGTGAGGCCGCCGGAGGCGGTGTCCCAGCGGTCGTCCACCACGTACAGGTGGTCGATGTGGGTGAGGAAGGTGTAGCCGGGGTTCTTCACGAGTTCGCGCTGCACGGTGTCGTAGGCGGCGCGGCGCTCGGCCGGGTCGTCGGTCCGGCGGCCGTCCTCCAGGGCCCGGTCGACGGTCTTGTTGTCGTACCAGGCCATGTTGTTGAAGCCGTCGCCGGCGAGGGAGGAGGTGAGCAGCAGGTACTGGTCGAAGTCGGGGTCGCCGGGCGAGCCGCCGCCGGCGAGGACGGCGTCGGTCTTCATGCGGGGCTCGATGACCTCCCAGGTGCCGGCCTGGGCCTTGATCTCGATGCCGGCCTTCTTGGCGTCGGAGGCGTAGGCGAGGGCGTGGTCCTGGCGCAGCTTGTCGCCGGAGAGGTACCAGAGCGGGAAGGAGGCGCGGACGCCGTCGCGGACGCGGACGCCGTCGGGGCCGGGCTTCCACCCGGCCGCGTCGAGGATCCTGCCGGCGGCGGCGAGGTCGTGGCGGCGCTCGGTGCCCCGGGCGAACCAGGGGCTGTCGGTGGGGACGGGGCCGTAGGCGGGCTTCCCGGCGCCTTCGAGGATCTTGTCGACCATGGCCTGCCGGTCGACGGCGACGTCGAGGGCGCGGCGGACGGCGGTGTCGCCGGTGACCTTGTGGTGGGTGGGCAGGGTGACCGTGCGGTAGTCGTAGGTCTTGGCCGCGTAGGTCTTCCTGCCCTTGTCCTGGGCGAACCCGGCGGCGAGGGCGGGCGGCAGGATGGCGGCATCGAGGTCGCCGGCGCGCAGCCGGGTGGCGCGGACGTCGTCGTCCTTGATGATCGCCATGGTGAACTTCTTCACGGCGGGCGCGCCGCCCCAGTAGCCGGGGTTGGCCTTGAAGGTGAGCTTCTCGCCCTTGGACCAGCCGGTGAGGACGTACGGTCCGGTGCCGACCGGGCGCGTGGTGAAGGGGCCGGTGTTGACGTCCTGGCGGCCCGCGACGTGCTCGGGGGCGATGGCGAGGACGGTGCGCTGGGCGAAGGGCGCGTAGGGGTACTTGAGGGTGAACACGACGCTGTCGTCGCCGACGGCACGGACGTCCTTGAGGGCGTCGAGCTCGGTCCGGGAGGCGTTGTTGGTCTTCGGGTCGAGCACCGTGCGGTACGTGAAGACGACGTCCTTCGCGGTGAACGGCTGCCCGTCGCTGAACTTCACGCCCTGGCGCAGGCGGTACGTGTACGTGAGGCCGTCGGCGCTGACGGTGGGCAGTGCGGCGGCGAGGGCGGGGCGCAGCTTCATGTCGGCGTCGAGGGCGAGCAGCCCGTCGAAGATCTTCGAGTTGCCGTCCTTGCCGTAGCCGAGGAGGGGGCTGAGCGACTCGGGTTCGTAGGCGATGCCGACGACCGCCGTGTCCCGGGGGCCGCCGGAGCCCGCGGCGCCGCCGGGGGTCGAGCAGGCCGCCGCGGTGAGGGCCAGCGTTCCGGCCAGCGTCGCGGCGGCGGCGCCGCGTATGGATCGGGCGGTCATGGTGTCCACACCCCTCTTGAAGATCAACTGTTATTGCGAACGACTCGCAATTAAACAGCAGGTAAAGGGGTGCGGACAACGAGGGCCCCTTACCGGCCCTGGGCCGGAGCCGGCAGGTCCGCCAGAACGGCGAGGGTGTCCTGGTGGCGGCCCGCCGAACCCAGCGCGATGGCATCGGACTTGGCCCGCTTCAGCGCCAGGTGGGCCGGGTGCTCCCAGGTCATCCCGATGCCGCCGTGCAGCTGGACGCACTCCTCCGCCGCGCGCACCGCCGCCTTCGAGCAGTACGCCTGGGCGACGGCCACGGTCAGGGCGGCGTCCCCGGCGCCGGTGGCGAGCGCGTCCGCGGCGGCCCGGGCCACCGCCCTGGCGCCCACCAGCTCCAGCCAGAGCTGGGCCATCCGGTGCTTCAGCGCCTGGAAGGAGCCGACCGGCCGGTTGAACTGGTGCCGCTCCCGGGTGTGCCGCACGGTCTCCTCCAGGCACCACTCGGCGAGCCCGACCTGCTCGGAGGCGAGCAGTCCGGCACCCGCGAGCAGCCCGCGCCGCACCGCCTCGCGCGCGGCTCCGGCATCGGCGAGGCGGGTGCCGGCCGCGCCGCCCGGGTCGACATCGGCGAGCGGCCGGGTGAGGTCGAGCGAGGAGCGCGGGGTGACGACGGCGTCCGAGGCGTCGACGGCGTACAGGCCGTCGGCGCGCGGGACGAGGAAGACATCGGCCGCGACGGCGTCGGGCGCGGCCGGGACGGGGCCGTCGGGGACAGCGGGCCCGTCTGGGCCGTCTGGGCCGTCGGGGACAGCGGGGCCGGCGGAACCGGCCGGTGCCGGGGAGCCGTACGGGGCCGGGCCCGCCGGGTGCCCGTCCGGGGCCGTGGAGAACGGGACGGCCAGGACGGCGACGCGTTCGGCGTTCGCCAGGGCGCCGAGCAGGTCCGCGACGGGGCCCCGCTCCGCGCCGAGGGCGAGCAGCGTCGAGGTCGCCACCACCGCGCTCGTCAGGTACGGGGCCGGGGTCACCGCCCGCCCCAGCTCCTCCAGGACGACGGCCGCCTCGCGGTGGCTCGCGCCCTGGCCGCCCAGCTTCTCGGGCACGAGGAGCCCGGCGGCGCCGATGCCGCCCCCGAGGGCCTCCCAGAGGCCCGGCGGGTACGGGTCCGGGCCCTCGATCCGGCCGAGCACCGTCCGCGGGCCGGCCCGGTCGGCGAGCAGGGAGCGGACGGCGGCGCGCAGGTCGTCCTCGGTCTCGGAGTACAGCAGGTCGCTCATCGGGCGAGGTCCTTCCAGGCGACGTCCTTGTCGTTGCGCGGCTCGGCGGGCAGGCCGAGGACCCGCTCGGCGACGATGTTGAGCAGCACCTCGCTCGTGCCGCCCTCGATCGAGTTGCCCTTCGAGCGGAGGTAGCGGTAGCCCGCGTCGCGCCCGGTGAAGTCGACGAGCTCGGGCCGGACCATCGTCCAGTCCCCGTACGACAGGCCCTCGTCGCCGAGGAGTTCCACCTCCAGGCCGCTGATGGCCTGGTTGAGCCCGGCGAAGAACAGCTTCATCGCGCTGCCCTCGGGCCCGGGCTGTCCGGCGACGAGCTGCTGGCGCAGGCGCTCGCCGGTGAGCCGGGCGACCTCGGCGTCCACCCACAGGCCGAGCAGCCGCCGGTGCAGGTCGTGGGTGCGCAGCTCGGGCCGGGCGCGCCAGGTCCCGGCGGCCTTGCCGATCATGCCGCCCTCGCGGGGGACGCGGGCGCCGCCGATGGAGACCCGCTCGTTCATGAGGGTGGTCTGCGCGACCCGCCAGCCGTCCCCGACCTCGCCCAGGCGGTGGGCGTCGGGGATGCGCACGTCGGTGAGGAAGACCTCGTTGAACTCGGCCTCGCCGGTGATCTGCCGCAGCGGCCGCACCTCGACGCCCGGGTCGGTCATGTCGCAGACGAAGTAGGTGATGCCGCGGTGCTTGGGCTGCTCCGGGTCGGTGCGGGCGATGAGGATGGCCCAGCGGGCCACGTGGGCGCTGGAGGTCCACACCTTCTGCCCGTTGAGCACCCACGTGTCGCCGTCCCGCACGGCGCGGGTGCCCAGCGCGGCGAGGTCGGAGCCCGCGCCGGGCTCGCTGAAGAGCTGGCACCAGACCTCCTCGCCGACCCAGAGCGGCTTCAGGAAGCGCTCCTTGACCTCCTCGGAGCCGTACGCGAGGAGGGTGGGGGCGGCCATGCCGAGGCCGATGCCGATCCGGCGCGGATCGTTGTCGGGGGCTCCGGCGGCGGCGAGCGCGGCGTCCACGACGCTCTGGAGGGAGCGCGGCGCGTCGAGTCCGCCGAGGCCGACGGGGTAGTGCACCCAGGCGAGTCCGGCGTCGAAGCGGGCCTTCAGGAACTCGGTGCGGCCGGTGGTGGCGGGCGGGTGCTCGGCCAGCAGCCGGTGGACGCGCCCGGTCAGGGCGTCGGCGTCGGGGGGCGTGCCGGTCATGCGCGGGCCCCTTCCGGGAGGACGACGAGCCGGCCGGTGGTGACGCCCTCGGAGACCCGCTGCACCGCGTCGGCCGCGCCCTCGAAGGGGACCCGCTCGCTCACGTACGGCTTGATCAGGCCCTTGGCGGCGAGCGCGGTGAGGGTCTCGTGGCAGCGCAGGACGGCGGCCGGGTCCTTGAGGTTGTAGAGGCCCCAGTGCAGGCCCAGGATCGAGTAGTTCTTGATCAGGGCGTGGTTGAGGGCGGGGGCGGGCACGGTGCCGCTGGCGAAGCCGACGACCACGATCCGGCCCTCGAAGGCCACCAGTTTGGCGGACTGCTGGTAGGCGGCGCCGCCGACGGGGTCGTAGATCACGTCGGCGCCCCGGCCGCCGGTGGCCTCCTTGACTGCGCCGACGACGTCCTCGGCGTGCCGGTCGACGACGGTGTCGCAGCCGAGCGCGCGGGCGGCGGCGGCCTTGTCGGCGCCGCCGACGACGCCGATGACGGTGGCGCCCGCGGCCTTGCCGAGCTGGACGGCGGCGCTGCCGACGCCGCCCGCGGCGGCGTGCACCAGCAGCGTCTCGCCCTCCTGGAGGGCGGCCCTGCGGTGCAGGCCGAACCAGCCGGTCTGGTAGCCGATGTGGAGGGCGGCGGCCTCGGCGTCGTCCAGGGCCTCGGGGGCGGGCAGCAGGGCGGCGGCGTCGGCCACCGCGTACCCGGCGAGGCCGCCGTACGGGAGGGCGGGGGTGGCGATCACCCGGCGTCCGTCCTCGGTCTCGGCGCAGATCTCCACGCCCGGCGTGAAGGGCAGCGGCGGCCGTACCTGGTACTGCCCCCGGCACAGCAGCGCGTCGGGGAAGTTGATGCCGGTGGCGCGGACCTTGAGCAGGACCTGCCCGTCGCCGGGCACCGGGCGCTCGACCTCGTCGCGCTGCATCACCTCGCCCGGTTCGCCGTTCTCGTGCACTCGCCATGCCTGCATCGGGGGCCTCCAGCAGCCGTCGTCGGTCCTGCGCGCTCCTTCGGAGCGATGCCCGGCATACTAAGCGGTCGCTTGGGCTGGCGGAACCAGGCGCTCAGGACTTCTTGGGGCGCGCCCGCACGTGCATCCGCTCCCCCTGCGGCCCGAACAGGCTCAGGAACTCCACCGGCCGGTCCCCGGCGGGCCCGAACCAGTGCGGCACCCGGGTGTCGAACTCGGCGGCCTCGCCGGAGCCGAGCACCACGTCGTGGTCGCCGAGCACGAGCCGCAGGCTGCCGGAGAGCACGTACAGCCACTCGTACCCCTCGTGGACGCGCGGCTCGCCCGCCTCCGCGCCGGGTTCCTGCACGACCTTGTACGCCTGGAGCCCGCCGGGCTGGCGGGTGAGCGGGTACATGGTGCGCCCGTGCCGGACGATCGGCTTCGCCCGGACCCGGGGGTCGCCGACCGGCGGGGCGCCGACCAGCTCGTCCAGCGGCACCTGATGGGCGCGGGCGATCGGCAGCAGCAGCTCCAGGCTGGGCTTGCGCTGTCCGGACTCCAGCCGGGACAGGGTGCTCACGGAGATGCCGGTGGTGGTGGCGAGCTCCGCCAGGGTCGCCCCGCGCTCGCGCCGGATGCGGCGCAGCCGGGGGCCGACCTCGGTCAGCACGGCGTCGATGCGGTCGTCTTCGGTGGTCATGCTCCTATTGCAGAAACGGCAACTTCGTTTGTCAAGTGAGCATGCCCCGCGTGACCCTCGCGGCATGAACGACAACGAGCAGACCCGTGACACGTACGACGTCGTGGTGGTCGGCGGCGGCGCGGCCGGACTGAGCGCGGCCCTCGTCCTCGGCCGGGCCCGGCGCACCACCCTGGTGGTCGACGCCGGCGAGCCGCGCAACGCGCCCGCCGCCCACATGCAGGGCTACCTCACCCGGGACGGGATGAGCCCGGCCGCGTTCCTGGAGGCGGGACGGCGGGAGATCGCCGGGTACGGGGTGGAGCGCACCGAGGGCGTGGTCACCGGTGCGACGCCGGACGGGGCCGGCGGCTTCGCCGTCGCCCTGGCGGACGGGCGCCGGATCGGGGCCCGCCGGCTGATCGTCACGACCGGGCTGGTGGACGAGCTGCCGGAGCTGGACGGGCTCGTCGGGCGCTGGGGCCGGGACGTGATCCACTGCCCGTACTGCCACGGCTGGGAGGTCCGCGACCGGGCCTTCGGCGTGCTCGCCCACCCGGAGCTCCCGGCCCACCAGGCGCTGATGGTCTCGCAGTGGTCGGCCGACGTGACCCTCTTCCTCCACACGGCCGCGGCCCTCTCCGCGCAGGACGCGGCCCGTCTGGCGGCGGCCGGCGTGACCGTCGTGACGGGCGAGGTGGCGGGTCTCGTCGTCGAGGACGACCGTCTGACGGGCGTACGGATGGCGGACGGGCGGACCGTGCCGCGCGAGGTGCTGTTCGTGGGTCCCCGGCCGGTCCCCCGCGACGGGCTGCTCACGGCGCTGGGCGCGGACACCCGCGAGACGCCGTTCGGCGCCTTCGTGGCCGTGGACGAGACGGGGCGCACCTCGGTGCCCGGAGTCTGGGCGGCCGGGAACGCGATCGGCGCGCACGAGCAGGTGGTCAACGCGGCGAGCGGCGGCTACCGGGCCGCCGCCGCGGTCAACGGGGACCTGCTGCTGTCCGACCTGGACCGGAAGGCGGCGGGTTCCGCGGCCTGACGGGTCTTCAGTTCTCGGCGCGGGCGCGCTATCGATGCCCCATGGACGAGACGAGGGACCCACGGCACGAAGGGGCGTACGAGACTCCCGGGCTGCCCGCCCCTCCGCCGCTCGGCGCGAGCGCCCTGCCGGCGGGCACCTTCGGGGGCCGGGTGGTCCTGGTGACCGGCGGGGGCTCCGGACTCGGCAAGGCGATCGCCGCGGAGTTCGCCCGGCTCGGCGCCGATCTGGTGATCCTGGGACGCACGGCCGGGCGGCTCGCGGCGGCCCGTGCGGAGCTGGCGGCGGTCGCCGGGACGCGGGTGGTGACCGGGGTGTGCGACATCCGGGACCCGGAGCGGATCGCCGGGGTGCTGGACTCCTGCGAGGCGGCGCTGGGCGCCCGGCCGGACGTCCTGGTGAACTGCGCGGCGGCCAACTTCCCCGTACCGGCGGAGGACCTGACGCCCAACGGCTGGCGGGCGGTGGTGGACATCACGCTCTCCGGGACCTGGTTCACGACCCGGGAGTTCGCCCGCCGGCACCTGGCGGCGGGGACGCCCGCCTCGGTCGTGAACGTCGGTGCCTCGTACGCCTGGACCGGCGGGCCCGGGTACGCGCACTCGGCGGCGGCGAAGGCCGGGGTGAAGAACCTGACGGAGACCCTGGCGGTGGAGTGGGGGCCGTACGGTATCCAGGTCAACGGCCTGGTGCCGGGGCTGATGCCGCACGAGGAGATGGTCCCGGCGGTCCGGGCGAACCTGGACCGGGCCGGGCGACCGGAGCTGCGGCAGCCGGCCCTGCGGGTGGGGAGTCCGCGCGAGCTGGGCTGGGCCGCCACCTTCCTGGCCTCCCCGTACGCCCGGTTCGTCAGCGGGCACACCCTGGTGGTGGACGGCGCCAACTGGCAGCGGCGCTCGCTGGTGAACGAGCCGGTGGTGCCGGTCCGGGCCCAGCTGGGGCGCGGCCCGTTCACCGGGGAGGGACCGGAGCGGGCGGAAGAGGGCTGAACCGCGCTGGGCCGTGCGGATGAAAGCGGGGTGGCAGGGCTGCGGAGGGCCCGACAGGGGGTGAGGATCGGCCATGGTGGCCGGAACCCCGCCACTCGCTCCGCTTCGGCACGGCCTCCCCACCCGGAAGGACGGGACTCATCCCATGCTCGGTACGGACTTCACCACGGGCTCGCCCGACTGGCTCGACCTCGGCAGCCCCGACACCACCGCCGCCGCCACCTTCTACGGGCGGGTCTTCGGCTGGGACTTCGCCTCGGCCGGCCCCGACGCCGGCGGCTACGGCTTCTTCCAGCAGGACGGCAAGACGGTCGCCGCGCTCGGCCCGCTCACCCAGGAGGGCGCGAGCAGCGCCTGGACGGTCTACTTCGAGACCCCGGACGCCGAGGCCACCGCCCGGGCGGCCGAGCAGGCCGGCGGCACGGTCCGGATGGCCCCGATGGACGTGATGGAGGCCGGGCGGATGGCCGCCCTGACCGACCCGGGCGGCGCCGAGTTCGCCGTCTGGCAGCCGAACGCGGTGAAGGGCCTGGAGCGCACCTCCGAGAACCACACCCTGCTCTGGGCCGAGCTGCACGTCGCCGACCCGGAGGCGGTGCTCGGCTTCTACCGAGGGCTGTTCGGCTGGCGCTGGGCGGAGATGGAGGCGCCCGGCATGACCTACCGGGTGATCTCCACGGCCGCCGGGGACCAGCAGGACGCCTCCTTCGGCGGCGTGGCCCCGCTGCAGCCCGGAGCGGACAAGGCGCGCTGGATCCCGTACTTCGCCACGACGGACGCCGACGTGGTCGCCGCCTCGGTCCAGGAGAGCGGCGGCTCGGTCCTCATGTCGCCCGCGGACGTCCCGCAGGTGGGCCGGATCGCCTGGCTCGCCGACCCGTTCGGCGCCCCCTTCGCCGTACTGAAGCCCGACCCCAGGATGTGACGCGGAGGGTCCCCCGGGGCGTCCCGTCGGCGGTCAGCGGCCCTCGAAGCGGGGCGGCCTGCGGGCCGCCTTCGCCGCGTAGCCCTCGCGGGCGTCCTCGGAGGTGAGGGTGAGGGCGGCGGCGAGCGCGGTGCGGTCGAGGGCGGCGGCGAGGCCCTGGTCGGCGAAGGCGTCGATGTCGCGCTTCACCGCCCGGACCGCGAGCGGGGCCGCCGCCGCCACGGCCCCGGCCGTCTCGTACGCCGCCGCCGCGAGCTCCTCGGGCGCGGTGACGCGCTGGACCAGGCCGAGGCGTTCGGCCGTGGCGGCGTCGATCCGCCGCCCGGTGAGCGCCAGGTACTTGGCCCAGCCGGCGCCCGCCTCGCGGGCGATCCGCAGGTCGCCGCCCGCGTCCACGGCGACGCCGATGCCGGTCTCGGGGAGGGCGAAGACGGCGTCGTCGGCGGCGATGCGGATGTCCGCCATCAGGGCCAGCTCGAAGCCGAAGCCGAGGCAGTAACCCTGGACGGCGGCCACGACGGGCTGCGGCAGCCGGGCGAAGGCGGCGAAGCGCTCGTGGACCCAGCGGACGCCCTCGGCGTAGTTCTCGGTGCGCTCGGCCGCCGAGCGCCCGGTGATGGCCCCGCCCGGCGCGGTCACGTCGATCCCCGCGCAGAAGGCCCGGCCCTCGGCCCGCAGCAGCACGGCCCGCACCCGCTCGTCGAAGCGGATCCGGTCGGCGACGAGGCCGAGTTGCCGACTGGCCTCCCAGCTCCAGCCGTTGAGCTTGTCCGGGCGGCACAGGGTGACCACCCCGATGCCGTCCTCGACCCGGAGGGTGAGCCGCTCCTCGCCCTCCGGGACCGTGTGGTCGAGCGTGTCGATCACCGCACCGCCCCCTGCCCCACGCCCTCCTGACTGACCGTCAGAAAGCTCCGGCGTGGAGCCTAGCGCCCGTCCCCTACCGGGGGAACACCTCGAACGCGACCGCCGGGCGGCCCCCGAAGCGGTCCGAGGAACGGGCCGTGGACTGGGCGACGAACTCACGGCAGTACCCGTCCGCGTCCTGGTCGGTCAGCGCCTCGATGTAGGTGCGGTGGGCGAGCAGCGAGCGGGTGGCGCGCTCCAGGCCCGGTCCGGCGTCGACCGCGTGGGTGGGCAGGTTCGAACCGGCGACGGCCACCCAGCGCACCCCGTTCCAGGGTGCGAGGCCCCGCTCGGTCAGCTCGGGGAAGATCCAGCGGTTGCCCGCGTCGGCCGCCGCGTCCAGGACGGCGCGGCCCACCGCCAGGTGGTCCGGGGTGTTCCAGGCGCCGCCGGGCTCGGGGCCCCAGGTGTCGCGGTGGTTGAGGGTGAGGACGAGTTCGGGGCGGTGCCGGCGGATGGCGGCGGCGATGTCGCGGCGCAGCCCGAGCCCGTACTCGATCACGCCGTCCCGGTGGTCCAGGAACTCCACGGTCCGCACCCCGACCACCGCCGCGCTGTCCCGCTGCTCCCGCTCGCGCAGCGGGCCGCACACCGCCGGTTCGAGGCCGTCGATGCCCGCCTCGCCCCGGGTGGCGAGGACGTAGACGACCTCCTTGCCCGCGTCGGTCCAGCCCGCGACGGCCGCGGCGCAGCCGTACTCCAGGTCGTCGGGGTGGGCGACGACGGCGAGGGCGCGCTGCCAGTCGGAGGGCATCTCTTCCAGCTGCGGCGGGACCTGCCCGGTGGTGTCGATCATGGGCGCAGGATACGTCCCGGGCCCGGCCCTCGGTCGGCTCCGGCACGGTGCCGGAGCCGACCCGACGGCGCGCCGGGTGGGCTTCAGGGCTTCTTCAGGCACTCCTCGGGGCCTCTTCGGGGCCTCTTCGGGGCCTCTTCGGGGACGCGTGCAGGGACGCGTGCGGGGCCGCGTGCGGGGCCGGCTCAGCGGGCGCCGGCGAGGATCACCGAGCGGGTGAGGTGGCGGGGGCGGTCGGGGTTGAGGCCGCGGCGGTCCGCGAGGGCGACGGCCAGGCGCTGGGCGCGCACCAGGGCGGCGACCGGGTCGACGGCGTCGGCGACGAACCGGGCCCCGGTGGAGGCGACTTCGTCGGCGAGGCCGGGCGGGACCGGGCCGAGGCACCACACCAGGCTGCCGGGGTCGCTGATGCCGATCGGGCCGTGCCGGTACTCCATCGCCGGGTACGACTCGGTCCAGGCGCGGGCGGCCCCGCGCAGCTTGAGCGCCGCCTCGTCGGCGAGGCCGACGGTCCAGCCGGTGCCGAGGAAGGTGAACTGCCCGTACCGCGTCCAGCTCGCCGGCAGCGGCTCGTACAGGGCGAGTTCGGCGTCCGCGATCGAGGGGCCGAGGTCGACGCCGAGACCGGCCCTGAGCAGTTGGAGCGCGGTGGTGGGGAACCGGGTCTGCACCACGGAACGCTCGTCGGCGAACGGCAGGTCGAGGACGGCGTCGGCGAGCCGCGCGGCCGGGCTGCCCGGCACGCCGGTGAGGACGAGGGTCGGGGTGCGCCCGGCGGCCCGGGCGAGCAGCTCGGCGACCTCGGTGGTGGTGCCCGAGCGGGTGAGGGCCACGATCCGGTCGTAGCCCCGGCCGAGCGGGGTCGGGTCGGAGGCGGGGAAGGCGTCCGTCTCGCCGCCGCCGAGCGACTCCCGGAGGGCGGCGTAGGCGCGGGCGATGAAGTACGAGGTGCCGCAGCCGACGACGGCCACCCGCTCGCCGGCGCGCGGCAGCAGCTCGGCCCGTGCCGCGGCGATCTCGGCGGCACGCCGCCAGCAGTCCGGCTGGCTCGCGATCTCGATGTCCACGTGGCTGGTCATGTCCGTCCTCTCTCGGACCCCGGTGCGGGGGCCCGGACGGAGTTCTATCCCTTCGCGGCGGAGCGAACAAGGAGCAATCGGTGAGCAGGACTTGGACTTTCGGACGCGGCGGCGCCGACCGGGCGGCCGGGCCGTCAGCCCGCCGACCGCGCCGGCGCCCCGCAGGAGGCCCGGACGACCAGGCGCGGGCGCAGCCGGACCTGGTGGAGCGGGGCCGCGTCGCCCTCGGCGAGCCGGCGCAGCAGGATCTGCGCGGCGAGCCTGCCGAGCTGGAACTTCGGCGGGGAGACGGCCGTCAGCGGGGTCTCGGCCACATCGGCGAACTCGTTGTCGTAGCTGATCAGGGCCAGGTCCTCGGGGACCCGCAGACCGGCCCGGCGGGCGGCGCCGAGGACCAGCGCGGCCTCCCGGTCGCCGAAGCAGAGCGCGGCGGTGACCCCGGCGGCGCGCAGTGCGGCCACGGCCCGGTCGGCACGGGCCGGGTCCCACTGCGCCATGGCCTCGCTCTCCCGGTGCGCCGAGGGCAGCCCCAGGTCGGCCAGGGCGCGGGCGAAGCCGGACTCGATGGGTGCCGTGGTCGGCGCGTCGGAGCGCACGACGAGCCCGAACCGCCGGTGCCCGAGGGCCCGCAGGTGCCGTACGGCGTCGTAGGCGCCGCCCTCGTGGTCGGTGCAGACGTGCTCGGTGGGGTCGCCGGGGCCGTGCGCGGCGAGCCGCCGCTCGACCAGGACGGCGGGTACGGGCAGGGCGAGGAGCTCCTCGGCGCGCCGTCCGGGGTCGGCGGCGGTGTGCAGGGAGGGCACGAGCAGCAGCCCGTGGACGCCCGCGCCGAGCAGCCGGGCGACGGCGGCGTCCTCCTCGGCCCGGTCGTAGTGCGAGCAGGCGAGGACCAGCCGGGCACCGGCCGCGGCGAGCTCCTGCTCGATGCCTTGGAGGACGCGCGGGTAGTAGAAGGCGGTGTCGGGCACGAGGACGCCGACGACCCGGCGGCCGGCCCGCTCCTGCCCGGCGCGGTGCGCGGCGAACGTGCCCGCGCCCTGACGCCGTCGGACCAGACCGAGGGCGACGAGGTCCTCGTACGCCCGGCGGACGGTGGTCACGGAGACCCCCGTCTCGGCGGCGAGGGCCCGCTCGGTGGGCAGCTTGCTGCCGGGCGGCCAGGTCCCGTCGAGCAGGCCCCGGCGCAACTGGGCGGTCAGCGCCCGGAACTTCAGCTCGCGTCCGGACGCGGGGATCTCGCCGTGTGCCACCGGGCCCCCTGGTGCTCGGGTCGCCGGCCGCGGGCCGGCCGGCGGGCGACCGGGTGCGGACCGGTCGCGCGGCGCATCCTATCCCCGCGCATCGGGCGGGCCGGGGGTCGGAGTTCGCCGCGCACCGGGCGGGCCGGGGCTCCGAGTTCGCCACGCACCGGGCGGGCGGCCGGCCGAGGGCACGGGGCCGCCGGCCCGTACGGCGCCGGGTGCGAGGCCGGGGGTGGTGCGGTCAGGGGGCGATGGGCAGCCGGCGCTTGTGCTCGGTCAGCTCGTAGCGGCGGACGATCGAGGCGAAAGCGGCCTCGCCGACCGGCTTGCCCTCCAGGAAGTCGTCGATCTCGTCGTAGGTCACGCCGAGGGCGTCCTCGTCGGGCTTGCCGGGGTCGAGGGTCTCCAGGTCGGCGGTGGGGGTCTTCCAGACCAGCTCGGCGGGGGCGCCCAGCTCGGCGGCCACGGCGCGCACACGGCGCTTGGTGAGGCCGGTGAGCGGGACGAGGTCGGCGGCGCCGTCGCCGTACTTGGTGAAGAAGCCGGAGACGGCCTCGGCGGCGTGGTCGGTGCCGACGACCAGACCGTTGTGGGCGCCCGCGACCGCGTACTGGGCGATCATCCGCTGCCGAGCCTTGATGTTGCCGTGCACGAAGTCCTGGTGGTGCGGGTCGCGGAAGGCGGTGCCGGCCGTGACCGTGGCGTCCAGGGCGGCGTCACTGGCCGCCTTGATGTCGACGGTGAGGACCTCGTCGGCGCGGATGAAGTCGAGGGCGAGCCGGGCGTCGCGCTCGTCGGCCTGGACGCCGTAGGGCAGCCGCATGGCGTAGAAGGTGGCCCGGTGGCCGGCGGCGCGGGCGCGCTCGACGGCGAGCTGGCAGAGCCGTCCGGCGGTGGTGGAGTCGACGCCGCCGCTGATGCCGAGGACCAGGCAGCCCAGGCCGGTGGAGGTCAGGCGCTCGGCGAGGAAGGCCACCCGGCGCTCGATCTCCGCGCGCGGGTCGAAGGTCTCGCCGACCTCCAGCTCACGGGCGATCCGCTGCTGCAGGGCGGTGGTCTCCGGGTCGGTCACGGAATGCTCCTCGGTGGTGCGTGGTGTGCGGCGTCCGCTCCGACTCTATGCGGCCCGCGCGGCGCGTGTCGCCCGCCCCGGGGCCCGGCCGCGGGCACCGCCCCGGCGACCACCGGCGACCACCGGCGCTAGGTGACGCAGAGCACCTCGACCCGCTGGACCAGGTTGTTGCCGAAGCCGCCCCGGTTCCACGGGGCCGTGAGCGGCTGGCTGCGGCCGGTGGCGTCGGTGGCGCGGACGGTGAGCAGGTACGGGCCGGGGGTCGCCGTCCAGGCCGTGCGCCAGGCGGCCCAGGCCCAGGGGCGTCCGGGGTCGGCGGTCACCTCGGCGTCGGTCCAGCTGCGCTCCCCGTCGGTGCTGAGCTCGACGCGGGTCACGGGCCCGTGTCCGGACCAGGCGCGGCCGGCGAGCGGGACGGGGCCGGGGCGGACGACGCGGGTGCGGGACATGAAGTCGGGGAAGCCGGGCGGGATCATCAGGGCACGGGGCGCGATGACGTCCACGGGGGTGCCGGGATCGTCGGGGCTCTGCCGGTAGCGGTAGGCGACGGCCTGCTGGAAGCCGGTGAACGGGGTGTCCGTGACGGTGATGCCGGTCAGCCACTTCACGGAGGCCATGCCGTACCAGCCGGGCACGACCAGGCGCAGCGGCTGTCCGTGCTGGGGCGGCAGCGGGGCGCCGTTCATGGCGTACGCGACGAGCACGCCGCGTGCCGGGTCGGCGGCGAACGGGAGCGGGAGGCTGCGCCGGTAGTCCTGTTCGGTGCCGCGCTCGACCCCGTGGTCGGCGCCCGTGAAGACGGCCTCGACGGCGCCGTCCACGGGGGCCGCCTCGGCGAGCAGGGCGGCCAGCGGGACGCCGGTCCAGTCGGCGGTGCCGACCGCCTCGACGATCCAGGGCTGGCTCACCGGGCGGGGGCTGAGGCGGGCCCGGCCGTTGCCCGCGCACTCCAGGGTGACCCGGTGGGTGACGGCCGGCCGCTCGCGCAGCGCCGCGACGTCCAGGTCGAGCGGGCGGCGCACCCGCCCGTCGACGGTGAGCCGCCAGCCGTCCGGACCGGCGGCGGGGGCGTCGGGGCCGGTGGGGATGGCTGGCATGGCTGGGATGGCTGGGATGTCGTAGTGGACCAGGACGTAGTGCAGGCCGGGCGGGGTGATGTCGTAGCGCAGCGCTTCGAGGGGCAGTCCGTGGTTGCGGGCGGCGAGGGCCAGCTCGGCGGCGCCGATGCCCTCGTCGGGGCCCGCGACGCGGCCCGGGGCACTCGCCTCGCCCAGCCCGGGGGCGCGCCCCGTGCCGTCGGTGCCGTTCATGTCTTCATGGTGCTCCGCCGGTCCGCCACCGGCACCCCGACGGTCAGCGGTACGGTGCCGTCCATGACGGAAGTACGCGCGAGAGTACGCGAGTTGGGCGTTCCGCTGACCGGGGAGCCGGGGCCGTGGAACGCGATCACCGATGTGCCGGGCGTCCAGGTCGGCCACGTGACCCTGATCGAGGGCGAGGACGTCCGCACCGGGGTGACGGCCGTCCTGCCGCGCGGCCCGTCCGGGGTGGGCGTGCCCTGCGCGGCGGGCTGGTACGCGCTGAACGGCAACGGCGAGATGACCGGGACGACCTGGGTGGAGGAGACCGGCGCCCTCGCGGTGCCGGTGCTGCTCACCAACACCTACGCGGTGGGGCCGGTGCACCGCGGGGTGGTCGACTGGGTGGCCCGGCACCGCGCGGACGCGGCGCCCGAGTGGCTGCTGCCGGTGGTGACGGAGACCTGGGACGGGTATCTCCACGACATCCACGGCTCCGCCGTGCGCCCGGAGCACGCCGCGGCGGCGCTGGACGCGGCGGTCTCGGGCCCGGTCGAGGAGGGCTGTGTCGGCGGCGGGACGGGAATGCGCTGCTACGGCTTCAAGGGCGGGGTCGGCACCGCGTCCCGGGTCGTCCCGTACGGGGCGGACCGGTACACGGTCGGGGTCCACGTACAGGCCAATTTCGGCGCCCGGCACGAGCTGGTGGTGGCCGGCGACCCGGTGGGCCGGCGGCTCCCGCCGGCCGGGGAGGCGGGGCGGGTGCCGCCGGGGGCGGGTTCCGTGGTGGTGGTCGTGGCGACGGACGCGCCGCTGCTGCCGGGCCAGTGCAAGGCGCTGGCCCGGCGGGTGCCGCTGGGTCTCGCCCGGACGGGCACCACGGGCAGCCACTTCTCGGGCGACCTGTTCCTGGTCTTCTCCACGGCGAACGAGTCGGCGCTGACCAGCACGTTCCCCGAGAGGGACGGACCGGCCCCGTACGAGACGCTGCGGTTCGTGCCGTGGGGCCGGATCGACCCGTTCTGCACGGCGGTGGTGGAGGCGGTCGAGGAGGCCGTCCTGAACGCGCTCACCGCCGCCCGGTCGACGACGGGCCGGGCCGGGCACCACGTCCCCGCGCTCCCCCTTGAGCTGCTCCGACGGTGACCGTGACGGAGTGCAGTCCGGTGGCCCCGTCGGGCATGGTCCCGGCCCGCTGCTCGGTCTGCACCGCCCCGGTGCCGTCGGTCGCCCGGGCGGTGAGGGTGTGCCGTCCGGGCTCCGCGCGCCAGCGGTACACCCACTCGCGCCAGGTGTCGCGGCTGTCCTGGGCGCCCAGCTCGGCGTCCTGCCAGGGGCCGTCGTCGACCCGTACCTGGACGCGGGAGACGCCCCGGTGCTGGGCCCAGGCGACACCGGCGACGGCGACCGTGCCGGCCCTCGGTTCGCCGAAGGCCTTCGGGGTGTCGATCCGGGACTGGGTCTTCACCGGCGCCTGGGCCGACCAGCCGCGCGGCACCCAGTAGGCGTCGTAGGCGGCGAAGGTGGTCAGTTCGAGCGAGGAGATCCACTTGCAGGCGGAGACGTAGCCGTACAGGCCGGGGACGAGCATGCGCACGGGGAAGCCGTGGACGAAGGGCAGCGGCTCGCCGTTCATCCCGAAGGCGAGCAGCGCGTCCCGGCCGTCCATGACGGTCTCCACGGGGCTGCCGATGGTCATGCCGTCGACGGAGCGCGCCACGAGCTGGTCGGCGGGCCCGCCCGCCGACGGCGGGCGCACCCCGGCCTCCCGCAGCAGGTCGGCGAGGCGGACGCCCAGCCAGCGGGCGTTGCCGATGTACGGTCCGCCCACCTCGTTGGAGACGCAGTTGAGGGTGAGGTCCCGCTCGACGACCTCCCGGCGGAACAGGTCCCGCAGGGTGACGGTCAGCTCCCGGGCCACGCCCTGGCCGTGGATCCGCAGGGACCAGGTGTCGGCGTCGATCCGGGGCACGACGAGGGCGGTGTCGACCCGGTAGAAGTCGTGGTTGGGCGTGATGAAGGAGCTGATCCCCTCGACCGGGAGCTGCGCGCCGCGCGGCACGGCGGGGGCGGGCGAGGCGGGACGGGGCAGCCGGAGGGCGTTGCGGGAGGCGGTGGCGTTCGCGGAGCGGTCCGCGCCGGCCGACCGGGCGAGGAAGGTGGCGCCGACGGCGCCGACGAGGGTGCCGGCCCCGGCGACGAGGAAGCGCCGCCGGGCCCGCGCGGGCGTGGTCGCGGGCGGTCCGACCAGCCGCCGGGTCAGCAGGTACAGGACGGCCACGGCGGTCGCGGCCCCGGCGAGGGAGGGCAGGGCGTCGGTCCAGGACTCCGAGTCGGGGCGGGTCACGGCGGCCAGGGCTCCCACCAGGCCGAGCGCGCCCGCCCCGGCGAGGGCGACGGCACGGTGGCGCAGGGCGAGCACGCCCAGGCCGGCGGCGAGGACGGCGAGGACGATCACGACGCCGGTCTGGAGGACGTCCTTGTCGCTCTCGCCGAAGGTGCGGATGGCCCATTCCTTGACGCCCGCCGGAGTGTGGTCGACGACGAAGCCGCCGACGGCCGCGACGGGGGCCGCCTCGGGGCGGACGGTGACCGCGACGAGCGCGGCCACGGCGAGCCCGCCGCATCCGGCGAGGATCCCGCCGAGTGCGGCGAGGAGGCGGTCGGTGCGGTCCGGCGCGCGGGTCGGCGGCGGTGCGGGCGTGAAGGTCATGCCCTGGGTTTCGGCAGACGGCGGCCGGAGGCTGAGCGGGGCGCGGGGTGTCCCCGGGGGGGGGAGGCGGGCCCCGGCAGGTGGGCCCCGGCCGGTCGGCCCCGGCAGGTGGGCCCCGCCAAGTACGCCCGCCCGGTGCGCCCCGTCAGTCGGCCCCGCCAGGTGGCCCCGTCCCGCCCGGCTTCCCCGGTGCCGCCAGGTCCTGGACCCGGTCGGCGCCGACCACCGCGCCCGTGGACCGCTTGCCGCGCCGCAGGCGCCGCTCCAGCCGGGAGGCGAAGGTGGTGAGGGCGAAGTTGAGGACCACGAAGATCACGGCGACCACGGTGAAGGAGGCGATCGTGTTCGCCCCGTAGTTGGCGCTCATGGGGCGGACGGAGGCGAGGAGTTCGGAGAAGCCGAGCATGGCGCCGCCCAGCGCCGTGTCCTTGACTATGACGACGAGCTGGCTGACCAGGGCGGGCAGCATCGCCGTGACCGACTGCGGCAGCAGCACGTACGCCATGGTCTGGCCCTTGCGCATCCCGATGGCCTTGGCCGCGTCGGTCTGCCCGGCCGGCAGCGCGAGGATCCCGGCGCGGACGACCTCGGCGAGGACGGAGGCGTTGTAGAGGACGAGGCCGGTGACGACGGCGTACAGCGGCCTGCTCTCCGGGCTGACGCCGGTGAACTCGGCGTAGGCGGCGTTGGCGAAGAGCATCAGGATGAGGACGGGGATGGCGCGGAAGAACTCGACCACGGGCCCCGCCGTGCCGCGCACCCAGCGGTGGTCGGAGAGCCGGGCGACGCCGAGGAGCGCGCCGAGCGGCAGGGCGATGCCCATCGCGAGGGCGGCGGCGGTGACCGTGTTCTTCAGGGCCGGCAGCAGGTACGTGTGCCAGACCCTGGGGTCCGTGAAGAAGGGCGCCCACTTGGCCCAGGCGAGCTGGTCCTTGTCGGCGAGGCTCGCCACCACCCACCAGACGACGCCGCCGACGGCGAGGACGAAGAGCAGGGTGAACAGGAGGTTGCGCCGCCGGGCGCGCGGCCCGGGGACGTCGTAGAGGAGGGGCCCTGATTCCTTCGGCTCCTTCTGCTCCTTCGGCGCCTTCCTCGCGCGGGGCGTCCCCACCGGGTGCGGCGTCTTCACCGTTTCACCGCGACCTTCTTGGCGATCCAGCCGAGGAACAGCCCGGTGGGCAGGGTGAGGCAGAGGAAGCCGACGGCGAAGACGGCCGAGACGAGCAGCAGCTGGGCCTCGTTCTCGATCATCTCGCGCATCAGCAGGGCGGCTTCGGCGACGCCGATGGCCGCGGCGACGGTGGTGTTCTTGGTGAGGGCGATCATGACGTTGGCGAGGGGGCCGACGACCGAGCGGAAGGCCTGCGGCAGCACGATCATCCGCAGGGTCTGCGAGAAGTTCAGCCCGATGGCCCGGGCGGCCTCGACCTGGCCGAGGGGCACGGTGTTGATGCCGGAGCGCAGGGCCTCGCAGACGAAGGCGGAGGTGTAGGCGGTGAGGCCGAGGACGGCGAGCCGGAAGTTGATGGTGGTGAAGTCCTGGGCGCCCAGGCTGACCCCGAGGGTCTGGAAGAGGCCCAGCGAGGTGAAGACGATGATGACGGTGAGGGGGATGTTGCGGACGATGTTGACGTAGACGGTGCCGAAGCCCCGCATCAGGGGGACGGGGCTGACCCGCATGGCGGCCAGCAGCGTCCCCCAGACCAGGGAGCCGATCGCGGAGAAGACGGTCAGCCGGACCGTCGTCCAGAAGGCTCCCAGCAGGTCGTAGCCCTCCAGGAAGTCGAACACGACGGCCCGCTCACTGGACGACCACGCCGATCTTCGGTGCGGGCTCGGCCTGGTAGCCGGCGGGGCCGAAGTTCTTCTGCACGGCCGCGGCCCAGGACCCGTCGGCCACCATCTTCTCCAGCGCCGTGTTGATCTTCGCCTTGAGCTCGCTGCCCTTCTGGACGCCGATGCCGTAGTTCTCGTTGCTGAGCTTGAAGCCGCCCAGCTTGAACTTGCCCTTGAACTCGGGCTGCGAGGCGTATCCGGCGAGGATCGAGTCGTCGGTGGTGATCGCGTCGACGACACCGTTCTCCAGGCCGGTGAGGCACTCGGAGTAGCCGCCGTACTCCTGGAGCTGGGCGTCCGGGGCGATCTTCGTCTTGACGTTCTGCGCGGAGGTGGAGCCGGTCACGGAGCAGAGCTTCTTGTGGTTCAGGTCCGAGGGCTTGGTGATCGACGTGTCGTCCGCGCGGATCAGGACGTCCTGGTGGGCGAGCAGGTAGGGCCCGGCGAAGTCGACCTTCTCGGCCCGCTTGGGGGTGATCGAGTAGGAGGCCGCGATGAAGTCCACGTCGCCGCGCTGGAGCAGGCTCTCGCGGTCGGCGCTCTTGGCCTCCTTCCAGACGATGTCCTTCGGGTCGTGGCCCAGCTGCTTGGCGACGTAGGTGGCGACGTCGACGTCGAAGCCGGTGTAGGTGCCGTCCGGGGTCTTCAGGCCGATGCCGGGCTGGTCGAACTTGATGCCGACGGTGATCTTCCCGTCGTCGCGGTGCGCGGCCGCCGCACCGGAGGCGAACGCGGTCCCGGTGAAGGAGAGGGCGACCGCCGCGGCGGCGGCCACGGTGAGCCTTCGGGTCCTGAGCGGATTCATGGTCATCACCCCACGGTGGTGCGGATGGCGTACGGGTCAGTGGTGCAGGATCTTCGACAGGAAGTCCTTGGCGCGTTCGCTGCGCGGGTTGCCGAAGAACTCCTCGGGCGTGGCCTGTTCGACGATCCGGCCGTCCGCCATGAACACCACGCGGTTGGCCGCCGACCGGGCGAACCCCATCTCGTGGGTGACGACCACCATCGTCATGCCGTCCCTGGCCAGTTGCCGCATCACCTCCAGGACCTCGTTGATCATCTCCGGGTCGAGCGCCGAGGTCGGCTCGTCGAAGAGCATGACCTTCGGGTCCATCGCGAGCGCCCGGGCGATGGCGACCCGCTGCTGCTGGCCGCCGGAGAGCTGCGCCGGGTACTTGTCCGCCTGGTTGGCGACCCCGACCCGCTCCAGGAGGGTGCGGGCCCGCTCCTCGGCGCTCCTGCGGTCCTTCTTGCGGACCTTGATCTGGCCGAGGGTGACGTTGTCGAGCACCGTCTTGTGCGCGAAGAGGTTGAAGGACTGGAAGACCATGCCGACGTCGGCGCGGAGCGCGGCCAGTTCCCGTCCCTCGGCGGGCAGCGGTCTGCCGTCGACGGCGATCTCGCCCGAGTCGATGGTCTCCAGGCGGTTGATCGCGCGGCAGAGCGTGGACTTGCCGGATCCGGAGGGGCCGATGACGACCACGACCTCGCCGCGGTGGATGGTGAGGTCGATGGACCGGAGCACATGGAGGGTTCCGAAGTGCTTGTCCACGTCTTCGAGTACGACGAGTGCGTCACCGCCGTCCGGGACGGGCATGGCACCCTCCTGCTCACCTCCCCCGCCGGCCGTCCCTCCTCACGTTCATGCTCCGCCCTCCGCCGGACGGGCGCACGTGGAGCGGTCCCGCCCCGCCGCGGGCCCGGTCGAACGCCTTTCCCGCGCTCCCTCGAACGCCCTTCCCACGCCCCGCCCCATACCCCGCCCGGCGCCCCGCCCCCGGCCCCGCACGGTGTTCCGTCATGCGGGACAGGGGGTGAAAGGGCTTGCCCCGGGGAGCCCCGGATTGCTTGGATCTTGACCGTTCCGGGCGGACACGCGGCTCCGGCCGGTGCCCCCGCAGGCCCACGGAGAGGCTCACCCACGGTGACGTACACGAGACCGGCCGACATCCCGCCCGTCCCGGAGCACCTGCGCGCCGAGGGCGCCGTGCTCACGGACTCGCTGATCCCGCTGGTGGACCGCTTCCGGGCCCGGCAGGCCGAGGACGGGACGGTGCCCCGGCCCGACGGCGCCGACCGGGCGCTGCTGCTGCGGATCCGGGAGGAGGGCGCCGCCTGGTGCCGGCGGCACGCGCTGGACGGCCAGGCGGAGGCCCTGGAGGCCGACGTCGACGGGTGGCTGGCGGCCGGACTCGACACCCGGCCCGTCTTCGGGCGCTCGGTGGACGCCGTCGCCCGGCCGGCCGAGGGCGAGACGGTGTTCCTGATGGCTCCCGCCCGGGGCGCCGGCGGCACCCCCGCCGCGGGCGACCGGCTGGACTGCCTCTTCGCCCTGCGCGCCCCCGGCGCGTTCCCCGTCCTCGTCCCGGTCGCCGGCAGCGAGGGCTTCGCCCACGGCGCCCGCCCCGAACGCTTCACCGAGCCGGCCCGGCAGGGGGCCGCCTCGTGACCGGCACCCGCCCGTCGCGGGCGCACACGACGGAAGCCGGCCCCACGGGCACCCGCCCCACCCTGGTCCTCGTCTTCCAGCGGGCCGGTCTGCCCTGGGTGTTCGAGGCCGCCGAGCGGGCCGGGATCGACCTGGTGCTCGTGCCGCGCCCCGACGAGGAGGTCCCGGCCGACCGACTGCCGCCCGGGGTCGTCGAGTTGCTGCCGCTCGACCCGGACGGCGACCGGGCCGGGGCGCTGGAGCTGCTGCGCGCCCGCCACGCGGCGCGCCCGTTCCAGGGGATCACCACGCTGTACGACCCGATGGTGCCGTTCGTCGCCGAGGCGGCCGAGCTCCTCGGCCTCCCGGGCATCGGCCACGACACCGCGCTCGGCGCGCAGGACAAGCGCCTGATGCGCGAGCGGCTGGCCGCGGCGGGCCTGAACGTCCCCGGCTTCGTCCGGATCGAGGGCCCGGACCCGGAACCCGGCCTGGCCGCGGCCGGGCGGCTCGGCTTCCCCGTCGTGGTGAAGCCCGCGCACGGCTACTCCAGCCTCGGCGTGACCCGTGCCGACTCGCCCGCCGCGCTGCGCGACGTGGTCGCCGAGGTGCGCCGGGTGTGCGCGCAGAAGCTGGACGGCCCGGCGGCGGCGCTGGTCGTCGAGGAGTACCTGGACGGGCCGGAGTTCGCCGTCGAGTCCCTGGCGTACGGGGGTGAGGTGCGGGTCCTGTCGGTGGGCTACAAGGGCGAGCCGGCCGGCCCGTACTTCGAGGAGAGCGTCTACCGGGCGCCCGACACCCTGCCGGAGGCCGTCCGCGCGGCCGTGGTCCGCGAGGTGACGGCGGCCCACGCGGCGCTCGGGATCGGCGCGGGGCCGACCCACACCGAGCTGCGGCTGCGCGGCGGGCGCACGCCGTACCTGCTGGAGATGGGCGCCCGGATCGGTGGTTCGGGCGCCTCGCACTACGTGGCCTCGCACGTCAGCGGGACCGATCTGGCGGCCGAGGCGCTGCGGATCGCGGTCGGCGGCGCGCCGTCCTCGCCCGCCGCGGGCGGGCTCGCGGCCCCGGTCGGCGCGGCGGCCAACTACATCGTGCCGTGCGGCGGGCACGGGCGGATCACCGCGGTCCACGGCCTGGACGAGGTGCGGGCCGATCCGCGGGTCGACCACGTGGTGCAGATGCTCTTCCCGGGCGACGTGGTGCGCCCGTACCCGGACTTCACCGGCTATCCGGCGTTCGTGCTGTCGCGGCACGACGGCCCGGCCGAGGCCGCGGAGTTCCACGCGCTCCTGGAGCGGACCGTCCGCGTCGAGTACGCCGGGGCGGGCGGGGAGTAGCACGCGCGTGGGGCCGGGGCCGCCGGGCGGCCCGGGCCCCACGTCCGGCGGGGGTGTCCCTCAGCCGGTGGTCTCGCGGGCCGCGACCTCGATGAGGTCGGCGACCGCGCCGGGCTGGGAGGCCAGCGAGGCGTGGCTCGCGTCGAGCTCGACGGTCTTGACCGGGTTCATCCGCGCGGCCATCCGGCGCTCGTTGTCCGGGTGGATCATCCGGTCCTGGGTCGACACCTGGTACCAGCAGGGCTTGGCGCGCCAGGCCGGGGCCGTCACGTTGTCGCCGAAGGTCGAGCCGAGCGGGGCCTTCTGCGTGACGCCCATGACGAGGGCCTCGTCGGCGCTCAGGTCCTGACAGAAGCTCTCCCGGAACTTGTCCTGCTTGATCCAGAGGTAGCCGTCGGAGTCGGGCACGATGTTCTCGAACGCGGCCGGCGGGTGCTCCTGGCTGATCTGTCCGGGGCTCTCGCCCGCGTCGGGGGCGAAGGCGGCGATGTAGACCAGGGCGGAGACGTTCGGCAGGTCGCCGGCCTCGGTGATGACGGCGCCGCCGTAGGAGTGCCCGACGAGCACGACGGGTCCCGCCGCCTGACGGATCATCTTGCGGGTGCGTTCGGCGTCGTCGGCGAGGGAGGTCAGCGGGTTCTCGACGGCGTGCAGGTCGCCGAAGCCGCGCCGGTGCAGGTCGGTGATGACGTGCGACCAGTGGGCGGCTCCGCCCCAGAATCCGTGGACCAGGACGATCGAGGGCTTGTCTGCCATGAGCGGCACCGTTCTAGGTGGGGGTCCCCCCGGGAGTCCCACGCTAGGCGGAGGGTGACCGGGCCGCCACCGATCGTGCGCGCGGTGCGCCCGCCGCCCGCCCGGTGCCGCACCGGACCGCGTACGGCGTCCCGTCCGCGTACAGCGTCCCGTCCGCGTGCGGCGTCCGTCGGCGTACGGCGTCCGTGTGACGGCGCGCGTGCGGCGTCTGCGCACCGCGCGCGGGCGACGGACACTGGAGGCGGGACGCACCACCGTCGCCGGGTCCGAGGAGGTCCGCCATGAGAACTGCCGCACCCAAGATCAGCAGCCTGCCGCCCGAGCACCGGGAACGGCTCATGGCCTTCGCCGAGGACGTGCACTTCGAGTCCGGCCACCGGCTCTTCGAGGAGCAGCAGCACGCCGACCGGTTCTGGATCGTCAAGACGGGTGCGGTCACCCTCGACGCCAAGGTCCCCGGACGCGGCTCGCCCGTGATCGACACGCTGCGCCACGGCGAGCTGGTCGGCCTGTCCTGGCTGTTCCCGCCCTATCTGTGCCAGTCGGGCGCGGAGGCGATGACCCCGGTGCGGGCCCACGAGTTCGACGCCGTGGCCGTGCGGTCGATGTGCCGCACGGACGCGGAGTTCGGCGCCTCGGTGGTCTACTGGGTCGGCCAGATCCTGGCCCACCGCCTCCATGTGACCCGGGTCAGGCTGCTCGACCTGTACGCGCCGCACGGCAGCGGCATCCTGGCGTGAGCGGGCGGCCCGCCGGAGCCTCGGTCCTCAGCCCCGGTCGAGTTCCCGTACGTACCAGTCGACGACGGTGCCGTCCCGGTGACTGATCTGTCCCCGCCGCAGGAACCCGGCGCGTCGGGCGACGGCCGCCGCGGCCGGGTCGTCGGCGGGGGTCTGGATCACCGCGCGGCGGGCGCCCTCGCAGCGGGCGTGGGCGCACGCCAGCAGGACGGCCCGGGTGGCGAAGCCGCGGCCACGGGCCTCGGGGTGCAGCCGGTAGGTCACGTCGACGTCGCCGTGGGCGAGTCCGGTGGCGGCGAACCGCAGTCCGACGCTTCCCACGCACCGCCCGGCGCGGATCCCGAAGGAACGGAACGGCTCGCCCGCCCCGGCTCGCGGCTCGGCGGGGGGCGGGGGCAGCAGGGTGACGACCCCGTCGGACAGCTTGGCGGCCTCGGGGGGCTCTGCAGGCATCTGTTCGCGCACTCCAGCGATCCTTTCGCCTCTCCGCCGCCACCACAATCGGTATCCGGCCGGACCCGCCGGGCTGGCCTGCCGAGGCGTCACCCGAACGGGCCTGTGGGTACGGTGCGGGGTCATGCGGGGTACGAGGCTGGGGTCGAGACTTGGGGAGGCAGTGGTGACTGAATCCGATACGGGGGCGCGGGCCCGGTCAAGGGAGCGCCTGTTCGCGCGCTGCGCGCTGCTCGCGGCGGTGGCCGCCGTCGTCGCGCTGTTCGTCCCGTTCGGGGCCGGCGGTCTGCTGATCGTGTTCAGCGGTCTGGTGGGGCTCGTCCTGTGCGCGGCCGGCACCTGGTGGTTCCTGGCCCACCGCGGGCCGGTGCGGTTCCTCGGCGCGCTCCTCGCGGCCGGGGCGCCCGTCGGGCTGCTCGTCCTGTACGTCCGGGGCGGTCTGTGGCCGACCGCGCTGCTCTCGCTCGGTCTGTGGGGCGTGGCCCTGTTCTGCGCCCGCGCGGCGCTGCCCCGGCCGCGCCCGCACCGCCCGGCGGCGCCCGCGGCGCGTCCCCGGCGGCCCGTGCTGCTGATGAACCCGAAGTCGGGCGGCGGCAAGGTCGAGCGCTTCGGGCTGGTCGAGCGGGCCGAGCGGCTCGGTGCGCGGGTGGTGCTCCTGGAGCCGTCCGGTTCGGGCGGGCAGGCCGATGTCGAGGCGCTCGCCCGGCAGGCCGTCGCCGACGGCGCCGACCTGCTCGGCGTGGCGGGCGGCGACGGCACGCAGGCGCTGGTCGCCTCGGTCGCCGCCGAGCACGACCTCCCGTTCCTGGTGATCAGCGCGGGCACCCGCAACCACTTCGCCATGGACCTGGGCCTGGACCGCAACGACCCGTCCCGCTGCCTGGACGCCCTGACCGACGGCGAGGAGCTGCGGGTCGACCTGGGCGAGGTCGCGGGGCGCCCCTTCGTGAACACGGTCTCCTTCGGGGTGTACGCGGATGTCGTGCAGCGTCCCGAGTACCGGGACGCGAAGGCGGGTACGGCGCTGAACGCGATGCCCGAGCTGCTGGCCGGCGGCGAGGGCGGCCGTCTCGACGCGGAGGCCGACGGCACCTCGCTCCGCGGCCAGCAGGCGCTGCTCGTCTCCAACAATCCGTACGTCTCGCCCGACCCGCTCGGCGGCGGCCGGCGGCCCCGGCTGGACCGCGGTGAGCTGGGCGTCATCGCCATCCGGGTGGAGGGCGCGGCGCAGGCCGCCGAGCTCGCCGTGCGCGGCACGCAGTCCACCGGCCTGAACGTCCTGACCGCCCACCGGGTCGAGGTCACCGCCGAGGACGACACCGTCCCGGTGGCCGTCGACGGCGAGGCGCTGACCCTGCCGACCCCCGTCCTGTGCACGCTGCGCCCGCGCGCCCTGCGCGTCCTCGTCCCGCGCGACCGTCCCGGGACCGCGCCGCCCGTCCCCCCGCTGAACTGGAGCCGGATCGTCGTCCTGGCTTTCGGCCCCCGAGGAGAGCACCATGCCCGAGCCCACTGACGGACGTCCCGACGACCGCTCCGCGCGGCCCGAGCGGCCCGAGCGGCCGCGCGAGCCGGCGGCCGGAGCGGCGGCGGAGCCGTCGCCCGCCCCCGCGACCGCGCCCGCCGAGCCCTTGGCCGAGACCCTCGCCGCCGCCGCGGGCCCCGGCCCCCGGGCCGTGCTCGCCGATCTGCGGGCGGTGGACGGCGCCCTGTACGCGGCGGTGGCCGCGACCCCCACCCCGGCCCTGGACCGGGGGCTTCGGCGGCTCTCCCACGCGGCCGACAACTCCAAGATCTCCTTCGCGGTGGCCGCCGCGCTCGCCCTCGCCGGGGGCCGGGCCCGCTCGGCGGCGCTCGTCGGCGTCGGCGCGATCGCGGTGGCGTCGGCCTCGGCGAACCTGCTCGGCAAGCGGCTGGTGCGGCGCCCGCGGCCGGACCGGGAGGCGGCGCGGGTGACGGTGGACCGCCATGTGCCGATGCCGACCTCGGCGTCCTTCCCGTCCGGGCACACCGCGTCGGCGGTCGCGTTCGCCACGGCGGTGGGCGCGGTCTTCCCCCCGGCCGCCGTCCCGCTGACCCTGCTGGCCTGGACGGTGGGGTACTCGCGGGTCCACACGGGCGTCCACTACCCCGGTGACGTGGCCGGTGGCGCGGCACTCGGTCTGGCCAGCGCCGGCGTGGCGCTGGCCGGTGCCGGTGCCTGGGCCCGACGCGCGGAAGCGGGGTAGTTGCCGATTTTCGCAATTGACGGTCCCACCACATACGATCACCGGGTGAACGAGACGCTTCCCCCCTGCCCCCAGTGCTCCGGTGCCTACACGTACGAGATGGGCGCGCTCCTGGTGTGCCCCGAGTGCGGCCACGAGTGGACGGCCGGCGCGGCCGACCCGGCCGCCGGCGACGCCTCCGCCGGGGAGCGGGTGGTGAAGGACGCGGTCGGCAACGTGCTCGCCGACGGCGACACCGTGACCGTGGTCAGGACCCTGAAGGTCAAGGGCAGCCCGAGCGGCATCAAGGCCGGCACCAAGGTCCGCAACATCCGTCTCGTGGACGGGGTCGACGGGCACGACATCGACTGCAAGGTCGACGGATTCGGCCCGATGCAGCTCAAGTCCAGCGTCGTGAAGAAGGCCTGACAGGCGGGAACAAAGCGGCCCCGCGAGGGACTTGGAACGGGCATGACGACCTCACGTTTCGACGCCCGCGAGCTGCTCGCGAAGAGCCGGCTCGGTGTCCTCGCCACCCTCAAGGCCGACGGCCGCCCGCAGCTCTCCCCCGTCATGCCCTACTACGACCCGGCGACGGAGACGCTGTACGTGTCGATGACGGAAGGCCGCGCCAAGACGGCGAACCTGCGCCGCGACCCGCGCGCGGCCCTGGAGGTCACCAGCGGCGACGGCTGGTCCTGGGCGACCGCCGAGGGCACGGTGACCCTCACCGGGCCCGGCACCGACCCGCACGGGCCGGAGGTCGAGGCCCTGGTGGAGTACTACCGGCTGGCCGCCGGGGAGCATCCCGACTGGGACGAGTACCGGGCGGCGATGGTGGCCGACGGACGGGTGCTGATGCGCATGCCCGTCGACCACGTGTACGGCCAGAGCATGCGCTGACCGGCCGTACGGCCGGCGGCCCGTCGGGGCGGCCTCCCGGCCGCCCCCCGGTGCCCGCTCAGCCCTTGCGGACCGGGCCCAGCCGCCCGGTGGGACGCTCGACCGGCTCGTCGCGGGCCTCGGCCCACAGCGAGCGCACATGGCCCAGGTGCCGGTGCATGCACGCCTCGGCGCCCTTCGCGTCCCCCGCGATCATCAGGTCGAGGAGCTCCACGTGCTCCTCGGCCGAGGAGACCAGCTTGCCCGCCTCGTCCAGGCCGGTGAGCCCGTACAGGCGGGAGCGCTTGCGCAGGTCCCCGACGGTCTCCACGAGCCGGTCGTTGCCGGCCAGGCCGAGCAGCGTGAGGTGGAAGAGCCGGTCCGCCTCCAGGTAGCCGATGAGGTTGTGCTCACGGGCGTTGGTGACGATCTCCTGGGCGAGCGGCCGCAGCGCCTCCAGCTGCTCGGGCGTGGCCAGTTCGGTGACCCGGCCGATCGTCGGGACCTCGATCAGCATGCGCAGCTCGGTGCACTGGTCGAGCTCGCGCTCGCTGACCTCCGTGATCCGGAAGCCCTTGTTGCGGACCGGCTCGACCAGGCCCTCGCGGGCGAGGTCGAGCATGGCCTCGCGCACCGGTGTGGCCGACACGCCGAGTTCGGCGGCCAGGCCGGGCGCCGAATAGATGCTTCCCGGCCGTAGTTCGCCCGCTATCAAAGCGGCCCTGAGCGCGTGACCCACCTGGTCGCGCAGCCTTTCCTGGGCCTTGATGAGACTGTGCTGCTTCAGGTCGCCCACGCTCTTCCTCCGAGACTTCGCAGGAGGACAGCGTACAATGTCACGTTTCGCTGCCGGACCCTCCGTCCGCCTCCGGGGCTTCCGGAGCCTCCGCGAGGGCGGCCCGGTACACCGCCACCGCCACCGCCAGATCCTCCCAGGCCATGCCCACGCTCTTGAAGAGGCGCGGCACCTCGGGATCCGCCGGGGTGCGCCCGGCGGCCAGGTCGGCGAGCGTGCCGGTGATGTGCCCCGGGCCGATCGCGCCCTCGGCCTCCGGGATCAGCAGGTCCCCGGCCTCGCGCAGCGCCGCCGTCCGCGACTCGACGTACACCTCGGCCCGGCGGACCAGGGCGGTGTCGACCTCGCGGGCCTCCGGCTCGTGCGAGCCGACGGCGACGACGGTGGCGCCCGGAGGCACCAGGCGCCCGTCGAAGAGCGGTTCGCGGGCCGTGGTGCAGCACACCACGAGGTCCGCCCCCGCCACGTCCCAGGGCGTGCCGGTCCTGGCCTTCGGCACGCCGAGCTCCTCGGCGTAATCGGCCAGCCGCCGGGCGCCCTCCTGGTTGCGGGCGACGACCACCGTCTCGGCGAGCTCCCGTACCGCGAGCACCGCGTCGAGGTGGGCGAAGGCCTGCGGGCCGGAGCCGAAGATCACCAGGCGCAACGGCCCCTCCGCCGGGGCGAGGTGACGGATCGCCAGAGCGGAGACCGCCGGGGTGCGCAGGGAGGTGAGCGCGGCCCCGTCGAGGAGGGCGACCGGGCGGAGGGTGGGCCCGTCGAGGAGGAGGTAGCTGCCGGTGATGCGGGGCAGCCCCAGGGCCGCGTTGCCGGGTGCCACGCCGGCGACCTTCACCCCGGCCCAGGCGCCCGAGGCGGCCGGCATCAGCAGCAGTTCGCCGCCGGGCACCGGCAGCGCGGTCCGCTGCGGGCAGGACTCCGGGTCGAGGCCCTCGCCGAGCACCCCGGCCAGCGCGTCGACGGCGCCGGCCGGGGAGACGAGCCGTGCCACGGTCGGGGCGTCGATCCAGAGCGGGGCGCCCGTCACAGCGGGAACCCCGAGCCCAGGGCGTCGTACGGGTCGAGCGTGAAGAGGTGCTCGCCCGTCCGGTGGGCGGTGCCGGTCACCGTGGTGACCAGGCCGTCCGGCGTCTCGCCGCCGGGTGCGATCCGGCCGGTGAACACGGTGTCCACGAGGGATTCGTGGGTCAGCGTGTCGCCCTCCTTCAGGCGCCCCTCGTCGGCGAGGAGCGCGATCCGGGTGGAGGTGCCGGAGCCGCAGGGCGAGCGGTCGATCTGGCCGTCGGCGAAGACGGTGACGTTCCGCTGGCGCGGGCCGGCCGGGGTGTCGGGGAGGTCCTCGTACAGGATCACGCCGTACACCCCGGACAGCAGGGGGTCCTCCGGGTGCCGGGTGGCCGGGTGGCCGGCGAGGGCCGCGCGGACCTCCCGGCCGACGGCCACGAGCTCGGTCAGGTCGGCGCGGTCGACGCGCAGGCCGAGGTCGCGGACGGCGACCGAGGCGTAGCAGGCGCCGGCGTGCGCGAGGTCGGCCGTGACCGTGCCGCGGCTCGTGGCCACCGGGACGCCCCGGCCCGTCACCCGGGCCGGGACGTTGCGGAAGGTGACGCCGGTGGTGCGTCCTCCCGCGCGGTGGACGGTCGCGGTGACCCGTCCTGACGGGACGTCGATCCGCACCTCGACGTCCCGTCCGTCCTCCGGGGCGGCGACCAGACCGGAGTCCACGGCCCAGGCGCCGAGCGCCATCGTGCCGTGGCCGCAGGCGGTCGAGTAGCCGTCCTTGTGCCAGAACAGGACGCCGAGGTGCGCCCCGTCGTCGTCCGGGGGCACCACGAAGCCGCCGTACATGCCGGCGTGGCCGCGCGGTTCCTGGACGAGCAGCCGGCGCAGGCCGTCCAGCGGGCCGGGCCGGGGTGCCGTGCCGTCGCCGCCGGGCCCGAGGAGGGTGGCCCGGCGTTCGGCGACGGTGTCGCCGGGCAGCGGCGGCAGGCCCGCCGCGGCGAGGTCGACGATCCGGAAGGGTTCGCCGGCCGTGTGGTAGTCGGTGGTCCGCACCTCCGTGGAGCTCACAGCAGGAATCCCGCCGGGAAGGGGTCGGTCGGGTCGAGGAAGTACTGGCCGGTGCCGGTGATCCAGGCCCGGCCGGTGACGGTGGGCACGATGGCGGGGAGTCCGCCGACCGTGGTCTCGCCGACGATCCGGCCGATGAACTCGGTGCCGATGAAGGACTCGTTGACGAAGTCCTGGTCCGGGCCGAGCAGTCCGCGGGCGTGCAGCTGGGCCATCCGCGCGCTGGTGCCGGTGCCGCACGGGGAGCGGTCGAACCAGCCGGGGTGGATCGCCATGGCGTGCCGGGAGCGGCGTCCGTCCGAGCCGGGGGCGGCCAGGTAGACGTGCTTGACGCCGCCCTGCCGCGGGTCCTCCGGGTGGACCGGGCGGTCCGGGCCGGCGTTGATCGCGTCCATGAGGGACAGGCCGAAGGCGAGCAGGTCGTCCTTGCGGGCCCGCTCGAAGGGCAGGCCGATCGAGTCGAGCTCCACGAAGGCGTAGAAGTTGCCGCCGTACGCGAGGTCGTAGGTGACCGTGCCGTAGCCGGGGACCTCGGTCTTGAGGTCGAGGCCGGCGCTGAAGGCGGGGACGTTGGTGAGGGTGACGGAGCGGGCGGCTCCGTCCTCGACCTTCACGTCCACGCTGACCAGTCCCGCCGGGGTGTCGAGCCGGACGGTGGTCACCGGCTCGCTGACCGGGACCATGCCGGTCTCGACCAGCACGGTGGCGACACCGATGGTGCCGTGGCCGCACATCGGCAGCAGGCCGGAGACCTCGATGAACAGGACTCCGTAGTCCGCGTCGGGGCGTGTGGGCGGCTGGAGGATGGCGCCGCTCATCGCGGAGTGCCCGCGCGGCTCGAACATCAGCAGCGTGCGCAGGTGGTCCAGGTTCTCGATGAAGTGGACGCGCTTCTCCGCCATGGTGGCGCCGGGGATCACCCCCACTCCCCCGGTGATCACGCGGGTCGGCATGCCCTCGGTATGCGAGTTGACCGCGTGGTAGACGTGACTGGTGCGCATGGTTCCCCTCGGTCGCTGGTGGGCGTCGGTACGGCGGGCTGTCAGTGGTGGCCGTCGGCCAGGGCCTTCTCCGTGGCGGAGCGGACGGACGCCAGCGTCTCACCCGTGAGCGGGTGGCGCGGCGGACGGGTGACGCCGCCGGGGCGGCCGGCCAGGTCCATCGACAGCTTGATGGCCTGGACGAACTCGGTCTTGGAGTCCCAGCGGAGCAGCGAGTGCAGGGACTTGTAGAGCGGCAGCGCGGTGGTGAGGTCGCCCGCGACGGCGGCGTGGTAGAGCCCGGAGCAGGAGGCCGGGAACGCGTTCGGGTAGCCGGCGATCCAGCCGACGGCGCCGGCCAGGGCCAGCTCCAGGAGCACGTCGTCCGCGCCGATCAGCAGGTCGAGCTCGGGGGCCAGTTCGGCGATCTCGTACGCGCGGCGCACGTCCCCGCTGAACTCCTTGACGGCGACGATGTTCCCGTCGGCGTGCAGCCGGGCGAGCAGGCGCGGGGTCAGGTCGACCTTGGTGTCGATCGGGTTGTTGTAGGCGACGATCGGCAGTCCGGCCTTCGCCACGTCCGCGTAGTGGCCGCGGACGGCCTCCTCGTCGGCGCGGAAGGCGTTCGGGGGCAGCAGCAGGACGGATCCGGCGCCGGCCTCGGCGGCCTGCTCGGCCCAGCGGCGGGACTCGGCGCTGCCGTAGGCGGCGACGCCCGGCATCACCCTGGCGCCGTCGCCGGCGGCCTCGACGGCGGTGCGGACGACGCGGGCCCGCTCCTCGTCGGTCAGCGTCTGGTACTCGCCCAGCGAGCCGTTGGGGACCACGCCGTCACAGCCGTTGTCGATGAGCCAGCGGACGTGGTCCGCGTAGGCGTCGTAGTCGACGGAGCGGTCCTCGCGCAGGGGCAGGGTGGTGGCGACCATGATGCCGCGCCAGGGGCGGGCGGGGGTCCAGGTGCCGGTGGTGGTGGTGCTGTCAGACATGGAAGGTCTCCTTTGTAGTGTGTGACATTTTACTGAGTGGTGTGGGGTGGCCACAAGAGGGCCGCCGCACGAGATCAGGCGTCGTCCGCGGGGAGTTCGGCCAGATGCCGGAGCGGGACCGGGCAGGCGAGCGGCCGGCGGTCCGGGGTCGCGCCCGCGCCGCAGAGCGCCGCCACGGCCGGGCCGCACATCCGGCCCTGGCACCAGCCCATGCCGGCCCGGGTCAGCAGCTTGACCGTACGGGGGTCACGGGCGCCCAGCTCGTCGACCGCCTCCCGGATGTGGCCCGCGCCCACCTCCTCGCAGCGGCACACGTCCGTGTCCTCCCGGAGCCAGGACGTCCAGCCCTCGCCGGGGCGGTGCGCGGCGCCCATCGCGTCCGCGAAGGCGCGCAGCCGGTTCCGGGTGCGGCGGGCGCGCGCCGCGGCCTCGCTCCGCGGTGCCCGGCCGAGGCTCACCGCGATCGCGTGGGCGGCCAGCTCGCCTTCGGTCAGGGCCAGTTGGGCACCGCCGATGCCGCCCGTCTCGCCCGCCGCCCAGATGCCGGGGACCGAGGTGCGCTGGTCCGCGGAGAGGGCCAGCGCGATGGTGCCGTCGGTCGCCGTCCTGGTGGCGCAGCCCAGACTGGTGGCCAGGGACAGTTCGGGGACCAGGCCGTGGCCGACCGCCAGCGCGTCGCACGGGATCCGGCGGCCGGTGCCCGGGACGGGGCGCCAGTCGCGGTCCAGCCGGGCGACCGTCACGGCCTCGACCCGGTCCGTGCCGTGCGCCTCGATCACGGCGTGCCGGGTGAGCGGGCGCACGTGGTGCCGGGCCAGGGCGGCGCCGTAGCGGGCGCCCTCGATGAGCTTCGCCGGGTTGCGCAGCAGCGTGCCGGTGCTGCGGGCGTACCCGCTGTACGCGGCGGCCTCCACGACCACGGGGACCCGGGCGCCGGCCGCGGCGAGGGTGGCCGCGACCGCGAGGAGCAGCGGGCCGCTGCCCGCCACGACGACCCGCCGGCCGGGCAGCACCAGGCCGCCCTTCAGCATCGCCTGGGCCCCGCCGGCTCCGACCACGCCGGGCAGGGTCCAGCCGGGGAAGGGGAGCTGGCGCTCGTACGCGCCGGTGGCGAGCAGCACGGCGCGGGCGTGGACGGTGGTGGGCGTCTCGTCGCTCCGGCGGGCGTGCAGGGTCCAGCCCTCGCCGTTCGGCAGGACCGCCCAGACGTGGGACTCCGGGTGGTGGTCGATCCGGCCGGCCGCGCGCAGGCGCTCCTCGCGGGAGGCGAAGGCGTCCCAGTCGTGGTGCAGGGCCTGCGGGCGCTCGGCGCCCAGCTCGGGGGCGGGGCTGCGGTAGTACTGGCCGCCGGGGCGTCGGCCCGCGTCCAGGAGGACCACGGACAGGCCCAGGTCGGCGGCGGTCACGGCGGCGGCGAGTCCCGCGGGGCCCGCGCCGACGATCGCGAGATCAGCAGCCGAGTTCGGCACGTCCGGTTCCTTCCTGGGTGGTGATCGTGTCGCCCGGGTTCGCCGGGACCAGGCAGGCGCGCTGGTTGGGGCGCCCGTTGAGGGTGACCAGGCAGTCGAAGCACTGGCCGATCCCGCAGAAGGCGCCTCGCGGCGCCCCGTTCTCGCGGGTGGTGCGCCAGGCCAGGATGCCCGCGGCCCAGAGGACCGCGGCGATGGACTGGCCGGACTGTACGGGGAGTTCGCGTCCGTCGAAGGTGACGGTGTGCGTGGCGGCGGGCGTGCCGCCCACCAGGTCGCGCGGGGTGGTCATCGGGGTGCTCCGTGGGTGGGTCGCCTCATGCCTCTGTCTCCTCGCCGAAGTCCCGGTCCGGGCGGAACGGGGCCGGGTCCATGGGCGGCTCCGTGCCGGCGAGCCGGGCCGCGACGATCGCGCCCGTTCCGGGGGCCAGACCGATGCCCGCGCCCTCGTGGCCGCACGCGTGGTGCAGGCCCGGGACCCTGGGGTCGGCGCCGACGGCGGGCAGGTGGTCGGGGAGGTAGGGGCGGAAGCCGTGGTAGACCCGCTGGACGTCCACCTCCGCCAGGATCGGGAAGAGCCCCTGGGCCTGGGCCGCCAGGCGGCGCAGGGCCTCCGTGGACAGCGAGCGGTCGAAGCCCACGCGTTCCCGGGTGGCGCCGATCAGGACCGGGCCCGAGGGGGTGCCCTCGACGACCGCGGAGGACTGGAGGGAGGCGGAGTCGCTCGCCACGTCGGCCACGTAGTCGGCCGCGTAGACCTTGTGGCGGACCACGCGGGGCAGCGGCTCGGTGACGAGGACGAAGCCCCGGCGGGGCAGCACGGGCAGGTGCGTGCCCGCGAGCCGGGCGATCTCGCCGCCCCAGGTGCCCGCGGCGTTCACCACGGCGGGGGCGAGGAGTTCACGGCGCGGGGTGCGGACGCCGCGGACCGCTCCGGTGGCGTCGGTGAGGATCTCCGTCACCTGTTCGCCCAGGTACACCTCGGCTCCCGAGGCCGCCAGGAGGCGGGCGGCCGCCTTGGCGGGCTGGACCTGGGCGTCCTGCGGGTAGTGGAAGGCGCCGGCCAGGCCGGGGGCCAGATGGGGTTCGAGGTCGTGGAGCCGGTCGGCGGTCACCTCGGTGTTCTCGACGCCGGCGGCCCGCTGGCCCTCCGCGTAGGCGCGGAGGGCCTTCAGGGTGGCCTCGTCGGGCGCCACGACGAGACCGCCCTTGGGCTCGTACTCGGTATCCGGCAGTTCGCCGGCCAGCTCACGCCAGAGTCTTGTGGACAGCAGCGCGAGGTCGAGCTCGGGACCCGCCTCCTTGTCGGAGACGAGCAGGTTTCCTTCCCCGGCACCGGTGGTGCCGCCCGCGACGGGGCCGCGGTCGACGACGGCGACGGAGAGGCCGGAGCGGGCCGCGTAGAAGGCGCAGGCGGCTCCGACGACGCCGGCACCGATGATCACGGCATCCAGGGAGTGTCTCTTGGGCACGACAGTAATATGTCACATTCTTTAGACGGTGCCCAGGCCCCTGAGGGCCTGGGCACGGATCGATGGATCTTTAGCTGCGGAGCGGGCCCTCGCAGCTGAAGCTGGAGGTGCCCGCGACCCGGGAGGACCAGATGTCCACCGGACCGAAGGAGCAGTTCATGTCGGCCAGGTTGTTCGAGGCCGCGCCGGCGCGGTCGAGGATGAAGTAGTCGACCGTCTCGGACATGTCCTTGAAGATCTGGTCCGCGTTGTTGGCGTCCTTCAGGTTGGCGGTGATCCGGCCCGTACAGACGAAGCGCTTCTTGCCGGGGTCGCCGTTCTCCACGCAGTCGGGGTTGTTGTAGGTGGCCGTGGAGAACGCGGAGCGGACCGCGGCGGCCGTGGTGTCGCGCAGCTGTCCGTTGGGCGTGAAGGTGGTGTTCGGCACGTACAGCTTGTCGACCTGGGCGATCTGGGTGTCCAGGAAGCGGTCGTACGCGGCCTGGAGGCCCGGGTCGGAGCCCATCCGGTTGCGCCAGGAGTCGTAGCCGGCCACGTCGTTGGCGCGCAGGCTGGTGTACATCTCGCGCAGCAGGGTCGGGCGCTCGGTCCACAGGAACTCGAAGAAGGTGCCCGCGTAGTTGTAGAAGCGGAAGCCGTCGCCGTCGTACGTGGCGTGCAGGAGCTGGTTGACGCTCATCCGCGGGCCGCCGCCGGCGGTGTCGTTGATGATGCCCTGCACCAGGGACTTGCGCACGGCGATGCCGTTGTCGCGGGTGGCGCCGTCGAAGAACTCCGCGGTGCCCTCGTCCATGGCGGTGGTGCGGTCGTTCTGGTACCAGGGGCCCTGGCCGAAGGTGCCGGGGACGGCCCAGCGGCCGTTGAGGTAGTGGGTGTACTCGTGCCGGAAGAGCTCTTCCAGGGTGAGGCTGGAGTCCTGCGGGACGCGGCGCTGGTAGGTGTAGAAGGTGGCGCCGTTCTCGATGTAGACACCGCCGTTGGCGGTGCCGTAGCCGGTCAGGACCGGGTGGTAGACCTCGTAGTCGAAGCGCGAGGCATAGAGCACGATGTTGAGGGAGCTGTTGGTGTCGCCCGCGAGCGGCTGGTCGGTGCCGAGCACGCGGTGGAACTGCGACTTGACCTGCTTGCTCGCGTAGTACAGCTGGTCGACGGTGGCCCGGTCCAGGGCGGTGCGGACCTTGATGCCGCCGTTGTCGTACGTGTACGTGTTGGGGAAGAGCTTCTTCTCGATGTCGGACTTGCAGACACCGTACGGCGCGCAGACGTTGTAGAAGTTCATCCAGGAGACGACCGACCCCCACTGCACGCTGAGGCCGAAGGTGGACGTGACGGTGCCGAACACGGTGCCGAGGTCGGCGCCGATGGCGTCCTTCAGACCGTCGATCTGGCCGAAGCGGCCGTACTCGCTGAGCGCGTCGCGGACCACCCAGGCGTTGGTCGTGCCCTTGAGGTGGCTGTAGCCGGCGAAGGCCCTGAAGGCGGCGCGGTAGGCGGGGTCCGCCTTCGCGGCGGCGTGGAAGGCGGCGTCCTGGTTGCCCGGGTAGATGCCCAGGTAGTTGGTGGAGAGGCCGGCGAGGGTGGCGCCCGCCCAGTCGGCGTCCTTGTTGGTCGCGGTGTGCGAGGGGTCCATGGTGGCCAGGACCCGGCTGATCAGGCCGATCTGGTGCTGGCGCAGGCCGGGGCCGCTGCCCGCGTAGAGGGCCTCGCGCAGGGTGCGGGCGTTGGTGGGGGTGGCGTCGAAGCTGCGGGCGGCGTTGCCGAAGTCGGCTATCGCGCGGCGCATGGCGTCGACGGTGGGGGCGTCGGTCACATCGATCTCGGAGCGCGCGAAGTCGTGGTATACGACCGCGTGGAGGTACGTGAACATCTCCTCCAGGTTCGAGGAGTTGGTGCCGTCGTGCGTGGCGGAGAGCGCCGAGATGCGGCGGGAGACCGCCTGGACGTGCGCGTCGGACATGACGGGGGCCAGCCGGGAGTCCCACCTCCAGATCAGGCCGCGCAGGCAGACGTCGGCCGTGACGGCCTTGTCAGCGAGGAAGTCCGCGAACCGCTCCGGGGAGAGACCGGTGATGCCGTCGAGGGTGCAGGGGACGCCGGACGCGAGGGTGGGGGCCTCGGCGCCGCGGGCGGCGGCCGACTGCTTCGCCGCCTTCGCGGTGCTCTTCGCGGCGCCCGGGACACGGGCCTCGGGGCCGCCGCCCGGGGCGGGGGCCGGGGCGGCCTTGCCCGGCTTCGCGTCGGCGAGGTGGTCGACCTCGTCGAAGGGGTTGGTGCCGGTGGCCGGTCCGGCGGCGAACGCGGCGGGCACGGCCTGCGCGGCGGGCGCGGCCGAAGTGCGCTCGGGGGCCACCTGGCCGACCGCCTGGCCGGCGGAGGCGACGAGGGTCACCGCGACTGCGGTGGCAAGGAGGGTGGAACGCACGGCTTTGTGCTGGTTCACCTGGGGACTCCAAGTCGGTACGGAAACGTGGGGGCACACGGCTGGAAAGTCCCTGGCTCACGCAGGACTTGACGGAGTACCGTCACCGTGTGAGCTGTAACATAGTAATGTGAAATTGCACTGACAACCCCTGTGCACCTGTGAGTTCCCCTCGGTTCACGAAAGTGTGGATGGAGCCCCGGTCGTCCGACGCCCGGAGCGGCCTGTTCCTCTTCGAGTCACCGCCTCCCGCGCCCCCTGGTGGCGCGCCTGGGATCCCGGGCGCTGCGGTTACCCTGTCGGCCCCGGTGGAGCCGATACGAGGAGGAACCATGGCGCGGATGCCGTCGGCGGAACGGCGCCGGCAGCTGGTCGAGGCGGCGGTACGGGCGATGGCCAGAGACGGCGTCGCCCGGACGACGACCCGGTCGATCTGCGCCGAGGCGGGCGTCTCGCTGAGCGTCTTCCACTACTGCTTCGAGTCCAAGCAGGCCCTCCTGGAGGCGGCGATCGAGTCGATCACCGACACCTACGTCGCCCATGTGATGGCGAAGGTCGAGCCGAGGGCGACCCTGCACGAGACGGTCCGGGGCGCGCTCGGCACGTACTGGGACCATGTGACGGCCCACCCGGCCGAGCACATGCTCACGTACGAGCTCACCCAGCACGCCCTGCGCGAGGAGGGGTTCGAGCATCTGGCGCGGGCCCAGTACGAGCAGTACGTGGCCTCGGGGACCACGTTGCTCGAACAGGTCTGCGCGGTCTGCGAGGTCGAGCCGCGGGTCCCGATGGGCCTGCTCGCGCACCTGCTCGCGGCGATGATCGACGGGCTGACGTTGCAGTACCTGGTGCTGGGCGACGTGCGGACCGCCGCGGCGCTGCTCGACGCGACGGCGGACCAGCTGGTGACCCTGATCGGGGGCTGACGGATCATCAACAGGTCATTTGACCCGGACTCTTGACTCACTCGGCGATCCTCGCGATCCTCGGGCCCAGTCGCTGTTACCGCAAGAAACACCCGGCGGCGCTCCAGCCCGGCACCACCCCCATGACCGAAGGCATCGCTGACCATGAATCGACCAACAACGCGTAGGAGGGGCGGGCGGTTCGCCCTCGTCTCGCTCTTCATAGCCCTGGCCACCGTCGTCTTCGGTGCGGGGCCGGTCCCCGCGGCCGACGCCGGTTCGTGGTGGGAACCCACCGCGCGGCCCGCCCCCGACTCCCAGATCAACGTCACGGGCACGCCCTTCAAGGGCACCGACGCCCAGGGCAAGGTGCGCGGCTTCATCGACGCGCACAACCACCTGATGTCCAACGAGGGCTTCGGCGGCCGCATGATCTGCGGCCAGACCTTCTCCGAGGCGGGCGTCGCCGACGCGCTCAAGGACTGTCCAGAGCACTACCCGGACGGCTCCGGCGCCCTGTTCGAGCACCTCACCGGCGGTGACAACGGCAAGCACGACCCGGTCGGCTGGCCCACCTTCAAGGACTGGCCCGCCAACAACTCGCTGAGCCACCAGCAGAACTACTACGCGTGGGTCGAGCGGGCCTGGCGCGGCGGCCAGCGGGTGCTCGTCAACGACCTGGTCACCAACGGGCTGATCTGCTCGCTGCTGCCCCGTGACCGCGGCTGCGACGAGATGGACGCGATCCGTCTGGAGGCCCGCAAGACCTACGAGATGCAGGCCTACATCGACAAGATGTACGGCGGCCCCGGCAAGGGCTGGTTCCGCATCGTGCTGGACTCCGCGCAGGCCCGCTCGGTGATCGAGCAGGGCAAGCTGGCGGTCGTGCTCGGCGTGGAGACCTCGGAGCCCTTCGGCTGCAAGCAGATCCTCGACGTCGCCCAGTGCGGCAAGGCGGACATCGACAAGGGGCTCGAAGAGCTCTACGGGCTCGGCGTGCGCAGCATGTTCCTCTGCCACAAGTTCGACAACGCCCTGTGCGGGGTGCGCTTCGACAGCGGCACCACGGGCGTGGCGGTGAACATCGGCCAGTTCCTGTCCACCGGCACCTTCTGGACCACCGAGCAGTGCGCGGGTCCGCAGCAGGACAACCCGATCGGCCTGGTGGCACCCCCCGCGATGGCCGAGAAGCTGCCGGCCGGGGTGAGCGTCCCCTCGTACGCCTCGGACGCCAAGTGCAACACCCGCGGTCTGACCAGGCTCGGTGAGTACGCCCTGAAGGGCATGATGCAGCGCGGCATGATGCTGGAGCTCGACCACATGAGCGTCAAGGCGGCCGGTCGCGCGCTGGACATGCTGGAGGCCGAGGAGTACCCGGGCGTCATCTCCAGCCACAGCTGGATGGACCTGGACTGGACCGAGCGGGTCTACCGCCTCGGCGGTTTCGTCGCCGAGTACATGCACAACGCCCAGGGCTTCATCGGCGAGGCCGCGCAGAAGGCGGCGCTGCGCAAGAAGTACGGCGTCGGCCTCGGCTACGGCACCGACATGAACGGCGTCGGCGGCTGGCCGGGCCCGGTCGGCGCGGACGCCCCGAACGCGGTGAAGTACCCCTTCCGCAGCTTCGACGGCGGTTCGGTCATCGACCGGCAGGTCACCGGGGAGCGCACCTGGGACCTCAACACCGACGGCGCCGCGCACAACGGTCTGGTGCCGGACTGGGTCGAGCAGATCCGGCTCACCCCGGGCGGCCCCGGCGTGGTCGACGAGCTGTCGCACGGCGCCGAGACGTACCTGACCACCTGGAAGGCGACCGAGAAGCACGAGCTCGGCGTCAACCTGGCGGCGGGCCGGCCGGCCTCGGCCTCCACCACCCAGTGGTGGAACCCGTTCGTGGACCACTCGCCCGGTCTCTCCGTCGACGGTGACACCGGCACCCGCTGGGCCAGCGAGTGGTCGGACGACCAGTGGCTCCAGGTGGACCTGGGCGAGGTGCGCCGGGTCGGCCGGGTCACCCTCGACTGGGAGACCGCCTACGCCCGCGGCTACCGGATCGAGCTGTCCGAGGACGGCACGAACTGGAAGAGCGCGTGGTCCACGGACGCCGGTGACGGCGGCTACGACACGGCGGAGTTCGACTCGCAGCCGGCGCGGTACGTGCGGGTCCACGGGGTCACCCGGGGCACCCAGTGGGGCTACTCGCTCTACGAGCTGGCGGTCAGCCGGTCCTAGACCGGGAGCGTGCGGCAACGGAAGGGCCCGCCGGATCAGATCCGGCGGGCCCTTCCCGTCGTCCGCGTCCCGCGGGCCTCAGCGGGCGGCGGGGCCGGTCCAGTCGGCGGGGACGCGGGCGAGCCGGACCCGCTGGGGGTGGTCGCCGACGGCCACGGTGGCCACCCGCCGCCCGGTGGCGAAGTCGATGGCGGTGACCCGGTCGGCGCCGCTCTCGGAGATCACGCAGGACCTGCCGTCGCCGCTCACGGTCGCCCAGTACGGCTTGCTGGCCTCGACGAGGGGGCCCTCCTGGAGGGTGGCCCGGTCCACGACGGTCGCGTAGTCGTCCATCGTCCCGGCCACGCACAGCTTGCTGCCGTCGGGGCTGATCGAAAGACCGTGGTGGCGCGAGTCGTTGACCCAGGTGGTGCGGTCCGGGTCGGTGGCCGGGTTGGTCGGCAGCACCTTGGCGCGGGTGATGCGGTCGGTGGCGAGGTCGTACTCCAGGAAGCCGTTGTAGAAGGAGACCTGGAAGTACAGCTTCTTCTCGTCGGGGGTGAAGACGAGCGGCCGTACGGCGTCGGAGAGGTCCCCGCGTCCGAAGGCGTCCAGGCGCTCGCGCATGTCGATGACGCGTACGGTCCTGAACGTGGCCGCGTCGACGACGGTGATCTTGCGGTCGCCCTTGGTCCAGTCGAGCCAGGGGGCGTCGAGGGCGGTGGTGACCTCGCCGATGGACATGTTCCACAGCAGGCCGTCCGAGGTGAAGACGTTCTCGTGGGGCTTGTCGCCGGTGGTGAAGGAGCCGACCTGGCGGCCGGTGGCGATGTCGAGGACGTGCACGGTGTTGGCGGTGGAGGCGGAGACCGCGACCCGGGTGCCGTCGGGCGAGACGGCCATGTGGTCGGAGCGGTAACCGGCCACCGGGAAGCGCCAGTTGATCTTCCCGGTGCGCAGGTCGAGGGAGACGACGTCGGCGAAGCTGGGCCGCGAGACCACCATGGCGGAGCCGTCGGGGGTGGCGTACATGTCGTCGACGAACTGGTCGTGCCCCTCGCCCGGGCCGCTGCGCACCCCGAGGAAGTAGGCCAGCTTAACCGGATTGAGGTGGATCTCGCGCAGCCGCTCCTCGCGGTCCGGGATCACGTTCACCCGGCCGACCCGCGCGAAGTCGCCACGGGAGGCGATGACATCGGCGGTGCCGTCCCAGTTGTTCCCGACGAACATGACCTCGCGCAGCGCCTCCGCGCTCCGCTGCTCCGGCGGTGCCGCGGCGCCGGTGCCGCCGACGGCCGCGAGGAGGGCGAGCGCCGCGGCGAGGGCCGTACCGAAACGGCCACGGGCGTGGCGGGAACGGGGTGGGCGAAGGGTGGACATGGGGTTCCTTCTTCCGGGCGGAGGGGGGGGACAGTGGGGCTTACCCGAGGTAACCATGGCCACACCACACCCAACAAGCCCTGGGAGAACCCCTGTTACCAATGAGTAGTGCCGTGCTCCGGGGCCCTCGCACAGCACCCGCACACCGCCTTCACACCGTCCACAAAACGGCTGGCAGACGCCCTGTCGGCCGGATCCCACTCAGGCAGAATGCGGGGCGAAGACGACGGTTCGCGGGCGGGGAGGGCGTGGTCTTGCAGGTGGGATCCTTGGCGATGGAGCGATTACGGGCGTTACGGCAGTCGGCCGTGGCGGGATCCGGACTCCAACGCGCGCAGTCCTTTCTCATTCTGGCCACGCTCCTCTACCGGGCGAGCCATCTCACGGTCGGCGTCCTCGCGGTCTCCCAGCACCGGCAGGGCCACCCCGTGCAGTACCTGGGGCTCGCCGCCGCCCTCGGGCTGAGCCTCCTGCTGTTCGGGGCGGCGCTCACCCGCGGCTGGTTCGACCTCCGCCACGTCTGGGCGGACGTGCTGGTCACCGGATGCCTCCTGCCCTTCGCGCTGTACGCGTGGGGCGGCGTGCGGGAGACCCCCGCCCTCGGCTGGGCCATGCTGCTCGGCGGGTCGGCCAGCGGCGTCGTGTCCGTCGCCCTCCCCCGGCTCCAGGCCCTCGCGGCGCTCGCCCTGCTCGTCGTCACCCACCTGATCGGCTACCACCTGGTGGGCGCCAGCCGCGCCGTCCTCGGCGGGCACGTCAACTCGCTACTCTCCTCCGCCGTGATGACCTGGGTCTTCTGGTGGTACCTGCGCCGGCAGGGACGCATGCTCGACGCGGCCAACGCCCGCGCGCTCGCCGCCGAGACCCAGAAGGCGCGGTACGCGGAGCGCCTCCAGCACCACCGGGCCCTGCACGACACCGTTCTCGCCACCCTCACCACCCTCGCGGCCGGCGGCATCGACGCCAACGCCCCCGCGGTGCGGGAGCGGTGCGCGAAGGAGGCCGCGTACCTGCGCCGGCTGATCCAGCAGACCGCCGACGAGGAACCGCACCCCGAGATGGGCGCCGCCCTCGAAGAGGCCGTCAGCTCCGCCGAGAGCCTGCGGCTGCGGGTCACCGCCCAGTACCACGAACTGCCCCCGGTGCCGCCCGAGGTCGCCGCCGCGTTCGCCGACGCCACCCGCGAGGCGCTCAACAACGTGCGCCGGCACGCCGGCACCGGCCACGCCTACCTCACCGCGACCGGCTACGCCGGGGACCCCGACGGGGACGGCGGGCCCGGCGGAGCCGTCGTCACCGTCGTCGACCGGGGCCCCGGCTTCGACCCGGACCGCGCGGTGCCCGGCCTCGGACTGCGCCGCTCGGTGCGCGAGCGGATGGCGGAGGTCGGCGGCCTCGCCACCGTCGACACGGCGCCCGGCGAGGGAGTGCGGGTGGAGCTGAGATGGCCCGCGTGATCACCGTCGGCGTGGTCGACGACGACCGGATGCTGCTCGACGGCATGCGCTCCTGGCTTGGCCGGGTGCCCGAGCTGCGGGTGGTGGGCGTGGCGGCGACCGTCGGGGAACTGCTCGCCGCCCTGCCCGGCCCGCCCGACCTCGTCCTCCTGGACCTGCTGCTCCGGGACGGCTCCGCGCCCGCCGACAACATCCGCCGGGTGCTGCGCTCCGGCAGCCGGGTGCTGGTCATCAGCACCGTCCCGGACCGCCCCCGGGTCATCGAGGCGGTACGGGCGGGCGCCGACGGCTACCTCACCAAGGACAACGACCTGCCGACGCTCGTCGCCGCGATCCGGGACGTGGTGGCCGGGCACGGCGCCCACTCCCCCGAGCTGGCCTTCGCCTGCGCGTACGACACCAGCCCCGAAAGACCCCGGCTCTCCCCCAGAGAACGTCAGATTCTGCTCGATTACGCCTCCGGGATGACCCTCAAGTCGGCCGCGCGCCGGGCCGGGATCACCGTGCACACCGCCAAGGACTACCTGGACCGGGTCAAGGCCAAGTACCAGCAGGCGGGCCGTCCGGCGTACACGAAGATCGACCTCGCCGTACGGGTCCGCGAGGACCGCATCGAGGGGGTCTGACCACGTACGGAGCCCCCGCAAGCCCCCCAAACGGACGGCTGCAGGGGGCAGCGCCCCCTTCCTATCGTCATGCCCGGCGCACGCGGTCATCGTCGCGGCTCCGACCTCCCTCTTCCCCACCCCACTTGGAGAGGCAGATGACGACTCCCTACGCGTGTAGCAGCCCGGCCCAGGACCATGTCCCCCGTCCCGGGGGACAACTCGTGGGCCGGGGAACCGAGACGGGGCGGATCGCGGACGCCCTCGCGGACGCGCGGTCCGGCCGGGGCGGGACGGTGATCGTCACCGGCGAGCCCGGCACCGGCAAGACCCGGCTCGCCGCCGAGGCGATCGCGGCCGCCCGGGACGCGGGGATGGCCACCGCCCGGGGCCGCGCGGGCTCGGTCGGCCCGGCCGTCCCGTACCGGCCGCTGGTCGAGGCGCTGCTCGCGCTCTCCCGCGCCGAATCCTCACCCGGCCCGGAGGGACCGGGCGGCTACGGCCCGCTGCCCCGGCTGCTCGCCGACCCGCACGGCCCCGAGGACGCCGCCGTGGCGCCCCTGATGGTCGCCGAGGAGGTGCTGCGGCTGATCGCCGCCGCCGGCCGGGGCCGGGGCTGCCTGCTCGTCCTCGACGACCTGCACGAGGCCGACCCCGGCACCCTCGCCGTCGTCGAGTACCTCCTCGACAACCTCGGACACCTCCCGGCCGTCCTGCTGCTCACCGCCGAACGCGGGCCCTGCGGGGCCGTCGCCCTCGCCGCCCGCGCCCGCCAGGACGGCGTCGCCACGGTGGTCGACCTGGCGCCCCTCGGACGCTCCGCGGTCCGCCGGCTCGTCGCCTCCGAACTGGGCATCGCCCCCGAGCAGGTCAGCCCCGCCCTCGTGGAGCGCGCGGCGACCGGCGGCGCGGGCCTCCCCTTCGTCGTCAAGGAACTGGTGCACGGCCTCGCCGGGGTGGCGCAGAACCTGCGGCTGCGGGCCGCCCGGCTCGGCCCGCGCGGCGAGGAGTTCCTCAGCCTGGCGGCCCTCCTCGGGCCCCGCTTCCCGCTGCCGGTGCTGCGGCACGCCGCGGAGTGCGACGAGGCCGAGCTGACCGCGCTGCTCCGGGCCGCGACCGCCGCCTCCCTCGTGGTGCCGGACGGCCCCGGCACGGACTGGTACGCCTTCCGCTACCCGCTGGCCGCCGAGGCGTTACGGGACGCCCTCGGCCCCGTCGAACACCCCGCGCTCGCCCGCCGGGCCGCCGCCGCCCTCACCGCCCTGCACCCGCGGCTGCCCGGCAGCTGGTGCGCCCGCGCCGCGGAACTCCACGAACGGGCGGGCGACGCCGCCGAGGCCGTCCGCTGCTACACCGAGGCGGCCCGCCGGGCGACCGCCGAAGGCGCCCCCGACCGCACCCTCGACCTGCTGGCCCGCGCCCACCGTCTGTCCGACCCGGACACCGCGCCGGAACCCCACGCGGCGGTCCTCGCCCGCCTCCTGGACGCCGTCGGCAGCTCCGGGCGGCTCGACCGGCTGCCCGCCGCCCCGGCCTCCGGGCCCCCCGACGACGGCGCCGAGCGCCCCTGGGAGCCGGGCCCGACCGTGCCCCCGGCCCTGCGGGCGGGCCTGCACGCCCGGCTCGCCGAGATCCGGGTGCAGGCCGGGCGGCCCGCGGAGGGCCTGCGGCAGCTCGACCTCGCCCGGCGCCTCCTGGCCGGCCGGGACGACGCCGAGGCCGTCGCCCGGGTGGAGCTCGCGGCGGCGCTGGTGGAACCGGCCCGGCTCGCCCCCGAACGCCTGCGCACCGCCGAGGAGTCCGCCCGCCGGGCCGTCGACGCGGCGCACCGCGCCGGACTGCCCGAGGTGGCCGGCCGGGCCCTGCTGGCGCTGGCCCGGCTGGTCCGGGAACAGGACGAGCCGGCCGCGGTGGCCCGGCTGGAGGAGGCCCGGTCGCTCGCCGAGGCGCACCGCCTGCCGGGCGTCCGGCTGTCGGCCGAGCTCGGCCTGGCCCGCGTCGAGGCCCGCCGCGACGGGCGTACCGCCCCGGTGGAGCGGGCCCGGACCGAGGCCCTGCGGGCGGGGCTGCTGCCGACGGCGCACGAGGCCGGTCTGGAGCTGGCGCTCGACCGGGTGCGGCGCGGCGCCTTCGCCGCCGCGGGGGAGCTGGTCGCCGAGGGGATCGCGGAGGCGACCCGGCTGGGTCTGGGCCGGGCGCTGGCCCGGTGGCGGCTGGTCGACGCGGTGTGCTGGGCACACCAGGGTCGGCGGCCCGAGCTGGCCGAGGCGCTGAGACGTCTCGCCCCGCTGATGGACGCCGCGCCGGGGGTGCGGCCGGTGGCGTACGGGCTCGCCCGGGGGTTCTGCTCCCTCCTGGAGGAGGACCACGAGGGCGTCGAGCGGGACTTCGCGCAGGCCCTCGCGTACGACGCGGAGAATCCGGCGACCGGCGAGTTCGGCCGGCACGGCGTCGTCCTGCTGCTCGGGGTGCTCGCGGGCCGGATGGGCCGCCGGCACCACGCGGGCGTCGTGGCGGCGAGCGCGGCCGGGGCCCGCTGGAACCGTCCCTTCGTCGGCCTGGCGCACGCGGTGCTGCTCGGCCGGGAGGGCCGGACCGGCGAGGCGACGGCGGCCGCGGCGGCGGCGCTCGACGCGGCGGCGCCGTACCCGGTGGCCCGCCACCTGTGCCTGCGGCTGGTGGCCCGCTCGGCGTACGAGGACGGCTGGGGCGCCCCGGTGGAGTGGCTGCGCGAGGCCGAGGAGTTCTTCCACGGCGCGGGCCTGCCCGCGCCCGCGGGCGCCTGCCGGTCCCTGCTGCGCGGCATGGGCGCCTCGGTCCGGCAGCGGCGTTCGGGGGCCGACCGGGTGCCGCCCGGTCTGCGCCGGTGCGGGATCACGGTGCGGGAGTTCGAGGTGGCGCGGCTGCTCGCGGAGCGGTTCGGCAACCGGGACATCGCCGGGCGGCTGCACATCTCGCCCCGCACGGTGGAGAAGCACGTGTCCAGCCTGCTGCAGAAGACCGGCCACCCGACCCGGGCGGCCTTCGCCTCGGCCGCGCGCGAGCTGGTGGCCGGTCCGGCCGTGTGACGGCCCCCTCAGGCCGCGGTCCCGACGCTTCCCGGGACCGCGGCCACGGCCAGGTTCACCACCCGGTCGAAGGCGCTGTCGAGGTCCTCGTCGCCGTGGTGCACGACGAGCAGGGCCCGTCCCTCGGTGCGTTCCCGCAGCATCCGCAGGACCAGCGCGCGGCCCGCGTCGTCGAGGTTCGCGAAGGGCTCGTCGGCGAGGTACACGTCGGCGTCCTCGCCGAGCAGGGCGGCGACCCCGAGCCGCTGGCGCTGCCCGGAGGACAGCTCCGAGGGGAACTGGTCGGCGAGGTCGTCCAGGCCCATGGTGGTGCGCAGCCGCGGGTCGGTGACGAGTTCGCGGACCGGCAGCGGCGGCAGCTGGACCGGTGAGGTCAGGCTCGCGACCCGGGGCGGCAGGGTGACGGTGCCGCTGTCGGGGGCGAGGGTGCCGGCGACGATGTGCAGGAGGGTGGTCTTGCCGCAGCCGTTGGGGCCGCGGAGCAGGACCCGCTCACCGGACCGGAGCCCGAAGTCGGGGATGGCGACGGTCTTGTCGGCCTCGGCCCGCTTGCCGAGGTCCACCGCGCCGGACTCGGCGTCCGCCCCCGTCGCCGTGGCCGTGTCCGTCTCGTCGTCATCGTCCGTCTTCCCGTAGCGGACGCGGGCGCCTCGGACCAGGACCAGGTTGCCCTCGTCGTGGTAGGGGGCGCTGCCGGACGCGCGCAGGGCCTCGATCCGCTTGAGGACCGCGGTGTTGCGGCGGGTCTGCGGGATCATGTTGACCAGGTCGAAGATGCCGGTGACGGCCCGCCACAGCGAGTTCACGAAGGCGAGGAAGCTGCCGAAGGACATCCGGCCGCTGAAGACGAAGAAGGCTCCGATGACCATCGAGGCCGTGTCCGACAGGTTCATCACCAGGTCGCTGAGGGTCCGCTGGCGTTGCGCGAGGCGGTAGTTGGCGTAGGTGATGCCGAGGAAGCCGTTCAGCGCGTCCTGGTTGGCGGCGCGGGCCCCGGGCAGCAGCGAGCGCAGTCCGCGCAGGGCGTGGAAGGCTTCGAGGGTACGGGTGAGGGTGTTGACGTACCGGGCCTCGGCCTCGCGCTCGGGGTCGGTGTTCTTCTCGATGCGCCGGGCGAGGTCGTTGCTGACCAGGACCAGCGGCGGGATGATCACCAGCAGGATGAGGCTGGCCTGCCAGGAGAGGTAGAGCAGCACGCCGAGGAAGACGACCGAGGCGCAGGCCTGGCGGGCGATGCGGATGCAGACGTCGACGGCCGGCAGCACGCCCTCGCGGACGTCGTTGTGGATGCGGCTGACGTAGGAGGCGTTGCCCTGCCGCGCGATCTGCCGGCCGTCGAGGCCGAGGGTCCGGCCGAGGAGTTCCGTCTCCAGGCCGAGGACGAAGGCGTTCTCGAAGCGCTTGCGCCAGAGCCCGATCCCGTAGCCGGAGAGGTTCAGGGTGAGGCCGAGGACCAGGTAGCAGCCGCCGAGGAAGAGGAACCTGCGGAAGTCGGCGGTGAGGATCGCCTGGTCGAAGAGCGCCTTCAGGAGCAGGGGGTGCAGCAGGGCCTCGGTCCCGCCGAACAGGGCCTCGGCGACGAGGATGCCGGTGAAGGGGCGCTGGTGGCCGCGCAGGGTGCGCCAGATCTGTTTCACCGTTCCGTCCCGTCGAGCTCGTCGAGGAGGAAGTCGGCCATGCCGCCGTGGTTGGCGCGGTGCAGCACCCGCAGCACGCCGGCGGAGCCGGTGAGGTAGTCGGTGGAGCAGCGCAGCAGGCCCTCGCCGGGGACGCCGAGCGGGGTGACGCCGGCCCGGCGCGGGACCTCGAAGTGGGCGGCGGGCTCGAAGAGGAACACCTTGCGGAGGAAGTCGAGCTGGCGCAGGGCGGTCTCCCGGTAGGAGGCGTCTCCGGTGATCTCGGCGGCGTCCAGGAGGGCGTCGGCGATGCCGCTCATGCCGAAGGAGTAGCCGGGGAGCACGGAGTGGCCGACGTCGAGGGCGCGCAGCACGGTCCGCGCCGATGCGAGGTCGCCGTAGCGCAGCAGCACCTGCGCCACGCCCGCGGAGCCCACCTCGATGTACGGCTCCATGGTCCCTTCGTGCTCGAACATGATCAGGCCGCTGTCCTCCAGGGGGGTGGCGTGGGCCATCTCCCAGGCGAGCGCGTCCCGGCCGAGGTCGCGGTAGTGCTCCTCGCCGGTGACCTGGTGCATGCGCAGGAGGAACAGGGCCACGCCGGCCTGGCCGAAGCCGAGCCCGGTCAGCGGGCCCTCCTCCGAGAAGTCGTTGAGCCAGTAGGCGTGCGTGCCGTCCCGGTGGACGGTGTCGAGGAGCACCCGGGCGCAGTCCTTCGCCGCGGCGAGGTCGCGGGGGTCGCCGCCGCGCAGGTAGAAGCGCAGGTTGGTCATGCCGATGCCGGACAGGCCGTAGTAGAAGGTGTGGTCGGCGGTCTCCAGGGCGCGCCGGTTGGCGTGGCCGAGGAGCTCCCTGGCCTGGCGGCGCATGCCGAGCGACTCGGCGGCCCAGGCGATGCCGGCGAGGCCGCTCATCAGGCCGTCCGGGTAGGCGTCGAGGTCGATCCGGGTGAGCTGCTGGCGCAGCCAGTCGTGCCATTCGGGCCGTACCGGGACGCCGGAGGCGTTCAGCGACCAGAGCACGCCGCTCGCGCCGAAGCCGAGGCTGAGCGGGTTGGTGACGTGCGCGAACGGGTCGACGGGGAAGAGCGTGGCGCGGTCGGTGTCGGCGGCGGCCTCGACGAAGGCGGCGACGCCGGCCTCGGTGGCCCGCAGTCCGGTCGGCTCGATCGCGGGGCGCGGCCGCTCGGTGCTGACCTGGGCGAGCAGTTCGGCCTCCTGCGCGTCGAGGAGGGCGACGACGTCGGCGAGGCCGATCCGGGTGGCGGCGAGGTCGGTGACGAGCCGGTGGACCCGCTCGGGCCAGCCCAGGCCGTCGAAGAAGACCCGGTAGGTGTCGAGGACGTCCTCGCGCAGGTAGGACATGGCGGCGATGGGGAAGACGAAGTACGCCATGGTGGAGGCTAGGGAGTAGAGGTCGCCCTCGATGCCGGCGGGCTTGAAGCCGCCGCGGGAGAGGCTGAAGCCGGGGGTGTAGAGCTCGACGGGCCGGTTGAGGCCCGCCTCGCCGGTCTCGCCGGTGGCGCCGGAGGCGTCGACGAGGCGGCAGGCCTCCAGGTCGACGATGGTCACGTCGTACGTCTCGGGGTCGATGAGCAGGTTGGCCGGGGTGAAGTCGCCCAGGACGACCCCGTGCCGGTGGGCCGCGTCGATCGCGCGGGCGAGGCCGCGGAAGACGGTGATGAAGATCCGCAGGAACTCCCGCGAGCGTTCCGGCGCGAAGCCGGGGCGGGCCAGCGGGTTGTGTTCGAGGAGTACCGAGCGGATGTCGGTGCGGTCGATGAACTCCTCGGCGATGTAGTGGTGTTCCCAGTGCCGGAAGCGGGCGATCGGGTCCGGGTACGCCTCGACGTCGGCCAGCCGGTTGAGGAACATCCACTCGCGGCCGAGGACGTCGACGGCGTCGTAGTCGAGGCGCGGGTTGAGGTTGGTGTGCGGCCGGGCCTCCTTGAGGACGACCTGGCGGTCGCCGTCCAGGGTGTCCTCGGCGGTGTACACGCCTCCGCTGTTGGAGAACTGGAGGGCGCCGGTCACCCGGAAGCGGCCGCCGAGAAGGCCCTCCCCCTCGGCCTCCTCGGCGGGCTTCCAGTCGGCGAACGGCCACGGCACCCACCAGGGGTGGGTGTCCCCGGGCCGCCGGCCGTCCGTCTCGGGTTTCCCGTCGGGTCCCAGGATGTGCGGGATCCTGCGGCCCAGGACGTCGACGGTGTGGGTGGAGAGGAGCTGGCCGTACCGGAAGTACAGCGCCTTGCTGTCGCGATATCGCAGATCCGACAGCACGTACGCGCCTTCGGCGCCCTCCAGCAGGCGGGCCAGGTCGGCGAGGCACGTCCTGAACTCGTCCTCGTCGCGCGGGTAGACGGTGAGCAGCTTGCCCCCGCTCCCCCTGGACATCGCCTTGGAGTTGAGCATCTCGAAGACGTTCAGGTCGAGCGCGATCTTGAAGTCGATCTCCCGGGAGACCAGATGGCCGATCACCGTGGCCGCTACCTCCCTCACCTGACGGTGGTTGGAGGACACGTGGATCTTCCATCCCTGTTTCGGGAGGTCGGGGTTGTGCCGATGGCTCCACCAGATGCCACTGCGGACGAAGCGCGCCCGCGTCCGCTCGTCGAGGTCGGCCAGGAAGTGGTCCTTCCTCGGCTTGTAGTAGACGTCGAGCGGATCGAAGAACAGGGTGTCGTTCCAGGCGAAGAGGAACCGGTGGACCCATCGTTGGTCGCGCATGTCAGCCTCTGTGGTCGTCGAGGTGCCGCCGACGGCAGCGGCAGGGCGTGTGCGCCACGGTCCGGGTGGGGGCGCGGGTCGCCGCCGCCCCGACCGTGCCGGCCGTACAGGTGATTACTGAGGGTCCTTGTTGCAGCAGTCCGAGTAGGAGCTGGTGACGCTCACCGCGATGCCCTTGCCCTCGATGGTGCGGGGCCGCAGGTTCTGGAGCTTGAGGACGCTCATGTCGTCTCCTCCGTGAGGTGCCGCCGCCGCCGACGGCAGCGGCGGGGCGGGTGCGCCACGGTCCGGGTGGGGGCGTGGGGCGTCCCCACCCGGACCGTGGCGTTCGTTCGGGTGATTACTGCGGGTCGTTCTTGCAGCAGTCCGAGCCGGAGCTGGTGAGGCTCACGGAGACGGCCTTGCTGGCGGTGGTGCGCGGCTGCAGGTTCTGGAGCTTGAGGACGCTCATGTCGTCTCCTCCGTGTCGAGTGCGCGGGACGCGCACGCTGTGGGTCTTCCGTTGCCGTTCGGCGCCGAGCGACATGCGCAAGTCAACGCGATCCGTACGGAGGGCACATGGGAGGTCCGACCCCACAATTCCGCCGCGTTTCCCGCACGGAAGGTGGGTGTGGAGGGGAGGGGAATGGTGGGGTGCGAGGGCGGACGCGGCAGACTGGGCGGCATGGTGCTGCTACGCGAACTCACGCCCGCCGACTGGCCCCTGTGGCGCGCCGCCCGTCTGGCCGCCCTGACCGACTCGCCCGGGTCCTTCAAGGCGACCCTGGCCGACTGGCCGAACGGCGGCGAGACGCGTTGGCGCGCACGCCTCTCGGATCCCGGCTGCCACAGCGTCGCCGCGCTCCTCGACGGGCGCCCGGTGGGAACGGCGGCGGGCCTGCGGGCCCCGGACGGCGGGTACGAGCTGCGCTCGGTGTGGGTGGCCCCGGAGGCGCGCGGCCGGGGCGTGGCCGGCCGTCTGATCACGGCGGTGGAGACCTGGGCCCGCCGTTCGGGCGCGCGCACCCTCCGCCTGGGCGTGCTTCCGGGCAACGACCCGGCGATCGCCCTGTACGCCCGCCACGGCTTCACGCCGTCCGCCCGCCCGGGCGGCCTGCTCGCCGACGGGCGGACGCGGGAGCTGCTGATGGCGAAGGAACTGGGCGGGCGGTAGGGCCCGGCCGGGCGGCGGGCGGCGCGGGCCGCCCGCCGGTGCGCGGGGTCAGTCCCGGCAGGTGTCCAGCATGGACCCGAGGGTGGTCTTCTCGGTCTTCGTCACCGTGAGGCCGTAGTGGGACTTCACCGTGGTCCAGGAGCGGGCGTAGGCGCACCAGTACGTCCGGGACGGCGGCTGCCAGTCCTCCGGGCCCTGGTCGCCCTTGGAACGGTTGGAGACCGCGGAGACGGCGAGGAGCTGAGGGCGGGTGAGGTCGTTGGCGAAGGCCCTGCGCTTCTCCTGGGTCCAGGTGTTCGCGCCGGAGCGCCAGGCGTTGGCCAGCGGGACGGTGTGGTCGATGTCCAGGCCGGCGGCCTTGGTGAAGGTCTTGCCGTCGTAGACGCTGGTCCAGGTGCCGGAGACGGCACGGCACTCGGCGTCGCGGCGCACGTCGCGGCCGTCGCGTTCGAGGACGGTCTCGCGGGTGTTGCAGCTGTCGCCCTGTTCGGCCCAGTGCGGGAAGCGGTCGCGGCTGTAGCCGGTCATCGAGCCCTGGGCCGCGACCTTGAGGCGGGCGAGCTGGGTGCGGGCCTGGGCGGCGGTCGGGAGGCCGGGGAGGGTGCCCTCGGCCGGGCCCTTGCCGTCGCCGGACGGGGTGCGCGGGGCGGGCGCGGTGGGTCTCCCCTTGGCGTCGCCCGGCGCGGTGCCGCCCTGCTGGCCCGCGCAGCCCGAGACGGCGAGCAGCGCCGCCACCGCCGATCCGAGTATGTACGCCCGCTTCTGACACCCCATGAGCTGAATCTTCCCTCCGCCCGACATCGGTACGCACGGCAGCGTACGACGTGGGGGCCGCGGCGCCCGGCCGCGGCCCCCACGGGTCAGGCGGGGTACTTCACGTCGGCCGCGTAGGTCGCCCCGGCGAGGCAGTCGCGGATCTCGTGGCGGGGGGCCGCCGTTCCGGTCCAGCGCAGGAAGCTGGTGTCGTCCGTGCCGACCGCCTTGGTCATGTCGATGAAGCGGCAGCCGTCGTAGAGCACCTTGCCGGCGGTGGTCGGCGTGCTCCCGGTCGTCACCTGGTGGGAGCCCATCAGGGCGCAGTCGGTGTAGCGGACCATGGGGCCGCTGTTCCCGATGGCGTTGAAGGCGTAGGTGTGCGCCACCGCCCCGTCGGTCCAGGACTGGTGGCTGACGGCCGTGTCGTCGCAGGACACGAAGGTGATGGTGCCCTTGTGCCAGCGGGAGTCGATGACCTTCTGGCCGGCGTTGTGCAACTCGAAGCGGATGCCCTGGACGTACAGGCGCGCGACGGAGTCGGCGCGGGTGGTGGCCTCGGAGCCGAGCTGGAAGAAGGTGCCGGCGGCGGCGGTGTCGGTGAGGATGTAGGAGCCGCCGATGAAGTTCATCGAGCCGCCGCGGTTGTTCTTCACGAACACCCCGGACTTGAACTCGACCTTGCACTCGCGGAACCAGAAGTTCAGGAACTGGTCCTGCTGGGTGGCGGTCGGCTTCATCCCCATGACCAGGAAGGCCTCGGAGTAGGTGCCGCCGATCTGGCAGTGGTCCCAGCCCATCTCGCTGTTGAGGTCGGACTCGGGCAGGGCGTGGTCGGGCGAGTCGACGGGTCCGTCGAGCCCGATGCCGCGCTTCCAGCTGCCCCGCCACTCCACGTCCGTGTACCAGGTGTCCTGTACGCCGTAGCCGCCGTCGGTGGAGTAGGCGTAGCAGAAGCTGGACGTGGGGTTGTTGCTGGTGAAGGTGAGTCCGGAGATCCGGATGTTCTTGTAGCGCCGGTAGTTGGTCCACAGGGTGGTGTCGTCGGTGGTGGGCGCGTACACGATCCGGGAGAGCCGCTTGCCGTAGCCGGTGATCGACAGGCCGTCGACGATGCCGCCGTTGCCCTTGCCGTCGATGCCGGGCAGCAGCGAGTCGGGCTGGGTCAGCAGATAGGTGCCGGGCGGGATCACCAGGACCTTCTTGGGGATGGCCCCCGAGATCGCGCCGGGCTGGAACGAGGCGAGCACCTCGGCGGCGGCCGCGCGGAAGGCGGTGTCGCTGGGCGTGGCGCCGGTCGGGTCGGCGCCCTTGCCGATGACGTCGACGCTGTACGGGTCGTCGCCCGCGCCGGCGGCGTACGCCGGAGTGCCGCCCATCGTCACGGCTCCGGCGGCGGCGCCGACGCCCATCGTCGCCACCCCGCGCATGACGGAACGTCTGTCCATGTGCCCGTTGTCTCCGGCCATTCACTGCCCCCAAGTGTCATGATCGTCCGAAAGAAGACACATCCGATCATGGTGCCGGTAGGGGTGCAAGGGCCGTCCCGGCGTTCTCGCGCGTAGGGTGCCGGAATGATCGTGGTTCCCGAGGAGTTCGTCCGCGGCACCGTCGCCCGCGAGGGCGGGCCGGGCGCGGCGTGGACGGACCGACTGCCGCTGCTGGTCGCCGAGTTGCTCGCGCGCTGGGACTGCGTCCCGGACGGCGCGGTGCTGCACGGGGGCGTCGGCGTGATCGTGCCGGTACGGCGCCCCTCCGGGGAGCCGGCCGTGCTCAAGGTGTCCTTCCCGCACCCGGGCAACGTGCACGAGCCGGACGCCTTCGCCGTGTGGGCCGGCCGGGGCGCGGTCCGGCTGTACGCGCGGGACGACGAGCGGTTCGCCCTGCTCCTGGAGCGGGCCGGGACCTCGACCCTGGCCGGGCTCGCGGACGGCGACGAGCCGGCCCGGGTCGCGGGCGGGCTCGGGCGCCGGCTCGCCGTGCCCGCGCCGCCGGACCTGCCCCGGCTGAGCGCGCGGGCCGACGCCTGGGAGGAGGAGCTGCGGCGGGACGCCGGCGAGCTGGCGCACACGATGCCGCGCCGGGCCGTGGACGCCGCGCTGGCCACCGTACGGGAGCTGGCCCGGGTCCAGCCGGACACCCTCGTCCACGGCGACCTGCACGCGGGGAACGTCCTGAGGGCGGAGCGCGAACCGTGGCTCGCGGTCGACCCCAAGGGGTACGCGGGGGATCCCGCCTACGACGGGGGCACCTTCCTGAAGACGTACGCCCCGCGCCTCGCGGGCGCGGACGACCCGCGCGCCGCCGCCTTCCGGGTGCTGGCCGGGTACGCGGAGGCCGCCGGGCTCGACCGTGAACGGGTGCGGCGCTGGGCGCAGTTGCAGGTGGTGCAGACGGCGTTCTGGGCGCGCCGGCACGGCCTGCGGAGGGCGCGCGGCGGGCCGGAGCTCGACCGTCTGACGGCGCTCGCGGACCGGTTCGCGGAACTGCTCACGGATCCGCGCTAGCGCGGCGCGGCCCGCCGGTTCGTCCTGTTCCCGGCGTGATCTCCCGCTATCCCGGCGAATCCCCCCTTTTGTTGCCTGGGTAAAGTAATTATCAAGACGCCCGCCGACGCGGGGTGTCTCCCTTCGCCCTGCCCATCCGCCGAGGAGAGCTGTCGTGCCCGCTGCACGCATGAGTCGTACGCCCCTGCCCGGAATCGGGGTCCGCTACGACCTCACGACGCGCGAGGACCGGCGCCTTTCGGTGGTCGCGGGCCGGGACGGGAGCCGGGTGCTCAACGCGTACCGGAGCGACGACCCCGACGAATGCTCCTTGTCGGTACGGCTGACCGCCGGAGAGTCGGAGGCGCTGATCGACGCGCTGATGCCGTCCCACCACAGCCCCAGCCTGCTCTCCACCACGGACCTGGGCCTGGTGGCCGAGCGGATCGAACTGTCCGCCGCCTCCCATTGGAGCGGCCGCCACCTCGGCGAGACCCGCACGCGCACCGAGACCGGCGTCTCGATCGTCGCGGTGCTGCGCCGGGCGGACGCCGTGCCCTCCCCCGGCCCCGACTTCCGGCTCGCCGGGGGCGACACCCTCATCGTCATCGGCACCCGCGAAGGCGTCGACGCCGCCGCCCTGATACTCGGAAGGGAGTGATCCATGCACTCGTCCGCCGTCTTCCTCATCGAGTTCGGTGCGATCATCCTCGGTCTCGGCCTGCTGGGCCGACTGGCCGGACGCCTGAAGTTCTCCCCCATCCCGCTCTATCTCCTGGCCGGTCTCGCCTTCGGTGAGGGCGGGCTGCTGCCGCTCGGCGCGAGCGAGGAGTTCGTGGCCATCGGCGCCGAGATCGGCGTCATCCTGCTGCTGTTGATGCTGGGCCTGGAGTACACGGCGACCGATCTGGTCACCAACCTCAAGACGCAGTACCCGGCCGGTCTCGTGGACGCCGCCTTCAACGCCCTGCCCGGCGCGGTGGCGGCCCTGCTGCTCGGCTGGGGCCCGGTGGCCGCCGTCGTGCTGGCCGGCGTCACTTGGATCTCGTCCTCCGGCGTCATCGCCAAGGTCCTCGGCGACCTCGGCCGGCTCGGCAACCGGGAGACCCCGGTGGTCCTGAGCATCCTGGTCCTGGAGGACCTGGCGATGGCCGTCTACCTGCCGATCGTCACGGCGCTCCTCGCCGGGGTCGGGCTGGCCGCCGGCAGCGTCACCCTGGCCGTGGCGCTGGGCGTCGCCGGGCTCGTGCTCTTCCTCGCGCTCCGCTACGGGCGCCTGATCTCCCGCTTCGTCTCCAGCGACGACCCGGAGAAGCTGCTCCTCGTGGTGCTCGGCCTCACCCTGCTGGTCGCGGGGGTGGCCCAGCAGCTCCAGGTGTCCGCCGCCGTCGGCGCGTTCCTGGTCGGCATCGCGCTGTCGGGCGAGGTCGCCGAGGGCGCCCACCACCTGCTGAGCCCGCTGCGGGACCTGTTCGCCGCGGTGTTCTTCGTCTTCTTCGGGCTGCACACCGACCCGGCGAGCATCCCGCCGGTCCTGCTCCCGGCGCTGGCGCTGGCGCTGGTCACCGCCGCGACGAAGATCGCGACGGGCTACTGGGCGGCCCGCCGGGCCGGGATATCCACCAAGGGGCGGTGGCGGGCCGGCGGCACGCTGGTGGCGCGCGGGGAGTTCTCCATCGTCATCGCGGGGCTGGCCGTCTCGGCGGGCATCGAGCCCGACCTCGGTCCGCTCGCCACCGCGTACGTCCTCATCCTCGTCGTCCTGGGCCCGCTCACCGCCCGCTACACCGAGCCCCTGGCCACCCGCCTGGGCCGGCTCTCCCGCCGCGGGCCGGACGCCGCGGCCGTCGCCGCGCCCTCCCCCGGGACGCCCCCGCGGGAGGAACTGCTCGACCCGGTCGGCGACGGGCCGTCAGGCCGCGCGTCCTAGAGTCCGGGCGGCGGGCGGCCCCACCGGCAGGTCGGGGAGCGCCCGCCAGCGCACCGGGACGTCGCGCATGACCAGGACGGAGTCCAGGGTCGCGCTGCCCGCCGGGAACCGGGCGGGGTCGTCGAAGTAGCTGGACCGGGCCGCGGTGACGCGGCCCGGTTCGACGCGCCAGGCGTCCGTGTGGAGCTCCATGCCGTCCAGCGAGCAGCCGGAGCGGGTCGCCGACCAGCCCTTGCTGCCGGTACGGAAGAAGGCGGACGCCTCGTCGAGACCGGCGAACAGCTCGCTGCCCTCCAGCCGTTCGGTGACCTCGACGGTGACGTCGACGCCGGTCGACCCGTCGCGCGTCGCGTAGGCCACGCGCAGGGTGTCGGCGGTCTCCCGCACCTCGAAGTCGGCGTGCCCGTGCTCGCCCGGGAACACCCGGCCGCCGGCCCAGCGGTTGACCAGCGAGCCGGTGTCACGGCGCGGGATGTAGACGCCGGTCTCGACGCCGTCCGGGCCGTCCCACTCCACGGCGACCCGGTGGGCCGCGTTCTCGCTGCGCAGCCCGAGGACGGCGGGCGCCCAGGCGGGCCGCACCGAGCCGAGCCGCAGCAGGCAGATCCCCGCGACGGCGTGGCCGCGCACGAGCTGCGGGCGCAACGGGGCCGGGAGCAGCGGGACGACGGCTTCCGGGTCGACGCGGTAGTTGACGAGGAGGCGCCGTTCGATGACGGAGGCGAGGCGCGGGGGTCTCATGCGTTGTTCTCCTGTTCGCGGGCGTCGCCGCCCGTGCCGGCCCGCCACTTGGTGTGGCGCAGCACGATCTGTTCCGGGCACACGGCGCTGAGGAAGCGCCCCACGCTCGCGGCCAGCCGGTCCTCCACCAGGGAGTAGAGGATCCGGTTGCCGTCCCGCCGCTCGGCGACGAGCCCGGCGCCCTTGAGGACGCCGAGGTGACGGGAGATGGAGGGGGCGCTGATGGCGAAGCGGCTCGCGATCTCGCCGGCGGCGAGCTCGCCGCCGGCGCGGAGGTCTTCGAGGATCTGACGCCGGGTCGGGTCGGCGAGGGCGCGGAACACGCCCGCGTCCTCGTCCGGGCCGCGCGGGGACGCGCTCGGTGGTTCGGTCACGACGATCTTTTTAGCATCTTGGCTAAGTAGCTAACAATGCACGCTCAAGCCGATGTCCGGATCTGCGTGTCGCATGACATTGCCGCCATCGGAGCGGGTTCGTAGCGTGGGAGACACGGCGCCGGGCCTTCGCCCGGACGCCGTTCCCACCCGCACGTCCTCCCGAAAGAGCACACCCATGTCTGCCACCACCCTGCGTGACCTCAACGGCTTCGACCCGGCCCCCGCCTCGCTCGCCGGCGCCACGCTGCTCCTGATCGACTACCAGAACACCTACACGCACGGCGTGATGGAGCTGGACGGCTGGGAGGCCGCCCTCGACTCCGCCGCCGGACTGCTGGCCCGGGCCCGGGCGGCCGGCGCGACGGTCGTCCACGTCGTCAACGACGGCGGCGAGGGCACCCCGTACGACATCCGCGCCGAGATCGGGCAGATCCACCCCCGGGTGGCCCCCGTCGAGGGCGAGGCCGTCGTCGTGAAGACCGTGCCGGACGCCTTCGTCGGCACCGACCTGGCCGAGCACCTCGACGCCGCCGGCACCAAGGACCTCGTCGTCGCCGGGTTCATGACCCACATGTGCGTCGCCTTCACGACCGCCGCCGCCTTCCTGCGCGGCGACCGCCCCACCGTGGTGGCCGACGCCTGCGCCACCCGCCCGCTGGACACCGTCGGCGGCGAGGTGACGGCCGAGCAGCTCCACCGCGGCGCGCTCGCGACCATCGGGGACCTCTACGGGGTCGTCGTCCCGGACGGTGCCGCGCTCGCCGGCTGAAGCGGGCGGGCGCGAGGGTCCGGGGGCGGCACGGGGGTCCGCCACCGGGCCCGCCCGCGCGCCCGGCGGCGCACGGGATCACCGGTCCGCGCGCTCACGCGGTCACGGCCGCTGGAACCTCACCTCGGGGTGCAGCGGGCTCGGTCCCGCCAGGAGCGGCTGCGGCACCCCCCGCAGGTTCCGGTCGAAGAAGGCCCCGACGTACGCGCGGGTGACGGCGAGCGCCCGGTCGGCCGGGATGTCTCCCGCGGGCAGCCCGAAGTGGCTCTGGAGCACCGGGCCGTCGGAGAAGCTGAAGTGGTCGGTGCCGGCCACCGTCAGCCAGCGCTTCCAGCCGCCGAGCATCGGCCAGGTGGCGTCCCAGGTGGCGTCGCGGCCGCCCGGCCGGTGCATGTCGTCGTCGGTGCCGAGCATCAGGAACGGGCGCCCGCCGAGCCCCTTCGCGGGCAGGGTGTCCCAGAACGAGCCGTCCATGTTGACGCCCGCGTCGATCCGCCGGTCCAGGAGCATCGCCGTGGCGGCACCGGCCCCGCCGATGGAGTGGCCGGCCATGCCGATCCTGCTCCGGTCGATCGCCGCCGCGTGCTTCCACACGGGGCGCGGGCCGGTCAGCCGGTCGAGGAGGAAGCGCATGTCCGCCGCGCGCGCGGCGGTGACGACGCTGCCGTGCACCCCGTCCTCGTCGAGGGCCTTGCAGGCCACGCAGGTGAGGACGCGTCCGTCGGGCACCTCGGTGCCGGAGGTCTCGTAGGCGTGGTCGACGGAGGCCACGACGTAGCCGCGCGAGGCGAGGTCGACGGCGAGGCTGGTGAGGGTGAAGCGCGGCACGCCGAAGCCGGGCGAGAGCAGCACCAGCGGATGTCGGCCCGGCGCGGGCCGTACCCCGGTCTCGCTGTGCGTGTCCATGCCGGCCAGCGCCCGCGCCGCCGCCGGGTCCCCGACCTCGAACCCGGCCAGGAGCAGCCGGGCCTCCGCCTCGGTCGCGTACGGGGCGGGGGCGCCGTGCGAGCGGCGGGCCGCCGGGTAGTGCAGGGTCACCATGAGCTCCCGGCCGTCGGCCGTGGGCACCCACGGGTCCGTGCGGGAGCGGTCGACGAGGTGCAGGACGGTGCTGCCGACCCGCTCCGCGCCGGTGGGCGCGGGCAGTTCGAGCGGGGCGGGCGCCGGGACGGCGGCGGGCCCGGGGACCGGCCGCGGCGTGCCGACGGAGGACGCGCCCGTGGTGCCGGGCGTCGTGGCGTGGGCGGGCAGCACCGTCGCGGGTAAGGCGAGGGCGCAGGCGAGGAGGGCGGTCGCGGCCGCCCGGGTGGGTGTGAGCATGGGGACGACGCTACGGCGGCGGCCGGGCGCGGACGTCAACCCACGGTCGGACCCGTGACCGGGGGCGTACACCGGAAGTCTGATCGTTCCGCGTACGCTCACGACGCTGCCCCATGCGACGAGGAGGACCCATGAACGCCGACCCCGGAGGACGGCAGCAGTTGGACGCGGCCAGCGTCCTCAACGCCCGCACCACCCTCGTCCAGCTGCTGGCCCGGGCCGGGGTCTACTCCGGCGACGCGGAGGAACTGATCGGTCTGGTGGAGGCCGGCGCGCTCGCCCTCGCCCACCAGGAGGTCGACGGTCTCGCGCACGCGGCCCCGCGCGGAGCGGACGAGCGCTACGGCTCCGGCTGGCTCGACGGCGCCCGGGCCGCCGCCGACGGTCTCGGCGGGATCGCCGAACAGGCCCTGCGGCAGGCCGTCGCCGCCGGGGTGCCGGACCGCACCGCCGACGACCGGCCACGGGTCGGCCGGATGGAACTGGAGCGGGTCAAGGTCGCGGTGCTGCCGCTGTACCTGTCGTTCACCGACGTGTCCGACCTCGACCCCGAGGCCACCGACCAGGTCCTCAAGGCCGTCCTCGCCACCCTCACCTCCCGGCAGCGGGCCGGCTACCCCGGGCGGCTCACGGAGTTCACCACGCTCCACCGCGCACGCCTTGAGCGCCTGTTCGAGGAGTACGGCCCCGGCAGCGCCATCGCGATCCACGGCCGTTACTCCCTGGTCCACTCCCCCACCTGCCTCGCCGTCCTGGAGCGCCTGCTCGGGGAACCGGCGCCGCTGCGGGCCGAGTGGGACGCCGCCGAACTGCCGCCCGCGTGGCTGGACGGGCTGATGACGGCCTGGGAGCGGTCGGCCTCGGCCGGATGACGGTCAGCCGAAGCGGCCCTCCACGTAGTCCGCGGTGCGCGGATCCGAGGGGGCGCCGAACATGGCGGGCGTCGGGCCGTGCTCGACGATCGCGCCCGGGGTGCCCTGTTCGGCGAGGAAGAACGCGCACTGGTCGGAGACCCGGGCCGCCTGCTGCATGTTGTGGGTGACGATCACGATGGTCACCTCGTGGGCGAGCTCCCGGATGGTCTCCTCGATGCGGCGGGTCGAGGTCGGGTCCAGGGCCGAGCACGGCTCGTCCATCAGGAGGACCTTCGGGCGTACGGCGAGCGAGCGGGCGATGCACAGGCGCTGCTGCTGACCGCCGGAGAGCGCGCCGCCGGGCTGCCGGAGCCGGTCCCTGACCTCCTTCCACAGGCCCGCCTTGGCCAGGCACTCCTCGACGAGCTCGTCCTTGGCGGCGCCGCCCAGCCGGGTGCCGGTGAGCTTCAGACCGGCGGTGACGTTGTCGTAGATCGACATGGCGGGGAACGGATTGGGCTTCTGGAAGACCATGCCGACCGTCCGCCGCGCCGCCGTCAGCCGCTGCCCCGCGGCGTAGATGTCGTCGCCGTCGACCAGGACCTCGCCGGCCAGCGTGGCGGAGGGGACGAGTTCGTGCATGCGGTTGAGGATCCGCAGGAAGGTCGACTTGCCGCAGCCGGAGGGGCCGATGAGGGCGGTGACCAGGCCCGCCGGCATGGTCAGCGACACGCGGTCGAGGACCTTCCGCTCGCCGAACCACGCCGAGATCCGGCGGGCTTCGAGCGTCGCCCCGGTCACGGCGGCCCCGGCCCCCGGCACCGGCGGGAGCGGGAGCGTGATCTCGGTCGGGAGGGTCTGTTCGGTCACGGCACGTCCTTCACTCGGGTCACTCGGGTCACTCGGGTCGCTCGGATCGCTCGGATCGCTCGGGTCACAGCAGGTCGGGCAGGAGGAGCAGGAGTTGGTCGGCGGTGGCCAGGCCCAGGGCGCCGAGCAGGGGGACGCCGACCACCCAGGTCTGCGGGCGGCCCCAGCGGGCGTGGGTCCAGGCGAGGGCCGCCGCCGCGAGGAGCAGGGCCTGCCCCCACAGGACCAGCGGCAGCCAGGCCGACTGCTGGGTGGCCATCGGCTTCTCGTCGTCGGGCAGTGCGCCCGGCGGGACGGCGGTCGGTGGGGTGGGCTGGGCGTCCGAGACCAGCTCCGCGTCCACCCGCAGCACGCCGCCGGGCATGAACGGCGTGCCGTCGGCCGTGATGAGGGTGAGCCGGCCCCGGCCGGCCGCCGGGGCGGGCGGCTGGGGGTCGCCGGCCCGGCGCGGACCGATCACCCGGTACCGGTGGCTGCCCTGGCCGGTGGTGACGGTGAACGTGTCGCCCGTGCTCAGTTCGCCCAGGCGCCGGAAGGGGCCGCCGTACGCGGCCTGCCGGCCCATGACGACGCTGGTTCCCGACTGCCCGGGCAGCGGGGTGTCCCGGCGGTGGCCGGGGCCCCGGGTCAGGCCCTCGGCGGTGGTGCCCTCGCGGACCACCTCGCGCAGCCGCAGCGCGGGGATCTCCAGGAGGGCCACGGGCTCGCCGGTGTCGGGCGCCCGGCCGCCGACCGCCGACTTCCCCACCGGGGCGACGCCGTTGGCGAGGGCGGAGCGGAAGGCGGCGTAGTCGACCTGCCGGTCGCGGGCGTGCCGCAGGTCGCTGACCGGGCCCGCGTCGACGACCACCCCGAGCAGCAGGGCGGCGAGGATGCTCAGCGCGGCCCCGGCGACGCGCAGCCGGGGGCCGGCCTGCGGGGGTGCCGGGCGGGCCGCCCCGCCGCCGGGGGCCGCCCAGGGGTCGGCCGCCGGGGACGGGGTGGCGAGGGGTTCTGTGGCTGCGGTCATCCGATCCTCACCGCGGCGGAGGTGGCGGAGCCCTTGGCGTATCCGGGGCGCTGCGCGGTGACGGTCACGGTGAGCCGGTGGCCTCGGTCGGCGCGGGTCGCGGTGTACGTGGCGCGGGTGGCGCCCCCGATGACGCGGCCGTCGCGCTTCCAGACGTAGGTGTACGTGGTGGCGGCGGGGGTCCAGCTCCCGGTCCTGGCGGTCTGCCGGTAGCCGGCGCGGTGGGTGCCGGCGACGCCGGGCTTCGTGCCGTTGCGCAGGGCGGGGCCGAGGGCGACGACCGGGGCGGCGCTGGTGGCGAGGGTGCTGCCGGTGGTGTTGGTGGCCTTGGCCCGGCAGGCGATCCGGTGCGGGTGGTCGGCGGCGACGAGGGTGCGGGTGCGTCCGGTGGCGCCCGCGAGGGGCGTGCCGTCGCGGAGCCAGGCGTAGCCGACGGAGGCGGCGCCGCCGAAGGTCACGGCGCAGGTGACGGTGGAGCCGACCCGTACGGTGCCGGTGACCTTGGCGGGGGTGAGCAGCGCCGGGGGCTTGATCCTGACGGTGAGCGCCAGCGGTCCGGTGAGCGAGGGCGCGTGGAGCGCCGGGTCGGCCGGTGTGAACTCGGCCTTCAGGGCGTGGGTCCCGACGGTGAGGGCGCCGGTGGTGAGCGTGGCCGTGCCGGCGGCGACGGGCACCGGGACGCCGAGCGGGGTGGCGCCGTCGAGGAAGCGGACGGTGCCGGTCGCGGTGGCGGGGGCGACGGTCGCGGTCAGCCGGACGGGCGTGCCCTGGACGACCGCTCCGGCGGGGCTCGCCGCGAGCGTGGTGGTGGTCGCGGTGACGGGCGCGGTGTTCCGGTAGGCCGTGTTCGTGGTGAACCAGACCGGGGCGGCGAAGTCGCCGTAGGTCGCGGAGCCGAAGGCGGCCCGGCAGGTGAGGGTGAAGTCGTAGCGGCCCTGGAGGGTGCTGAAGCCTGCGGTGTTCGCGTAGTCCCGCATGGTCTGGGTCAGCGGCACCACGATCCCGCCGTTCGGCGCCGTCGCGTACGCCGCGATCGGCGAGTTGCCGACGACGATCTGGCCGTCGGCCGGGAAGCCGGAGCCCTTGACCGCCACGATGAGGTGGGAGGCGGGTTCGGGGCAGGGGGTGCCGGTGGTGAGGGTGATCCCGGTGGTGTCCGTGCCGGTGGCGGGGTTCACCTCCATCGCGCCGGGGGCGTCGGCCCGGGCGCCGCCGATGCCGAGGGTGAGGGCGCCGGCCGCGAGGACGGAGACGAGGGCGGCCGTCAGGGGGCGGCGTACCGCCTGGGGGATGCGCATGGTGTCGTCCTTACTTCCGCGGTGCGCGGCTCAGGCCTGGGGCAGGTCGGTGGTGGGGAAGTCCTCGCGGTGGCGGGCCCGCCGTACCAGGAGGACTCCGGCGAGGACGAGCGCGGCGGACAGGGTGCCGAGGGCTCCGGCCTGCGCGCCGGTGTGCGCGAGGGTGCCGCGGCCGCCGGAACTGCCGCCGGTCGAGCCGCCGTTGACCTGGGTGGACACGTCCTGGGAGCCGCCGGTCGTCGTGCCGCCGGCGGTCGAGGAGGTTGCCGTCGGGGAGGCGGTGTCGGTCGGGGAGGCCGTGTCGGTCGGCGTCGGGCCGTCCGTGGGGGTCGCGGTGTCGGTCGGTGAGGCGGTGTCGGTGGGCGAGGCGGTGTCCGTGGGCGTCGGCGTCGGCGTGGGGGTGCCGGAGGGGGTGGCCGTGGTGGACGGCGGGCTGGTCGGCAGGGCCGGATCGGTGTTCCGGTAGGCCGTGTTCGTGGTGAACCAGATCGGGGCGGCGAAGTCGTGGAGGCTGGTGCCGTCGAACGCCTTGCGGCAGGTGAGCGTGAAGTCGTAGCGGCCCTGGAGCTTGCTGAAGCCGGCGGTGTTCGCGTAGTCCCGCATGGTCTGGGTCAGCGGCACCACGATCCCGCCGTTCGGCGCCGTCGCGTACGCCGCGATCGGCGAGTTGCCGACCACGTTCTGGCCGTCGGCCGGGAAGCCGGAGCCCTTGACCGCCACGATGAGGTGGGAGGCGTCGGCCGGGCAGGCCGCGGCGGTGGTGAGGGTGATCCCGCTGCCGTCCGTGCCGGTCGCGGGAGCCACCGTCATCACGCCGGGGGCGTCGGCGGCGTGGGCGGACTGCGCCTGGGCGAGCAGCCCGGCGGTGACGAGCAGTCCGGCCGCGCCGCAGGCGGCGACGAGGGTGCCGACGCGGGCGGACCCACGCGGTGTCTGGTGGGTGATGGACACGGTTCTCTCCCTGGGGGATGGACGGAAGGCGGTCGGGGTAGCGGGGGTGGACCGGTGGTGCGGGTCGGGTCAGGTCGGGGTGGGCCCGTCGCCCGGCCCGGGGGTGCCGCGGCCCCGGCGCCACAGGGCCGCGCCCGCCAGGAGGGCGAGCAGGGCGACGGTGAAGCCGCCCGCCGACCAGGCGGTGAGCGCCCCGCCGGAGGTGTGGGCGGCGGCGGGCACGGGTGCGGCCGGGGCCGCGGTGGGTGCCGGGACGGCGGCGGCCGGGGGCGGGACCGGGGCCACGGCGGGTCCGGTGGGCGTCCGGATCACGCTGCCGTCCTGGTAGGCGCTCTTCGAGGTGAACCGGAGCGTGCCGGTGAACTCCCGCAGCGCGGTGGGCCGGAAGGCCCCTTCGAGGCAGCTGAGGGTGAAGGTGTAGCCGCCGCGCAAGGTGGTGAACCCGGCGGTGGCCGCGTAGTCCCGGAGCGTGGCGAAGAGCGGGACGGAGAGGCCGCCGCCCGGCACGCGCGCGTAGGTGCCGAGCGGGGCGTTGCCGACGACGATCTGCCCGCCGCGCGGGAAGCCCGCTCCGAAGACGCGGGCGATGACGTGGGAGGTCCGGGCGGGACACGGCGCGTCGGCGACGAGGGTGAGCGGCTGCGTGTCGTCGCCGCGCGGCGGGAGCACCGCGAGCCCGCCGGTGTCGGCGGCGCGGGCCGGGGCGGCGGTGCCGCCGACGGCGGTCGCGGCGGCCAGCAGGATCCCGGCCGACGCGGCGAGCGCCCGCCGGGGGCGCGGGGGCGTGCGCGCCGGGTCGGTCCCGGCGGCGCGGAGCCGGCGGCGCCTGCGCCGTACGGTGAGGAGCGCGGCGGCGCCGGAGGCGAGCAGGAGCAGCAGGGCCAGCGCCGCCCAGGGCACAGCGGTGAAGCCGGCGGTGCGGGTGACCCGGGGCAGGATCCGGTGCTTGATGTCGCCGCGTACGGGGGCGGGGTCGACCGTGACGGTCGTCGTGTCGGAGAAGGCGGGCAGCACGCCGGTGGCCGAGGCGGTGACGCGCACGCTGTCGCCGGGCAGCAGTTCGGGGATGTCGCGGACCCGTGTCACCTCGGCGGACCCGCCCAGCGGGTCGCGGACCTCGACGGTCTGACGGGCCGCGAGCCGTACGTTGCCGGTGTTGCGGACGGTGTACGTGAGGGTCGCCTCGCCCTGGCCGAAGGGGTTCGCGGTGCCCTGGTAGGTGGTGTGCAGGTCCTCGACGGCGAGCCGGGGCGCGAGTTCGCCGGCCACCCGGACGTAGATCCGGGCGCCGACGCGCTGGTCGACCGTCACCTTGCTGCCCTTGCGGTCGGTCCGGACGCCCGACAGGGAGGCGACGACGCCGCCGGTGTGGTCGCCGGGGGTGGCCCCCGGGGGCACGGTCAGGGTGAAGGGCACGACGGTGTGGGAGCGGGCGGGCACGGTGACCTCGCCCGCGCGCAGCCCGACCCACGCGCCGACGCCGGTGGGCCGCCGGTTCGCCGCGTACAGGTCGAAGCCGCCGTCGGCGGTCGTGAAGGCGTCCTGGGCGTAGACGCGGAGGGTGAGGGGCGCGGTGCCGTAGTTGAAGACGGCGAGGTGGTCCTTGACGACGGCGCCGGGGGTGGCTCCGTACGAGAAGTGGGGCCGCGCGTCGGGCTTCTTCGCCGAGGACGGCTGGACGCCGAAGGTCGTGCGCCCGGTGCGTCCCGTTCCCCCGTCGCCGGGCAGGGCGGGGGACGCGGGCGCCTGTGCCGGTGCCATGGCGGGTGCGGCCGCGGCGGGTGCGGCCGGCAGGGCGGCGAGGAGGCAGGCGGCCAGGGCGGCGGCGGGGCGGCGGGCCGGGATCGTGGTCATGTCGGGTCGTCCGTTCGGGCGCGGGCGGGACCGGTGCGCGGGGGCCGGGGGCCGGGACGGGCGGCGTGCCCGTCCCGGCCGGCGGCGTCAGATGGCCGTCAGGGTGAGGGTCGCGGTGTAGGTGCCGGCCACGGTCGAGGTCGGCGCGTTGAGGGCGAGGTCGGCGCCGAGGTGGGCGGTGCCGAGCCCGGTGCCGGTGGCGAGGGAGCGGGAGGACTTGAGTCCGGCGGTGCCCGGGTCGGCGGGGGCGAGGCCGCCGGCCGCGGCGACCGGCGTGCCGGGCGTCACGGTCTGCGCGGCGCCCTTGTCGACGACCTTGGGCGTCCAGCCGAGGTTCTGGCCGTTGATGCGGTGGGTGCCGCCGTCGGCGAAGTCGGTGACCTGGCCGCTGACGGACCAGCCGGGGTTGCCGGCCCGGGTGTCGGTGAGCGTCACCGGGTTGATGGCGCCGGTGGTGGCGAGGAGGTCGCCGCCGGAGGTGAGCGCCGGGGACGGCAGGGTGACGTTCGGGTGGTCGACGCTGATGACCAGCGCGCCCGACTGGACGGTGGTGGTGATGTTCTGCGAGGCGGTGACGCCCTTGAAGGAGCCGATCAGGTACGGCACGGCGCCGGAGGTGGAGGCGGTGTACGCGCCGCTGTCGGCCGGGACGAACACGGCCGTGAAGGAGTGGTCGCCGGGGGGCAGGGCGCTGGTGCCGAACGCGGCCTGACCGCCGGTCACCGGGACGGTGGCGAGCGTGGTGGTGGTGCCGCCGGCGGTGTCCTGGAACTTCACGGAGCCGGCCGCCGAGGCGGGCGACACCGTGGCGGTGAGGGCGACCGGACTGTACTGGTCGGCCGTGCCGGACGGGGAGACGGCGAGCGCCGTGGTGGTGGCGGTCGCCGGGGCGGCGTCGACGGTGTAGGTGACGCCGGCGGAGGCGGACGGGTTGTGGGCGGTGCTCGCCGGGGTGAACGCGGCGGTCAGGGTGTGGCCGCCGCGGGTCAGGGCGCTCGTGGTGAGCGTGGCACGGCCGCCCGCCACCGGCACGGGCGCGCCGAGCGCGGTGCCGTTGTCGCGGAACTGGACGGTGCCGGTGGCCCCGGCGGGGCCGACGTTCGCGGTGAGGGTCACCGGGGTGGCCTCGACGACGGGGCCGGCCGGGGAGACCGCGAGGGAGGTGGTGGTGTCGGTCCGCACCGCCGGGTCGGTGTTCTGGTAGGCCGTGTTCGAGGTGAACCAGACGGCGCCGGGGAAGTCGCCGAGGCTGGTGCCGTTGAACGCCGTGCGGCAGGTGACGAGGAAGGTGTACTTGCCCGTCAGATTGGTGAAGCCGGCCGTGTTGGCGTAGTCGCGCATGGTCTGGGACAGCGGGATGACGAGGCCGCCGTCGGCGGTGGTGCCGTAGGTGGCGATCGGCGAGTTGCCGACGACGTTCTGGCCGCTCGCCGGGAAGCCCGCGCCGGTCACCGCGACGATGACGTGGGTCGCGCCGGGCGGGCAGGCGCCCGAGGTGGTCAGGGTCATGCTGGAGGTGTCGGCGCCGGTGGCCGGGGTGACGGCGGCGGTGCCGATCTCGGCGGCCTGCGCCGAGGGGGCGAGGGCGAGGCCGCCCGCGAGTACCGCCACGAGGCTCGCGAGGCCCCCTGCCAGGGTCCGCGAGAACGTTCTGTTCCGCACAGTCGTGCGCTCCTTCTCGGAAGTTCCGGGTGTGCCGGGTGTGCCGGGTGTGCCGGGTGTGCCGGGCGGACGGGTCAGGGGGTCTGCTTGGAGGTGTCGCCGCAGTTCGGGTTGGCCGCGAAGCCGTACGTGTTGATCACGCCCTGCTGCTGGCAGACGAGCGAGCCGGAGCCGACGAAGACGGTGCTCCAGGGCGGGGTGGTGAGCTTGCTGGTGGGGATCACGTTGTAGACGTCGCGCTTCACGCCGAAGCCGCTGTTGAGGACGGTCGGGGCGAGGCCGTCGACGCTGCCGAGGATGGCCCGGCCGCGCAGGTCGGCGATGGTCTGCGAGCTCTGCGCGTTGTACTGGGCGATGGAGAACGGCACGATCGACTTGTCGTCGAGGACACGGCCGTCGTGCTCCTGGACGGGCGCCCCGCCCTTGGCGTCCTTGATGCAGGGGTAGACGCCGGCGACGACGTCCGCGTCGGTGATGCCCATCTGGGACTCCCAGAAGCTGCGGGTCCCGGAACCGGCCTGCGGCAGGTAGACGGTGATCCCGAAGTTGGGCCCGTTGCCCACGTAGGCGGGGTCGCAGTGGTAGATGGCCTTCAGGTCGGTCAGGGTCAGCTTGCGCGGCACGGTGCTGGTGGGCGTGATCGCGTAGCTGACGGCGTCCACGGCGAACGGCACGTAGGTGAGGCCGGGGCTGGCGGCGCCGAGGTTGAGGCTGGAGGAGCGGGCGAAGTCGAGGCAGCCGTTGTTCGCCTGGAGGGAGTTGAGCAGGGCGGTGCGGCCGGCTCCGGAACCGTTCGGGCGGTTCATGGTGCAGCCGGGGGTGACGGCCGGGTCCTTGGTGGTGACCTGGGGCGAGCCGGTGGCGTCGTAGGAGCCGATGACCTTGGTGCCGTTGATGGTGATGGCGTTGGCCAGGCCGTTCATCACGTCCTGGGTGGTGTCGGAGCCCACGCCGGAGAGCTGGCGGAAGGGCGGCGGGCCGGAGGGGTCGGCGACGGCCTGCTGGGCGGTGACGACGCCGGTGAGCAGACCGGCGATTCCGACGGCGGCGAGCGCGGTCAGGGACTTGTTCACGTGCGGTACCTCTCGGGTTAGGCTTCCGCCGGGCGGTGGTGCCCGGCGCGGTGACTCGGACAGTTCGTTGGCGCGGACCTGTCGATGGATCACGGATGCGCTGCGGGCATCACCTCCCTTGTCCTTCGCGGGACCCGGCCGCTCCGCGCCGGTCCGCCAGGGCGGCGGCGAGGCGGGGGACGACCCTCGGCAGGAGCGGCCCGCAGACGGCCGCGGCGAGCCCGGTCACCAGGGCGATCAGGAGCGCGAAGCGCACGGCGCCGATCGCCTGCTCCGGGGTGAGCGCGAGCGCTCCGCCGGACGCGGCGGCGGGGGCCGGTGCCACGGACGCCGGCCGGGTGGTGGGCGGGGCGGCCGAGGCGGAGTGCGCCCCGGGGCCCGCACCGTGCGCCTGGCCGCCGCCACCGGAGGAACCCGTGCCCGGCCCCGTACCGCCGCCGGTCGAGGAACCACCCGAGGAGCCGCCCGAGGAGCCGCCCGAGGTCCGGCCCGGTGCCGGGACCTCGGACCGGGCGGCGACGGCGGTGGCCGCCGTGCGGGTCTCGGCGCGCAGGGTGCCGGGCAGCGGGGCGTACCCCTCGGGCAGGGTGCCGGCCGAGACGCCGGGCCGCTGCCCGTCGCCCGCCGCGTACCGGAGCAGGGCCGCGTAGTCCCGGCCCTCCCTCGGGGTGAGCCGTTCGGGAACGGTCGCGGCGTAGGTCAGGAGCGTGAGCGGGTACGCGTCGCGGTTGCGGGCGGTCGGGTCGGGCAGCCGCAGACCGCTCGCCGGGTCGCGGCGCATGGCGGCCTGTCCGGCGAGCAGCCCCTTGGCGGTCGGGGCGACGAAGACGCCGGCGGCGTTGCGCAGGCGCGCCGTGACGAGGCCGTAGCGGGCCGCGGTGGCGGTGTCGGCGAGGGCGAGGACGGCCCGACGTCCGGCGGGCTGCGGCGGGTTGCGCTTGTAGCCGGGCGGGGTGGCGGTGCCGTCCCAGGTGGCCCGGGCGAGCGTGTCGCCGCGGGCGGCGGCACGGGCCGCCGTGCGCATGTCGACGGTGTACGGGTGCTTGTCCTGGATGCACAGCGGCTGGTCGGGGTGGTCGTCGAACGCCTGGCAGAACGGGTCGCTCTTGGGGTACGCGTTCCGCGGCAGCTTCAGCTTCCGGTAGTGCGGGTTGACCTTCATGCCCGCGTTGCCGGGCTCGCCGTACCGCCCCTGGTCGTCCGGGGTGCCGTCGAGGAACTCGCGGGCCGCCGGGTCCTTGTCGAGCCAGTTCCACAGCTCCCAGGCCGCGTCGGACAGCGCCTCCGGTACGACGACGTCGCCGAGGGCGCCGCCGAAGTCCAGGTTCCGGTAGGCGGGGTTGAGGCGCAGGAACTCCGGGTCGCGGCCGAGGTTGACGGGGTTGCCGGCGGTGCTGGGGGCGAAGCGGGAGTTGCCGTCCGGGTAGGACTCGGTGAGCAGCTTGGCGACCAGCCGCGGGGTCAGGTCCAGCGAGGTGAGGCGGGTTCCGTCGCGCTTCTTGACCTGGTCGGGGGCGCCGAAGCCGGCCTGGCTCTCGACGAAGAAGCCGATGGTGAGTCCGGACAGGGCGACGGGCGCGTAGACGGGGGTGTGGACGGGCTGGGCGCCGGCCCGCAGCTGGCTCGGGGTGGCGGGGCGGCCGAGGAAGAGGAGGCCCGGGCTGCCGGAGACCAGTTTGGCGCGGGCGGTGTCGTCGGTGACCTGGGCGTAGCCGTAGACGGTGCGGCCGCCGGACCGGCACATCGCGGGCTGCCAGCGGGAGACGGCCTCGGCGACGGGCTCGTGGCCGAGGGTGCCGCGTTCGGCGGCGCCGATCGGGCAGAAACTGTCGGTCGGTTCGAAGCGCAGCGGGACGACGAGCCGGTGGCGCCAGTTGCTCGCGCTGAGCGGCGAGGACTGGAGCATGCCGCTGGGCTGCGCGGTGTACGCGGTGCCGTCGACCTCGGTCCGGCCGCGGGGCACCACGACCAGCCAGCAGGACCGGCCGGCGGTGGCTCCGGAGGCCCCGCGGGGGACCTCGCCGCAGCCGAGGCCGGGTGCCTCGACGCCCGTCTGGGTCTCGAACCAGACCTCGCCGGTGCCGTCGGGGCCGCTGCGGGCGTAGGGGACCTCGTTGCTGGTGGTCCCGTCGTAGAAGTCGTTCCAGTTCCCCTTGGTGCTGATGTCGCCGGTCACCGAGCGGAAGCGGACGTACGAGATGCCGGTGCCGGTCGCGGGCGGCAGGGTCTGCGCCGGGTCCTTGAGGCCGCCGTAGGTCAGCTGCCGGGTGTTGGTGTACGCCCCGGCGGCCTGGCTGCCGGCGCCCGCGCCGAGCGCGGAGGAGCCGCCGAACTGGCACTGGTCGGGGTCGGGGCCGCGTGCGGCGTCACCCCAGCACTGCATGAGCTGGAGGTAGTCGGCGGCGTAGGTGGTGTCCGAGACGGTGGGCGAGGCGCCCTTCCAGCTGACCTTGACGACCTGGTCGACCAGGTTGCGGGTCTGGCCGACCGTCACCTTCAGCGCGGCGTAGGGGCCGGTGCCGGAGACGGTCACCGCGGAGCGGGTCTCGGCGGCCTCGGCGGGCGGCGGCGCCGAGAACAGCACGGCGGTGCCGGCCGCCGTGAGCAGCACGAGCGCGAAGGTGGCGGCGGAGGTGGCCGCGAAGCGGCGCAGGGCGGCGATCACGAGCGGCCCCGCTTCAGGCGGCGGCTGAGCAGCGGGGGGCCGACGGTGACCGCGAGGAGGAGCAGCGCGGACATGCCCATCAGGGCGGTGCGCAGTCCGCTGCCGATGCTCTGGGCGCTGGTGACGGGGACCGCGAAGGCGTCGGCGCCGCCGTCGCCGGCCGCCCGGCCGCCCGTCGTGACGGCCTGTCCGGTGTCCGGGTCGACCGCGCCGCCGCCGGTCGCGGCGGCACCTCCCGAGCCCCCGCCGCCCGTGGCGGCCGAGCCGCCCGACGTACCGGAGGAGCCGGCGCCCGCCCCCGCCGTCCCGCCGGAGGCCGAGCCGGACCCCGATCCCGAACCGGAGCCGGAGCCGGAGCCCGATCCCGAACCGGAGCCGGAGCCGTTGGCTCCGCCGGAGGTCGAGCCGCCGCCGACGTGGGTCGGGGTCTTGGCGCCGCCGGTACCGGTCGCGCACTGGGCGGTGCCCCGCTTGTCGCAGGCGGGCGGGTACGGGGCCTGCTTCACCAGGGTGTTGGTGCCGTCGGCGGAGAAGGTGGGGTTGTGGCAGTCCTTGAGGCTGATCCGCTCGACGTCGACGCCGGGGATCCGGCGCACCTGATCGAGGCCCGCCTGTACGAGGTTGACGGGCAGCGGCGAGTAGCCGAGGTTGTCGACGCTCTGCTGTCCCTGGCAGAGGAAGTAGTAGGCGAACGCGCCGAGCGTCTTGCCCTTCTGGGCGTTGAAGTTCGACTCCAGCCGGGTCGGGATGATCATGTAGCTGTAGCTGGAGAGCGGATAGGCGCGCGGATCGCGGTCGTCGTAGACGTCGTCGAGGATCTGCGTCAGATAGCCGGCCGAGTTCGGGTTCTTGTCGATCCGCGCCTTCGTCAGGGCCACGGCGACGTTCTTCGCGGTCGGCTCGGTGTAGTACCCGGCCTTGTTGAGCACCTTGGCCACCGGGAACCCCGTCGTGTACACGGCGAACGAGTACTCGACGTAGGTGATGGTGCCGATGTGGCTCTCCTCGGCGACGTAGCCGGAGACGCCGTTGGAACCGGACTGTCCGACGAAGCCGCTGCCCGCCACCAGCGGGTAGTTGGAGGTCGCGCCACAGGGCGTACCGCGCCCGGCCCGCCCGCAGTACGCGTCCCACAGGCCGGGGTACTGCCGGCTCATCCAGGTGGTGAACTGCGCGGTGGTGCCGGAGCCGTCGGAGCGCACCACCGGGACGACCGGGCGGGCCGGCAGGGCGGCGGCGAGCGCGGGATTGTCGGCCTTGACGGCGGGGTCGTTCCAGGTCTTGATCTGCCCGGTGAACATCTTGGCGACGACCTCGCCCGACAGGCGCAGGTTGGTGACCCGCCTGCCGCCGATGACGAGGTTGTACATGAACGAGGTGCCGCCGGCCACGATCGGCATGTACGCGTACTTCCGCGAGGGCGGCGAGTCGACGACGCCCGAGTCCTTGATGCCGTACGGGATCTCGGAGACGGCGTAGTCCACGGTGCCGTTGCGGAACTGGTTGCGGCCGTCGGAGGACCCGTTGCCGGTGTAGTTCACGGTCATGCCGTACTGCTTGACGTTGGCCCGCCACTGGTCGAGGGCGTTCTGGCTCCAGGTGGATCCGGCACCCGAGACCGGCACGTAGGTGGCGGCGACGGCGGGTCCGGCGCCGGGCAGCGCGGCGCCGAACAGCAGGGCGGTGAGGAGGACGAGGGCGGTCACCGCTCTCGTACGGAGGCGTGCGGGAGCGGCCGGAGGCGATCCGGGCATGACGGGGGACTCCTGGTCGGGTGTGGGAGCGGCGGGGGTGCGCGCGTCGGGTGGAGGGGCCGGGGCGAAGGGGCCGGATCAGAGGGGCCGGATCGGAGGGGCCGGGTCGGAGGGGCCGGGTCGAAGGGGCCGGGTCGGCCGGGAGGTAAGGGGGGCGCGAGGGGCGGGGGCCCGGAGCCGTGGTCAGTGCGGGGGTGGTGGTGTCCCGGTGTCGCCGTCCCGCCGGGGGCGCGGGCGGGCGCGGGCCGCCATGCGGGCGGCGTCGCGCCGCGAGGCGACCACGCGCCGGTGCCGCTGGCCGCGGGTGAGTTCGCCGGGGGCGCGTCCGCCGATCACCCGGGCCACCACGAACAGCAGCAGCACCAGGGCCATCAGGAGGGCGGCCGAGCCGAAGCCGCGGGCGATCAGGCTGGGCTGGGGCGAGCTCACCAGCTGGAAGGTGGCCAGTGGCAGTGAGACCTGCGGGCCGCTGAGCGCGTTCGCGTTCAGCTCGGCGGTGGCCCCGGAGGTGAGCAGCACGGGCGAGGTCTCGCCGATACCGCGCGCGGTGCCCAGGATCACGGCCGTGGTGAGGCCGGAGCGCGAGGTGGGCAGCACCACCGTCCAGACGGTGCGCCACTGGCTCGCGCCCAGGGCGTAGGAGGCCTCCCGCAGCGAGCCGGGCACCAGCCGGATGACCACGTCCGCGGCGCGGATGACGATGGGCAGCATCATCACGCCGAGCGCGAGCGACGCGGCGGCGCCGGACTTCTCCAGGCCGAGGATGAGGATCACGGTCGCGTAGACGAAGAGTCCGGCGACGATCGAGGGCAGGGCCGTCATCGCCTCGACCACGGTCCGTACGAAGCGGGCGTAGCGGCCGGGGACCTCGTTGAGGAACACGGCGCAGGCCAGCCCCAGCGGCACGGTGATGCCGAGCGCGAGGGCGATCTGCTCCAGGGTGCCGACGACGGCGTGCAGCACGCCGCCCTCGGAGAGCGGCTGGAGCGGGCCGGTGCCGCTCATGTCCTCGGTGAGGAAGTTGAGGTGGACGAGGGCGGACCTGCCGCGCCACAGGGTGTAGCCGACGACGAGGAGCAGGGCGCTCAGGAGCAGCGCGGCGAGGCTCTGCCAGAGCACGGCGGCGACCTTGTCGCGGACGGCCGGACCGGTCTCGTCGAGGGAGACGAGGACGGCGTACAGGGCGACGAAGAGCAGGTACGCGACGACGACGAAGCCGAGGGCGGTGTCGAACGGGGCGACCCAGGCGAACAGCAGCGTGGTCAGGGCGAGCGCGCCCACGGCGGCGCCGGCGACCGCCAGCAGGTCCGAGGCGCGGACGGCGGAGGTGGAGCGGCGGACCTCGGGCACGTGGCCTTCGGGGCCTTCGGGGACGGGGCGCACGGTCGCCGGGGCGGCGGGGCGCTCGGAGTGGAGGAGGTCGGACGTCATGTTCAGGCCTCCGTTCCCGCGCCCGAACGGCTGCGGGCGGCGATCGAGGACGCGAGGAAGTTCACGACGAGGGTCATCAGGAAGAGCGCGAGCCCGGCGGCCATCAGGGCCGACATCCCGAAGGCGCTGGCGGAGCCGTAGCGCAGGGCGATGAGCGCGGAGACGGAGTTGGCGCCGTTCTGCAGGAGGTGCGGCTGCACGGCGAAGACCGGCGAGATGATCATGTAGACGGCGATCGTCTCGCCGAGGGCCCGGCCGAGACCCAGCATGGTGCCGCCGATCACGCCGCCCCAGCCGTACGGCAGGACGACGGAGCGGATCATGCCCCACCGGGTTCCGCCGAGCGCCAGTGCGCCCTCCCGCTCGCCCGCCGGGGCCTGGGAGAAGGTCTCCCGCATCACCGAGCAGGCGATGGGGGTGACCATCAGGGCCACGACGATGCCGGCGACGAAGGTGGAGGAGGTGTAGACGGTGGTGGTCTGCAGCGGGTCCGCCGGATCGGCCCCGTCGACCCGGAAGAGCGGGATCCAGGAGAAGTAGGTGGCGAGCCAGCGGGAGAGGCCGACGATCTTCTCCTGGAGGAAGAAGGCGCCCCAGAGCCCGAACACCACGCTCGGCACGGCGGCCATCAGGTCCACCAGGCTGACCAGGGTCCGCTTCAGCCGTCGCGGCGCGTACTCGGAGATGTACAGGGCGGTGCCCAGGGCCAGCGGTACGGCGAGGCCGACGGCGACCAGGCCGATCAGCACCGTGCCGGTGAGCACGGCGGCGATGCCGAAGTGGTGGGAGTCCGGCTCCCACACGGAGGTGGTGAGGAAGGAGCCCTTGGCGACGCCCAGCGCCTGGGCGGCGCGGTAGGCGAGGAACACGCCGACGAGGAGCATGACCGCCAGGACGAGGGCTCCGCTGCCGCGGGCCACCCCGCGGAAGACCCGGTCGGCCGGCGCGGCCGTGCCGCGCGGCACCCGCTTGCCGTCGGGGACGGCCTCGGGCACGGTCTCGGGGACGGCGGCGGTCATCACACCGCCGCCCGGGTGCCGGGGTCGCCGCCGGGCCGCACCCGCTGCCGGGCCGGGGCCTGCTCGGCGAGCTCGGCCACGGGGACCACCTGGAGGAACTGCCCCAGGTTGAACTGACAGTCCCGCTGGCGCTGGTAGGTCCGCCCGGCGACCGCGACCGGCCGCCCCTCGATCTCCAGCCGCCAGGCCCAGCCGCCCCCGCCCGCCGCGTCCGCGACGGTCAGCAGCGTCCGGGCGTCCCCCACCCGCTCCCGCAGCCGCACCACCGCGGCCCGGCACTCCCCGGGATCCCCGAACACCTGGGCGCTGCGGCCCAGCTCGCGGTGGTTGGCCCCGACGAGCCGCCACCCGAACCGCGGCACCTCCCCCACGGGTCTCTGGCGCGCCCCGAGCATCACGTACAGGAACCGAGCCGGAACCATGGAAACCACCCCCCTTCCTCTCTCCGAAAGCGCACTGAGAGTCGCGGACTTGTGTGCGACTTGTGTGCACGGACGCGTGAAGGCCGAACGGAGGGCAAATGAACGGGAGACGCCGGTGATCTTGGGGGGCGCACAGGGGCGCACAGGGGCGGACGGGAGCGGGCAGGGGCGCACCGCAGGTACGTCGGAAGTTCGTCGCCGGCACGGCGGAGGCGCGTCGCGGGTACCTCGCGCGCGCACCTCTCGGGTACGCGAAAAGCCGCGTGGCGGTGGTCCGGGCACGTACCGCGCGCCCCCCCCCCCGCGCAGGTAATGGTGTG
>NZ_JBFBNW010000021.1:0-148284 GCF_040683955.1 Streptomyces sp. NPDC093111 | reverse complement strand
GGGGCGTGGGCGCCCCCCCTTGTGATCTCCTCCCGCTGTCTGTCTCTGTTTTTTTCGTGTTCGCGTGGGGGTTCTCCCCCGGCGGGGGGGGGGGGGGGGGCGCCCCCCCCCCCCCCACCCCTCGTGTATTCACGAAACCTAGGGAGAATCCGAAGTGCGTGTGCACAGATCGGGACGGAAACGGGCTGGCGCCCGGATATCCGTCCTCATGAGCGGAGCCCTGCTGGGCACCCTCCTGCAAGGCCTGCCGGCCGCCGTCACACCGGCGTCCGCCGACGCCAACCGTCCGACGGCCGTCTCGGCCGAGCGGCCCGCCAAGGGCACCGTCGGGAAGCCCAAGCCGCGTCGCGCCGAGCAGAAGTCCGCGGCGACCCGGCCCGCCATCGCGTGGCCCTCGCCCGGGACCGTCCGCGTTCAGCTGCCGTCGCCCGGTGGCTCGGCGAAGGTGTCGGTGCGGGCCGGGAACACGGCCGTGACGCTGGCGCCCGCCCAGGGGCGTAGTGCCGTGCGGTCCGCTGCGTCCGCTCAGGCCGACCTGCGATTCCTGGACCGGTCCGCGGCCGAGCGTGCAGGGATCGACGGCGTCCTGCTGACCATCGGGAACGCGACCGCCGGCACGGCTGAGGCGCCGCTGACGACGAAGGTCGCCGTCGACTACAGCGGCTTCGCCCGTGCGGCCGGCGGCAATTACGGTTCCCGTCTGCGGTTCGTGCGGATGCCTGCCTGTGTGCTGGTGACGCCGGAGAAGCCGCAGTGCCGGGTGCCGGTCCCCCTGGAGGGCCGCAACGACGCGGAGGCCAGGACCGTCACGGCCGAAGCCGTCACGGTGCCGCCGGGCGCTTCGTCGGGCATCCAGGCGCAGCTCGGTGAGGGCACGGCGACCGTGCTGGGCCTCACCGCCGACTCCTCCAGCCTGTCGGGTGACTTCAAGGCGAGCCCGATGGGCGCCTCCTCGTCGTGGAACACCGACCTCAACACCGGTACGTTCACCACCTCGTACGGCATGGGCGTACCCTCCGTGCCGGGCGCGTTCGTGCCCAAGGTGTCCCTGAACTACTCCTCGGGGACGATCGACGGGCGCACCGTCAACGGCAACAACCAGGCGTCCTGGGCCGGCGACGGCTTCGACATGTCGCCGGGCTTCGTCGAGCGCTCCTACAAGCCCTGTGGCGACGAGGGCGTCAAGAAGGACACCAACGAGATCGGTGACCTCTGCTGGGGCTACGACAACGCCACCATCAGCTTCGCCGGACATTCGGGTGAACTGATCCCGGTCGGCACCGACGAGTGGCGGCTCAAGGGCGACGACAGCACCAAGGTCACCCGGGTCAAGGACACCGGCCGGGGCAACGGGGACAACGACGGCGAGTACTTCAAGGCCGTCGTCTCGGACGGCACGACGTACTGGTTCGGTTCCAACCGGCTGGACAACTGGGCCACCGGGAAGCCCGAGACGAAGTCGGTGTTCACCGTCCCCGTCTATGGCAACGACACCGGGGAACCCTGCTACAACGCCGACATCAAGAGCGCCTGGTGCCAGCAGGGCTGGCGCTGGAACCTCGACAAGGCGGTCGACACCAAGGGCAACGTCATCACCTACTGGTACAACCAGGAGGGCAACTCGTACGGCCGCTATCTGACGGCCGCCGATGACACCCCGTACGTACGCGGTGGCTCGCTCGACCACATCGACTACGGGCTGAAGACGGCCGACATCCACTCGGCGACGGTCAAGCCGATGGCGCGGGTCAACTTCAAGACCGCCGAGCGGTGCCTGGACGCGGCAGCCCTCTGCGACCCGGCGAAGATCGACACCAACCGGCAGTACTGGTACGACACGCCGTGGGACATGAACTGCAAGGCGGCGACCGACTGCGACGCCGGCCGGTTCTCCCCGACCTTCTTCACCCGTACCCGTCTCGCCTCGGTCACCACGCAGACGCTGCAGACGGACGGTACGTACAAGGACATCGACTCCTGGACCCTGAACCACCGCTGGGGTACTTCCGACACCGACTACCAGCTCATCCTCTCCTCGATCGACCGCAAGGGGCTCGCAGGTACCACCGCGGTCCCGCTGCCGCCGACCGTCCTGGGCTACACCCAGAGGACGAACCGTCTCGACAAGAGCGGTGACGGACGGGCGCCGTTCATCAAGGAGCGCCTCTCCAGCATCACCGACGAGGCCGGCGGCCAGGTCGACATCAACTACTCGACCGAGGTCTGCTCCTGGAGCAGCCTGCCGACGCCGCAGAGCAACACGACGCGGTGCTTCCCGCAGCAGTACCAGCCGTCCAACAAGACGGTGGTCACGACGGAGTGGTTCAACAAGTTCGTCGTGGACGCGGTCATCATGACCGACCTCACGGGCGGCTCGCCGGACATGGTCACCCGCTACTCCTACCTCGGCGACGCGGCCTGGACGTTCGACGACGACGACGGTCTGACCAAGGAGAAGCTGAAGACCTGGTCGCAGTGGCGCGGTTACGAGCACACCCGCGTCCAGACCGGTGACGTCCTCAACATGTCCACGCAGGTGGACCACTGGTTCCTGCGTGGCAGGGACGGCGACCGCACCGATCCCACGGACAAGACGAAGACCCGGTCCGTGTCGGTGTCCGACGGCGTCGGTGGCACCATCACCGACGACCAGGCGTGGGCGGGATTCGAGTTCCGGACCGAGACGTACAGCGCGCCGGGCGGCAAGATCCTGGCGAAGACGGTCAGCACGCCGTGGAAGAAGGAGACCGCCAAGCGGGTCCGCGACTGGGGCACCACGGTGTCCAACATCATCAACACGGAGACGACCCGTTCGTACACCTCGCTGGACGACGGGGCCGGCAGCAAGTGGCGTGAGGTCCGCTCGAAGAACTCCTTCGACGCCCGTGGCCGGGTGACCACGACGGAGAACCTGGGCGATGTCTCCGTCGCGACGGACGACCAGTGCACGACCACCACGTACGCGGACAACACCAGCGACTGGATCCTGACCGGCGTCATCCGCCAGGAGACCGTGGCTGCCAAATGCACTGCCACGGTCGACCGCGACACCCAGGCCGACGGCACCTCGGCCGTCCTGTCCGACGTCCGCACCCGCTACGACGGCCAGGCCTATGGAGCCGCGCCCACCAAGGGGCTGCCGACGCTGGTGTCCGTGCTGAAGCAGCGCACGGGGACCAAGGCCACCTATCTGGACGGCGCGACCAGCTACGACACCTACGGCCGGCCGCTGACCACGACGCAACTCGCCTCGACGAGCGTCTTCGACCCGGCCGAGACCAGCACCGCCCCGGTCACCACCGCCCACCCGGACAAGCGGATCACCACCACCGCGTACTCGCCCGCGACCGGCCGTCCGACCAAGAGCTCGGTGACGACGCCGCCCGCCACGGTCGGCAACGACGCCACGGCGCAGACGTCCACCACGTCCTACGACATGCTGCGAGGCCTGCCGACGGCCGAGGAGGACGCGAACAAGCTCCGCACCGAGGTCACCTACGACGCGCTCGGCCGCAACCTCAAGCTGTGGAAGCCCGACCGGTCCAAGCTGAGCGGCCAGACGCCGAACGTCGAGTACCGGTACAACGACGGCGCGGGCGACATCCGCTCGGTCCAGGCACTCACGCTCAACAGCGACGGTTCCCAGTCGTCCAGCTTCGTCCTGTACGACGGACACCGTCGCGAGCGCCAGTCGCAGGGACCCGGTGACAACGGCGGCAAGCTCCTCACCGACACCTTCTACGACGCCCGCGGCCAGGTAGAGCGCTCGCACGCCACGTACTACGCCACCGGCGCCCCTTCGAGGAAGCTGTTCAATCTGGAGGACACCACCGGCGTCGAGACCCAGACCACGACCGAGTACGACGGCCTGGGCCGTCCGACGAAGGTCGTCCAGTTGGCCGGCAACGGGGTCGGGCACAAGGTGCTCGGCACCACGCGCACGATCTACGGCGGCGACCGGGTCACGGTGATCCCCCCGAAGGGCGGCACCACCACCACGACCGTCAAGGACGCGGCCGGGCAGACCACCGAACTGCTGCAGTACCAGAGCGCCGAGCCCACCGGACCGGCCGACAGCACGACGTACTCCTACGACCCGGCGGGTCACCTCGTCAAGCTCACGGACCCTTCGAAGAACGACTGGACGTGGACCTACGACCAGCTCGGGCGCCAGAAGACGGCGAGCGACCCGGACACCGGCACGTCGAAGAAGTCCTACAACGACCGGGGTGAGGTGACCAGCAGCGAGAACGGCAACAAGAAGACCACCGTCTTCGCCTACGACAACCTGTCGCGCCAGCTCGAATCCCGCGCGGACAGCGCCAGCGGTGCCCTGCTCACCTCCCAGACCTGGGACCCCACGAACAACAAGGGCATGGCGGCCACCTCCAGCCGCTTCCTGAAGGTCGGAACGAGCACCTACGAGTACAAGTCGACTGTCAACGTCTACGACGCCCTGTACCGGCCGACCCGGGTCACCCTGGCCGTGCCGTCGGTCCCGGGCCAGGAGGGGCTGGCCGGCACATACGTCACCGGCACCTCGTACAACCTCGACGGCACCGTGAGGTCCCTGGCCTACCCCGCCGCGGGCAACCTCGCCGCCGAATCCCTGGCGTTCACGTACGACTCCCTGCGCCGGCAGGTCACCGCGAGCAGCCTGACCTCCGGCTATCTGGCGAAGCAGACGTACAGCCTCACCGGCAAGCCGCTGCAGTCCACGCTCAACGCCGGCGGCAAGAACATCTGGATCACCAACGAGTGGGAGTGGGGGACCCAGCGGCTCACCGGCAGCCGGACCGACCTGGAGGCCGCCAACGGCGCCGAGCGCGCCGCCGGCTACACGTACGACGAGGTCGGCAACGTCACCTCGCTGACCGACGTCTCCCGGTACGGCGTTGACCGGCAGTGCTTCACGTACGACCACCTGGCCCGCCTGACCGAGGCGTTCACGCCCACGTCCTCGCCCTGCCCGGCGCTGCCCGCCGCCTCCGACCTCGGTGGCCCGGCTCCGTACTGGACCAGCTGGACCTACAACACCGACGGCACGCGGAAGACGGAGACCGAGCACGACCCGGCGGGCAACACGGCGGCGGACAAGGTCCGGACGTATGCCTATCCGGCAGCGGGCGCGCCCCGTCCCCACTCCCTGTCCGGCACCAGCACGGTGACGGGCGGAACAGGTGACCCGGTCCCCGAGTCGTACGTCTACGACGCGAGCGGCAACACCACCGAACGACACCTCAACCCCGAGCCCGGCACCACCAGCGACCAGGTCCTCGACTGGGACGGCCAGGGTCAGCTCAACAAGATCACCGACACCGTCAAGAAGACGGCCGACGGGCTGACCGTCACGACGGCCAGGACGAGCGAGTACGTCTACGCTCCGGACGGCAGCCGACTGCTGAGCAAGGACGTCGACTCGGCGACCCCCGAGACGGAGTCCACGACGCTGTACCTCGGCAGCACCGAGCTCAAGCTGACCAAGGGTGCCGCGAAGCCGACGGCGACGCGGTACTACGCCCTCGGCGCGGCGGTCGCGGTCCGCACGGACGACAACAAGGTGTCCTTCCAGGTCACCGACCATCACAACACCGGCACCCTCGACATCGACGCCGACGGCGCCGTCGTCGACCAGCGCCGCCAGACGCCTTTCGGCAAGCAGCGCGGCGCCGCCCCGACCGGCTGGGCCGGCTCCCGAGGCTTCGTCGGCGGCACGATGGACCCGACGGGCCTGACGCACCTCGGCGCCCGCGAATACGACCCGGCCACCGGCCGCTTCATCAGCGTCGACCCGGTCCTGGCCACGGAGGACATCCAGTCCCTCAACGGCTACGTCTACTCCAACAACAACCCGATGACCCTCTCGGACCCGTCGGGCCTCCGCCCCGACGGCATCTGCGGCGGCAACTCCAGCACCTGCCGGCCGAGCGATGCCGGCAACGAGATGTCCACGACCTACCACGAGTCGTGGCAGCCCACGGGCACCGGGTGGAAGTGGAGCAACTACGTCGAGAGCAAGAAGGGCAAGCGCTACTACAAGTACGGCGGCGTCAACTGGGGCACGGTCGTCGACCTGACGCCACGCAAGATCAAGTGGAACATGAACACGCTCGCGGGCGCGGTCCGCAGCGTCGTCAGCACCGCCGACATGCTCAGCGTGAGGCCGATCGGCCCCTCCGCCACCGACGCCTACGACGCCCTCGTGAACAAGCTGGGAGGCGACACCAGCGACCCGGCCTACGAGGACGGGGAGGGCCTCGCCGATCTGGTGGGGCTGGTCTTCACCGGGGTGGGCGGTGCCGCGAAGGGAATCGGCAAGGGAGCCAAAGCCCTGGGCAAGTGCCCGAACAGCTTCGTCGAAGGCACCCAGGTCTTGCTCGCGGACGGCACCACCAAGCCGATCGAGGACGTACGCGTCGGGGACGAGGTCCTCGCGACCGACCCGAAGACCGGCGAGACCCGCGTCGAGACGGTCACCGCGGAGATCAAGGGCCAGGGCCTCAAGCACCTGGTCAAGGTCACGATCGACGTCGACGGCAAGGCCGGAACGAAGACGGCCGAGGTCACCGCGACCGAAGGGCACCCCGTCTGGGTGCCGGAGCTGGGCAAGTGGCTCAAGGCCACCGACCTGAAGCCGGGGCAGTGGCTCAGGACCAGCGCCGGTACGCACGTCCAGATCACGGCGATCGAGCGGTGGACCAAGCCGGATACGACGGTCCGAAACCTGACCGTGAGTAACCTGCATACGTATTACGTGGTGGCAGGCCCGGCTTCGGTCCTGGTCCACAACTGTGGTGACGCGGGTTACGCGGATGTGTTCCTGGACCTGAAGCAGGGTCACGCATCGATCGCGGTGACGCACAACGGAAAAACGATTCACACCGAGGCGGGGGCTCAAGTCGGAGAGGACTCCATTGTCGGCCTGCGGACGAAGGCGCATTCTCCCGGCACCGACGTCATCCGAATACCGCTGCCGAATGCGAAGAAAGCTCAAGCGGGGCAGAATTACTTCGTGGGTGAAAACCTTGGGCCGCACAACAATAAAACAAACAACTGCGTGACGTTCTGTGCGCGAATCCTGGAGTATGGGGGGTATACCATGCCGGTCTCGGAATCCGATCACATCGTGAGCTGGCTCATGGGGACGATCTTCGAACAAAGGAAGTTGTGATGGGGAATGAGTGGGAGTGGGGGCTGCGGCCGTCCAGTGGTGTGCCCGAGCGGCTCTGTGCCCCGACGATGTCCCCTGAACTCAACCTTGGTGTGCAGGTGATCGGCAGTAACATCGTCGGTAACGACGTGGTCGAAATTGCTGCGCAATACATGGTTGAACATGCGAGACTCGAACTGTGGATCGGGAGCCACGAGCCGCCCCTGGGTTTCCCTAGGAAGTCCGAGCTGGGTCGTAATTCTTCCGAGGTTCTTTTGGGGGCTTACGAGGCGTGGGTCGCATTCGAAAGCGCCTACGTGGCGTCCGGTAAGAGGGTCGACCGCGTACGCGATGAACGAGAGGAGCTGAAGGCAGCCCTGCGTAGGGCCACGGACGCTCTCATTCGGGCCAGGACCGAATAGTCGGGAAGGGTGGCCGGGTGCTGGCCGGCCTGTTCTCGTGCTTCGGCGACTGTCGAGGGGCCTCACCGGAATCGCCTCCGGTGAGGCCCCTCGGCCTGTGACGGCAAGTGCGGCGGGGCGAGGTCAGCGGACGAGAGCCGCGTCGGGTGAGGCCGGCCGAGTCCAGGTAGGCACCCGTCCCAAGGGCGGGGACGTGCCCGTGGTCCCCTCCCTCTACCCCGGTGGCAGCTAACCCTCGGTAATGAGGGATCATCTGCTTTTTGGCGCCCGCGGTGGCGCCCACCACACACGCGGTCACGACACCGGGCGCTCGCCCGGCCGCCGTTCTGGAGAGACACGTTGACGACGACAGCCACGACCTCGGAGGCGGCGGAGCCGGCTTCCGACATCGTTCGGGGATCACGGCGCCGGGCGCCGGAGGGGACGGGCCGGCGGCTGGTGCGCCGGTGGTGGCCCGCGGCCGGGGAGATCGTGGTCGGGGTGCTGGCCGCGCTCGGGTTCACGTACTGGGGGCTGAGCATAGGCAACAGCCCCATCACGCGCGTGGGGCAGGTCAGCGGGCTCTCCAACATCCAGTTGCGGTTCGCGCTGGTCGTGCTCGTGATCCTCGCCGTCGTGGGCTGGGCCACCGTCCGGGCGAGCGAGCGCGTCAAGAAGGTGACCGTACGGTTCGCCGCCGCGGCCGTCGCTGGACTCAGCACCGGGTTCATCGGGGCCGGCAACGTCTTCGCGCTGCGTGGCACGCCCTGGCCGCTGAACGGGCCGTACGGTGACAACAACCGGATCCTCGGCTGGGCCGAGGAGGTGCTGCACACCGGCGCGATGGACGCCTTCTATCCGCCGGCCGTGCCCTACACCATCGGCTACCTCGCCAAGGCCGGGCTCTTCGACGGTGAGCCCGCCCTCGCGTTCAAGTGGGTGTTCATCGGCATCGTGGCCCTCACCGGGCCCGCCGCCTACCTGCTGTGGCGGATGTGCGTCAAGCCGCTGCCCGCGCTCGCCCTGGGGCTGCTGCCCGCCCTCCAGCAGACGCTCCCGCACAAGCCGTACAGCCCCTTCGTCCTCGTTCTGCTCCTGCCGCTGATCGCGAAGCTGCTGCTGTGGCTGCGTGCCTCGCCGCACTTCAGCACCCGCGGTACGGTCCTGCGCGGCGGCTTCCTGGGTCTGCTCTTCGGTCTGCTCTTCCTCGTCTACTCGGGCTGGCACCTGTGGTCGCTGCCCGGCGTGATCATCGCGGTGCTGTTCTTCTACCCCTGGCAGACCGGGCGGCTGCGCGGTCTGGTCTTCCTCGGCAGCTCGCTCGTCGGCTTCCTGCTCGTCGCGGGCGTCTACCTGCGCGTGCTGCTCGGGGCCACGAGCACCCGTGACCAGTGGTGCTCCGGCTACACCCTCACCGAGCCCGCGTACATCGGGACGACCCCGCTGACCAGCCGCGCCTGGGACGAGCCGGGCGAGTACCCGGGCTTCGGCGAATTCTCCGGGCTCCACATGTACGCCGTGATCGTGCTCATCGGCCTCGGCTTCGCCGTCGCGCTCGGCCTGCGCAAGGCCGTGGTCGTCGCCCCGCTCGCCTGCTTCGGCAGCGCCTGGCTCATCCGCTTCTGGCTGGCCGGCCACATGGAGGCCGACCAGCAGGTGCAGCTCTTTCCCCGCACCATGATCCAGATCCAGGTCACGCTGACCGCCCTCACCGTCCTCGCCTGCGTGCTCGTCGCGCAGCGGCTGGCTCCCGCACTGAAGCGGCTGCGGTCCGCCGAAGGCCCGGCGAAGGCGGCGCCGCAGCGGTTCACCGCGGTCGGTGTGCTGCTCGCCATGGCGCTCGCGGGCGGCATGATCGGGTCCTTCTTCAGCAACCAGTACCTCCCGACCCACCCCGGCGAGAAGCTGGCGGGCACCCTGGCCTGGCAGGCCCACCAGTTCCGCAAGCCGGACGGCTCCTGCCCCAAGTACGCCGACAAGGGGAAGTGCAAGCCCTTCCCCACGCGCACCGTCGCCGAGGACTTCGCCGAGGTCGACCGGATGGTCTGTGAGTACCCGTGGCGGAAGGCGACCAAGGAGGGCTGGATCGTTCTCGACCTCATGACCCGGCCGTAGGGCCGGGTCCCCGCCCGGGGCGTCGGTCAGCGGCTCATCAGCTCCGACACCTTCACGAAGCGGTAGCCCTTCGCGCGGAGTTCCGGGACGATGCGGCGGATCGCCTGTTCGGTGACCGGGGCGGCGCTGCGGGTGCAGTGCATGACGACGAGGGAGCCGGGCTTCACGCCTTCCAGGACCTGGTCCGCGACCGCGTCCGGGTCCTTCGCGAAGGCGTCGCCGCTGACCACGTCCCATTGGACGGCGGTGACGCCGAGGGGGGTGAGGGCGCGCAGGGCGTCGTCGTCGTAGCAGCCGCCGGGGAAGCGGAAGTACGGGACCACGTGGGTCGCGCCGGCGTCGCGGAAGGCGTCGAAGGCGCGTTGGACGTCGGCGGCCATGTCGGGGGCGGCGACGGTCGGCAGGCCGTAGCAGGGGGTCGCGAAGGCGTAGTGGCTGTACGAGTGGTTGGCGATCTCGAAGCGCGGGTCGTTGCCGAGGGACTTCGCCTGGTCCGGGTACTGCTCGGCCCAGCGGCCCGTCATGAAGACCGTCGCGTCGACCTCGAGGCGGCGCAGGGTCGCGATGAGCTGCGGGTTGTCGAAGTGCTCGCCCCGGGCGGCGCGCGGGCCCTGGTCGGCCGTCATGTCGGCGTCGAAGGTGAGGGCGACCACCTTCTCGGCGGTGCCCGTCCGGGGTGCGGCGCGGTGGGTGTAGACGCGGGTGAGGCCGTTCGGGCCGGGGGCCAGGGTCGGCGGGGCCTTGGGGGCCGCGGCGGGGGCGGCCTGCCGGCCCGGGGCCGGTGCGGCGGACGGGGGCCGGGGCGGCTTCGTGCTCGGCGTCGTGTGCTTCGTGGGTGGCGCGGCTGCGGGCGGTTCGGCCGCGCCCCCGTCGCAGCCGACGAGAACGGCGCCCAGAAGGGCAAGCGCCGACAGCTTTCGTACAGAAATGGTCACCCAGGGAAATTAACCGATCATTGGCTGAGCAATCGCCTCCGGCACTCCGCCACGTCGAAGTCGCCCTTCGGGTACCGCGGGTCCAGCTCCGCCAGGTGCTCCCCGAGCAGGGTGCTGATCGCCCAGTTGCGGTACCACTTGCGGTCCGCCGGGACCAGGTACCAGGGCGCCGCCTCCGTCGAGCAGCGCTCCAGGGCGATCTCGTACGCCTCCTGGTACGCCGGCCACAGCGCCCGCTCCTCGATGTCGCCCGCGTTGAACTTCCAGTGCTTCTCCGGGTCGTCCAGGCGCTCCAGGAGCCGGTCCCGCTGCTCCTCGTACGACAGGTGGAGGAAGACCTTGACGAGGGTGACGCCGTCCTCGGTCAGCGCCTTCTCGAAGGCCGCGATCTCGGCGTAGCGGTCCTCCAGCTCCGGCCCCGGGACCAGGGAGCGGACCCGGGCGATGAGCACGTCCTCGTAGTGCGAACGGTCGAAGATGCCGATCTCGCCGGGGCGGGGGAGCGCCTGGGTGACGCGCCAGAGGAAGGGGTGCGCCTTCTCCTGCGGTGTCGGGGCCTTGAAGGCCCGGATGCGGCAGCCCGAGGGGTTGAAGTGGCCGATGACGTGCTTGACCGTGCCGCCCTTGCCGCTCGTGTCCATGCCCTGGAGCACGAGGAGCAGCCGGCGCCGGTCGCCCGCGGTGCTCGCCGCGTACAGGCGTTCCTGGAGGGCGGCCAGGTCCGGGGCCAGCCGTGCGGTGGCCGCCGCACCGGCCGCCTTCTTCCCCGGGGCGCCCGGGGTCGCGGCGGCGTCGTACGCGGCGAGGTCGATCCGCTCGCCCACCGGGACCCTCAACAGCTCGCGCAGGGGCGCGGACCCGTCCGCCGACTCCTTCGCTCCCCGGTTCTCCTTCGGCATCTCGGGTCCTTCCCTCGCGTCGACCGGCTTGCCGCCTTCACCGATCCTGCGCGTCCAGGGCCGGGGCCACCACCGCGAACGCCCGGTCGAGCAGGTCCATCGGGTCCTTGGTCGCCTCGCTCTCGCTCCACCCCTGGAGCGCCGCGCGGAACGCGACCAGCGCCGTGCCCGCGGCCAGTCGCGGGCGCAGGTCCGCCGTCACGGCCACGCCCTCGCGGCGGGCCAGCTCCTCCGCCAGCGTCTCCTGCCAGGCGGCCTGCCGCTCCAGGAAGCGGGCCAGCAGCGCGGGCGTGCGGAGGATCAGCTGGACCACCCGCAGCGCCCGCGCCGCGTGGTCGGGGTGCCGGTCGGTGCAGGCCAGCAGCGGGACCGCGACGGCGTGGCGCAGCGACCGCGACGGGGGCTCCGAGGCGGGGCGTTCCGCGAGGGCCGCGTGGATGTCCGCGCCCATGCCGGACAGGAACTGGACGACCACGTCCTCCTTGGACGCGAAGTAGCGGAAGAAGGTCCGCTTCGACACCCCGGCGGCGGCCGCGATCTCGTCCACGGTGATCGCGTCGAAGCCCTTCAGGGCCAGCAGTTGCAGCGCCGATTCGGTGAGCTCGGTGGCGACGAGGAGGCGTTTGCGTTCGGCCAGGCTGACGGCGGGCTCGGGCGTGGTGGGCGTCATGGACCGATCGTAGCCCGTCGTGTCACCGAGGGAAGAACTTGACACCGAGTGACACCAAGGGCAGCGTGTGACACATGACAGAGCAGCGGCGCTGGAACGCCGACCTTATCCCCGACCTGACCGGACGCGTCTTCGTCGTCACCGGCGCCAACAGCGGCCTCGGTCTCGCCACCACCCGGGAGCTCGCCCGGCACGGCGGCCACGTGGTCCTCGCCGTGCGCGACGAGCACAAGGGGCGGGCCGCCGTCGACGGCATCCTCCGGGACCACCCGGGCGCCCTCCTCGACGTCCGCCGCCTCGACCTCGCCGACCTCGACTCCGTACGCGACTTCGCCGGGAAGCTGTCCGCCGAGCACCCCCGGCTCGACGTCCTCGTCAACAACGCCGGGGTGATGGCCCCGCCCCGCACCCTCAGCGCCCAGGGCCACGAGCTCCAGTTCGCCGCCCACCACCTCGGCCACTTCGCGCTCACCGGGCTCCTGCTCGACCGCCTCGCGGCCGGCCGCGACCCCCGCGTCGTCACCGTCAGCTCGCTCGAACACCGCAAGGGGCGGATCGACTTCGACGACCTCGACGCGGTGCGCCGCTACTCGCCCATGGGCGCCTACCGGCAGGCCAAGCTGGCCAACACCGTCTTCGGGCACGCGCTCCACCAGCGCCTGACCGCCGCCGGGAGCCCCGTCCGCAGCCTCCTCGCCCACCCCGGCTACACGGCGACCAACCTCCAGAAGGACACCCCGGTCGCCTTCGTGCGCCTCGTCTTCGGGCGGGTCCTCGGCCCGCTGCTCGCCCAGCCCGCGGCGAGCGGGGCGCTTCCCCAGCTGTACGCGGCGACCGCGCCCGAGGCCGAGGGCGGCGTGCTCTACGGGCCGGACGGGCCGGGCGAGCTGCGCGGCGCGCCGAAGCGGGTCGCCCTCGCGCCGGCGGCGACCGATCCGGAGACCGGCCGCCGCCTGTGGGAGCTGTCCGAGTCCCTCACCGAGGTGAGGTACCCCCTCGGCTGAGCACCGCCGGGGTGCCCGGCCGGGTCACCGCCAGGGGCCCGTCACCGCGAAGGTCGTCCCCGGGGTGTAGCAGTTGACGAACATCGTGCGGCCGTCCGGAGCGAAGGTGACGCCCGCGAACTCGCCCCACTCCGGGCCCTCCGGGGTGCCGATGTTCTGCGCGCCGCGCGCCACCGCGTACACCTCGCCCTTCCGGCTCACGCCGAAGACGTGCTGCGCGCCGTCGCCGTCCTCGCAGACCATCAGCCCGCCGGACGGCGCCAGACAGATGTTGTCCGGCGACTCGCCCGGCAGCCGGACGTCCGTGTCCGGGCCGAAGACCACCACCAGGGTGAGCCGGCGCCGCTGCGGCTCGTACTTCCACACCTGGCCGAAGTGGGTGGCCCCGGAGCCGTCCCTGGCCCGGGCGAACGAGGACACGAAGTACACGGCCCCGGGCCCTCCGGCGCGCCCGGCACCCCAGTAGCAGCCCTCCAGCTTCTGGGCGTGCGTGATGCCGCCGGGCCCGAAGTCCTGGTGCCGGATGGGTGTAGAGGCCGCCAGCGGGTCCGGCACCGGCACCCACCGCACGCCCTCGAAGCACGCCCCCGCCTCCTGGACCACCGACAGGTCGGGCACGCCCGGCACCCGCATGGCCTCCAGGGCGCCGCCCGCGCGCAGCGAACCGGTGCCGCCGAGCGGCTTCTCGGGCAGGAAGCGGTAGAAGAGGCCGAAGGGCGCCTCGAAGGCGTCCTCCGTCTCGTACACGATCCCGCTCCTCGGGTCGACGGCGACGGCCTCGTGCTGGAAGCGGCCCATCGCGGTCAGCGGCACGGCGCCGGTGCGGTGCGGGTCGGCTCCGTCGACCTCGAAGACGAACCCGTGGTCCTTGGTGTAGCCGTTGGTCCCGGCCCGGTCCTCGGTCTCCTCGCAGGTGAGCCAGGTGTTCCAAGGGGTGGGCCCGCCCGCGCAGTTGACGGCGGTGCCGGCGACGGCGACCCGTTCGCCGAGGACCTGGGAGCGGCCGTCGAGTTCGAGCGCCGTGCAGCCGCCCTTGGCGGCCGGGTCGTAGGTGAGGCCGGGGACGGTGGGCACGGTGGTCTTCGCGGTGGCCCGGTTCTCGTGGTTGCGGACCAGGTGCACCCGGCCGCGGCGGCCGGCGAAGGCGCCCATGCCGTCGTGGTTGCCGGGGACCGCGCCCTCGCCGGAGCGGAGCGGGTCGCCCTGCCGGGACAGGACCCGGTACGAGAAGCCGGCGGGGAGGTCGAGCAGGCCGGCCGGGTCGGGGAGCAGCGGGCCGTAGCCGGCGTGGCCGCCGAGCGCGGCGGCGCTGCCCGCGAAGAGTTCGGAGAAGGCGCCGGTGAAGGCGATGCCGGCGACGGACGCGCCGGTGCGGGCGAGGATCTGACGTCGTGTGGCGGACATGAGGCGACCCACTTCCTGTTGGCGGACAGGACGGAACCGGACGGAACAGCGGGGGAACCGGCCGGTGTGGTGCGACGGATGACGTGTGACCCGCACGTGTGTACCACGCACATGGTGCGCGGTGAACCGTGCGGGCCCACATCGCCTCATGAGAAAGGTGTGGCCCGCAGCCGGGGCGCGGTCAGAGCAGCTCGGCGGTGAGCGTGATCGTCGTGCCCGTCAGCGCCTGGCTCACCGGGCAGTTCTTCTTGGCCTCCTCGGCCAGCGACTGGAAGGCGGCCGGCTCCACGCCCGGCACCTCGCCCCGCACCGTGAGGTGGATGCCGGTGATGCCCTCGCCGGGCTGGAAGGTGACGTCCGCCTTGGTCTCCAGGCGGGCCGGCGGGTTGCCGGCGCCGGCCAGGGCGTGCGAGAAGGCCATCGAGTAGCAGGCGGAGTGCGCCGCCGCGATGAGCTCCTCCGGGCTGGTCTTCCCGTTCGGCTCCTCGGACCGGGCCGGCCAGGAGACGTCGTACGAGCCGAGGCCGGAGGAGTCGAGGGAGACGACGCCCTTGCCCTTGAGGAGGTCGCCCTCCCAGACGGTGTGGGCGTGACGCACGGTGGCCATGGTGTTCCCTTTCGGTCGGGTGTGGCCCCAAGCTACTGCGCGACCAGCCCCTTGGCGTCCCGGGCCAGCGCGGTGAGCCGCGAGATCGCCCGGAAGTACTTCTTGCGGTACCCGCCGTTCAGCATCTCGTCACTGAACAGGCGGTCGAAGGGCAGACCGGCGGCCAGCACCGGTATCTCACGGTCGTAGAGCCGGTCGGCGAGGACCACCAGACGCAGCGCGGTCGACTGGTCGGGGACCGGCCGGACGTCGGTGAGGCAGACGGCCGTCAGGTCGTCGGTCAGCGCGCCGTACCGGCTCGGGTGCACCTTGGCGAGGTGGTCGAGCAGGTGCGGGAAGTCGTCGAGGGAGGCGCCCGGCGTGGCGTACGCGGTCTTCGTGACGACCTCGTCGGAGTACGGCGCGGGGGCCTCGGGCAGGCCGCGGTGGCGGTAGTCCTCGCCGTCGATCCGCAGCGGCCGGAAGTGCGCCGACAGGCCCTGGATCTCGCGCAGGAAGTCGGCGGCGGCGAACCGGCCCTCGCCCAGCTTGCCGGGCAGGGTGTTGGAGGTGGCGGCGAGCGCCACGCCCGACTCGACCAGCCGGCGCAGGAGCGAGGAGACGAGGACGGTGTCGCCCGGGTCGTCCAGTTCGAACTCGTCGATGCACAGCAGGCGGTGTCCGCCGAGGGTCTGCACGGTCTGCTGGAAGCCGAGGGCGCCCACCAGGTTCGTCAGCTCCACGAAGGTGCCGAAGGCCTTGAGCGAGGGCTCGGCGGGGGTGGCGTGCCAGAGGGAGGCGAGCAGGTGGGTCTTGCCGACGCCGTAACCGCCGTCGAGGTAGATCCCGCGCGGGCCGGCCGGGGCGGCGGGCTTCTTCGAGAACCAGCGGCGCTTGCCCGCGCCGGAGGCGTGGGCGCCGCCGAGGCCCTCGGCGAACGAGGAGAGGACCTTGACCGCCTCGATCTGGCTCGGCTGGTTGGGGTCCGGTATGTAGGTGTCGAAGCGCACGGCGTCGAACCGGGGCGGCGGCACCATCTCCGCGACGAGCCGGTCGGCGGGGACATGGGGCTCTCGCGAGCAGAGCGAGAGCGGGGCCGCTTCGGTGGAAGCCGCTTCGGTTATGGCACGGGTCGACACAGTTCCCCACTGTAAGCGCCATGTCAGACTGCGAGGATGCGACGCCTGTTCCCTGTGACGGACATGACAGCCACGGCCTCGGACAGGGAGTGGTCCCTCGACGAGCTCGCCGACGCCTACGCGTACCCCGCGGAGGCCGCCTCCGGTCCCTGGCTCCGGGCCAACATGGTCTCCTCGCTCGACGGGGCCGGCCAGCACGACGGACGCTCCCAGCCGCTCTCCTCCGAGACCGACATGCGGATCTTCGGGACCCTGCGGGCGCTCGCGGACGTGGTGGTCGTCGGCGCGGAGACGGTACGCCTGGAGGGCTACCGCCCGGCCCGGGCGCGGGAGGCCTTCGCGGCCCGCCGGGCGGCGGCGGGGCAGGGCCCGGCGCCGGTGATCGCGGTCGTGACCGCCTCCCTGGACCTCGACTTCTCGCTCCCGCTCTTCACCGAGCCGCTGGTGCCCACCCTGGTCCTGACCGGCGCCCAGGCGCCCGCGGACCGGGTGGCGGAGGCCCGCGGGGCCGGCGCCGAGGTGCTGGTCGCGGGCGAGGGGCGCGGGGTCGAGCCGGAGCGGGCGGTGGCGCTGCTGGCGGAGCGCGGGCTGCGGCGCCAGCTGACCGAGGGCGGGCCCCGGCTGCTCGGGCAGTTCGTGGCCGCGGGGGTGCTCGACGAGCTGTGCCTGAGCGTCTCGCCGACGATGACGGCGGGCAGCGCCCAGCGGATCGCCGGGGGACCCTCGGTGGACGTTCCGCGACGCTTCGCCGTGGCGTCCCTGCTGGAGCAGGACGGGTTCCTGTTCACCCGCTACCGTCGGATCTGACAATCAGCGGAATTTGTCGTTCCGCTTTGCTTCCGCTGGGCACACTTACTCACGCAGTCCCCGTGCGGGCACGGGGAAGGATGGTTTCCGCAGAAGGGCTCCTGAGGTGTTCACAAGCGTTCTGATGATCGAGAAGCCCCTGACGTCCGTCGACGTGGACTTCGTCACCACGCTGCACGGCGACGAGGGTGTCTCCTTCGTCGTCCTGATGCAGCCGCGCGGTGACCAGGCCGATGTACTGCTGCGCGCCATCGACGACGTCGCCATGGGCGAACTGAAGGAGGCGACCCGCGAGGGCGACGAACCGGAGGGCAAGGACGCCCGCAAGCCGGCCGAGCAGGCCCTGGAGCACTCCCTCCAGGCCCTCAGGGACGCCGGCTGCCAGGCGGTCGGACAGGTGGTCGAGGACCACCCCCTGGACAAGATGAGGTCGGTCGTCGAGGAGGTCAACGCCGACGAGGTCATCGTCCTGACCGCCCCGCACTACGTGGAGGAGTTCTTCCACCGCGACTGGGCCTCCCGGGCCCGGCACAAGGTCGGCGTGCCCGTCCTGAAGCTCTTCGCGCACAGCGAGTAGCCGCGTGGCGTCGGGGCGGGCGGCCGAGGTCGCCCGCCCCGACGCACTAGGCTGGAGCCTTCCAGACAGACGCACCCCGGGGAGAGATCCGCATGGCACCCGCCATCCCTGCCGCCATGGAACGGCCGCACTTCATCGGCATCGGCGGTGCCGGAATGTCGGGCATCGCGAAGATCCTCGCCCAGCGCGGCGCCAAGGTGGCCGGCAGCGACGCCAAGGAGTCCGCGACCGCCGAGTCCCTGCGCGCCCTGGGCGCCACCGTGCACATCGGCCACGCCGCCGAGCACCTCGCCGACGACGCCTCCGCCGTCGTCGTCTCCAGCGCGATCCGCGCCGACAACCCCGAGCTGGCCCGCGCCGCCGAGCTCGGCATCCCGGTCGTGCACCGCTCCGACGCGCTCGCCTCCCTCATGGACGGCCTCGGCGCCGTCGCCGTCGCCGGTACGCACGGCAAGACGACGACCACCTCCATGCTGGCCGTCGCGCTCACCGAGCTCGGTCTCGACCCCTCGTACGCCATCGGCGGCGACCTCGCGGGCCCCGGCACCAACGCCCGGCACGGCGAGGGCGAGGTCTTCGTGGCCGAGGCCGACGAGAGCGACCGCAGCTTCCAGAAGTACGACCCGCAGGTCGCGATCGTCCTCAACGTCGAGCTCGACCACCACGCGAACTACGCCTCCATGGACGAGATCTACGAGTCCTTCGAGGCCTTCGCCGCCAAGATCCGCCCCGGCGGCACCCTCGTCGTCGGCGAGCACTCCGGCGCCCGCGAGCTGGCCCGCCGGGTCGCCGGCCGGGAGGGCCTGACGGTCCTCACGGTGGGCGAGTCCGAGGACTCCGACGCCCGCATCCTCAAGATCGTCCCCAACGGGATGAAGAGCGAGGTCACCGTCGCCCTCGACGGCACCGAGCACACCTTCACGGTCTCCGTGCCCGGCCGCCACTACGCCCACAACGCCGCCGCCGCCCTGGTCGCCGGCTCCCGCGTCGGCATCGACCCGGCCGAGCTGGCCCAGGCCCTCACCGCGTACACCGGGGTCGGCCGCCGCCTCCAGCTCAAGGGCGAGGCCGCCGGCGTCCAGGTCATCGACTCGTACGCGCACCACCCCACCGAGATGACCGCCGACCTGGAGGCCATGCGCGGCGCCGCCGGGGCCTCCCGGCTCCTGGTCGTCTTCCAGCCGCACCTCTTCTCCCGCACCCAGGAGCTGGGCCGGGAGATGGGCGAGGCCCTGACCCTCGCCGACGGCTCCGTGGTCCTGGACATCTACCCGGCCCGCGAGGACCCGATCCCCGGCATCACCAGCGCGCTGATCATCGACGCGGCCCGCGCCGCCGGCGCCGACGTCACCCACGTCCACGACAAGAACGCGGTGCCGGACGTCGTGGCGGGAATGGCCAAGCCCGGCGACCTGGTTCTCACCATGGGCGCGGGCGACGTCACGGACCTGGGCCCGCGGATCCTGGCCCGCCTGGACGGCCCGGACGAGTCGGCGAAGTAGCAGAGGGAGCGAGCTCATGGCGTACGAGGTCGAGAAGACGGACGCGGAATGGCAGGCCGAGCTGTCCCCGTCGGAGTACCAGGTGCTCCGGCTGGCCGGCACCGAGCCCGCCTTCCGCGGTGAGTACACGGACACGAAGACCCAGGGCGTCTACTCCTGCCGGGCCTGCGGCGCCGAGCTCTTCACGTCCACCGAGAAGTTCGAGTCGCACTGCGGCTGGCCGTCCTTCTACGACCCGAAGGACAGCGCCGCGGTCGAGCTGGTCGCCGACACCTCCCACGGCATGGTCCGCACCGAGGTGCGCTGCGCCCGCTGCGGCTCGCACCTGGGCCACGTCTTCGAGGGCGAGGGCTACCCGACCCCGACGGACCAGCGCTACTGCATCAACTCGATCTCGCTGACGCTGGAGCCGGCGGAGAGCTGAGCGCGGAGCGGCGCACGCCCGCGCACCGAGGAGGGCCCCCGAGAGGGGGCCCTTTCTCATGCCCGCTCGGCCGTCCGCTCGGCCGTCTCCTCGCCCGTCCGCTCGGCCTCCGCGCAGTCCGGGCACAGCCCCCGGTACGTCACCTCCACCGCCGTGACCGTGAAGCCGAAACGCTCCGCGTCAGCCAGCCCCGTCAGCGGGTCCCCTCCCGGACACACGTCCCGGACCGCGCCGCAGCCCGAGCACACCAGGTGCTGGTGGGCCTCGTGGGCGTTCGGGTCGTAGCGCTTGGCGCGGCCGACGCTGGAGACCTCCAGGACCTCGCCGAGCGAGACGAGCTCGCCCAGCGTGTTGTACACGGTCGCGCGGGAGATCTCCGGCAGTCTCGCCGTGGCGCGGGCCAGGATCTCGTCGGCGGTGAGGTGGATGTGCTCGCCGGAGAGGACCTCGGCGACCACCCGGCGCTGCGCCGTCATCCGCCAGCCCCGTCGGCGGAGCCGCTCCAGAAGGTTGCTCATGGTCACCAGCCCTTGCAGCGCGAATCAGCGCGAGTCAGCGCCGGTGCGGCGCGAGTAATCCGTACGGGTCCGGCTGTCGTATTGACTTGGACTGAGTCCACCATAGGATCGACTCCAGTAGTAGCCAAGAGGGTGTGCGCCGGTCACACCGACGCCTCAGCAGTTCCCGAGCTCCGCGATCCGAATGGTTCGGAAGGAAAGACCGATGTCTGAGCAGAAGCACGATCCCCTGGTCACCGAGGACGAGGGCAAGGGCGGCTGCCCGGTCGCGCACGGCCGCGCCGCGCACCCCACGCAGGGCGGCGGCAACCGGCAGTGGTGGCCGGAGCGCCTCAACCTGAGGATCCTCGCCAAGAACCCGGCCGTGGCGAACCCCCTCGGTGAGGAGTTCGACTACGCGGCGGCCTTCCAGGGCCTCGACCTCGCCGCCGTCAAGCAGGACATCGCCGAGGTGCTCACCACCTCGCAGGAGTGGTGGCCCGCCGACTTCGGCAACTACGGCCCGCTCATGATCCGGATGGCCTGGCACAGCGCCGGCACGTACCGCGTCAGCGACGGCCGCGGCGGCGCCGGCGGCGGTCAGCAGCGCTTCGCCCCGCTGAACAGCTGGCCGGACAACGCGAGCCTGGACAAGGCCCGCCGCCTGCTCTGGCCGGTCAAGAAGAAGTACGGCAAGGCCATCTCCTGGGCCGACCTGATGGTCCTCACCGGCAACGTCGCCCTGGAGACCATGGGCTTCGACACCTTCGGCTTCGGCGGCGGCCGGGTCGACGAGTGGGAGCCGGACGAGGACGTCTACTGGGGTCCCGAGACCGAGTGGCTCGGCGACGAGCGCTACTCCGGCGACCGCGAGCTGGAGAACCCGCTCGCCGCCGTCCAGATGGGCCTCATCTACGTCAACCCCGAGGGCCCCAACGGCAACCCGGACCCGATCGCGGCCGCCCGCGACATCCGCGAGACCTTCGCGCGCATGGCGATGAACGACGAGGAGACCGTCGCCCTCATCGCCGGCGGCCACACCTTCGGCAAGGCGCACGGCGCCGGCCCCGCCGACCACGTGGGCGCCGACCCGGAGGCCGCGCCGATCGAGCAGCTCGGCCTCGGCTGGAAGAGCTCCTACGGCACGGGCTCCGGCAAGGACGCCATCACGTCCGGCCTGGAGGTCACCTGGACCGAGACGCCCACCCAGTGGGGCAACGGCTTCTTCAAGAACCTCTTCGAGTACGAGTACGAGCTCTCCAAGAGCCCGGCCGGCGCGCACCAGTGGGTCGCGAAGAACGCCGAGGCGGTCATCCCCGACGCCTTCGACCCGGCGAAGAAGCACCTGCCGACGATGCTCACCACCGACCTCTCGCTGAAGCAGGACCCGATCTACGGGCCGATCTCGCGCCGCTTCTACGAGAACCCGGACCAGTTCGCGGACGCCTTCGCCCGCGCCTGGTACAAGCTCACCCACCGCGACATGGGCCCCGTCGTGCGCTACCTCGGCGCCGAGGTCCCGAGCGAGGAGCTGCTCTGGCAGGACCCGCTGCCGGCCCGCCAGGGCGAGCAGCTCGGCGCCGCGGACATCGCCTCCCTCAAGGAGAAGATCCTCGGCTCCGACCTGTCGGTGACCCAGCTGGTCTCCGCCGCCTGGGCCGCCGCCGCCTCCTTCCGCGGCAGCGACAAGCGCGGCGGCGCCAACGGCGGCCGCATCCGCCTGGAGCCGCAGCGCACCTGGCAGGCCAACAACCCGGACGAGCTGGCCCAGGTGCTGCGCGTCCTGGAGGGCGTCCAGGAGTCCTTCAACGCGGCCGGCGGCGCGCAGGTCTCGATCGCCGACCTCGTCGTCCTCGCCGGCTCGGCGGCCGTCGAGAAGGCCGCCGCGGACGCCGGCTTCGCCGTCGAGGTCCCGTTCGCCGCGGGCCGGGTCGACGCCACCCAGGAGCAGACGGACGTCGAGTCCTTCTCCGCCCTGGAGCCGAGCGCGGACGGCTTCCGCAACTACCTCGGCAAGGGCCACCGCCTCCCCGCCGAGTACCTGCTCGTCGACAAGGCGAACCTGCTCACCCTGTCCGCCCCGGAGATGACGGTCCTCGTCGGCGGTCTGCGCGTGCTGGGCGTCACCCAGCCGCAGTCCTCCCTCGGCGTCCTCACCGAGACCCCGGGCAAGCTGACGAACGACTTCTTCGTCAACCTGCTCGACCTGGACACCGTCTGGCAGTCCACCTCCGACGACCAGACCACGTTCGAGGCCCGTGACGCCTCCGGCGCGGTCAAGTGGACCGGCACCCGTGCCGACCTGGTCTTCGGCGCCAACGCCGAGCTGCGCGCCGTCGCCGAGGTCTACGCCTCCGACGACGCCCGGCAGAAGTTCGTGACGGACTTCGTCGCGGCCTGGGCGAAGGTCATGGACCTGGACCGGTTCGACCTGCGCTGACCGCGAAGGTCACAGCGGCCCCCCGGTCATACCCGGCACCCCCGCCACACGGGCCCCGCCCCTGACAGCACGGCGTCTCCCTCCCCCGAACGGTCCGTCCGGGGGAGGCGAGGCCGGCGGTCGGGGGCGGGGCCCGTTGCCGTCCCGCGCGGACGGCGCGTGCCTGGCCCACCCGGAGGCGGCGGACACCGCACCCGGGTGACCGGCCGGTCGCGTCGTCCGGGGGCGCGGCGACCGGGGGTGTAGAGGTGTGGCGACATGGCTCCCTCGGCGTCAGGCGCGTGGCGGAGCCGTCGGCGCACACCTGTCGAAAGGTTCATGCCATGCCCCTCAGGTCCTCGGCGGCACGATGTCTCGGGCTGGTGATGCTGATGCTGGGGCCGGCCCTTCCGGCCGCGGCGGCACCGACCGTTCCCGAACTGGGACACGTGGGCCGCTGGCTCACCGACGACCAGGGCCGGATCGTCACCCTGCACGGCGTGAACATGGTCTACAAGAAACCGCCGTACTTCCCCGCGGCCGGAGGCTTCGGCGAGAAGGACGCCCGGTTCCTGGCGGACAACGGGGTCAACGCGGTGCGGCTGGGCTTCGCCTGGAACGCGGTCGAGCCGCAGCCCGGGGTGTACGACGACACCTACATCGAGCAGATCAAGGCGACGCAGCAACTGCTGGCCCGCCACGGCATCCTGAGCCTCGTCGACTCCCACCAGGACGCCTTCAACGAATCGGTCGGCGCGAGCTGGAGCGGGTTCCCCGCGTGGGCGGCGTTTCCCGACGAGTACCCCGTCCAGCCGAACCCGGGCTTCCCGCTCGTGTACTTCACGAGCCCCGCGCAGAACCAGACGTGGGCCAACTTCTGGCGCGACCACCCCGCGTCCGACGGCGTCGGGGTGCAGGAACACTACGCGGCCATGTGGGCCCACGTCGCGCAACGCTTCGCGGACCAGCCGTACGTCCTGGGCTACGACCTGATCAACGAGCCCTGGCCCGGCTGGGACTACCCGAGCTGCTTCCCGAAGGGCTGCCCCAAGTTCGAGACCGAGGTGCTCGCGCCGTTCCAGGCGAAGGCGATGAACGCGATCCGCCAGGTCGACCCGGACCACCTGCTGTTCTACGAGCCCTCCCTGACCAACGACTTCGGCACGCCGGACTGGATGCCGAATCCGACCGGTGACCCCAAGGCGGGCATGAGCTACCACGACTACTGCGTCGGCGACGACACCTGCGTGACCAACGGACTGGACCGCGCCGTCGCCGAAGGCGTCGCGGCGGTGGTGACCGAGTTCGGCGCGACCACGGACGCGGCGCGGCTGACCCGGCTCACCGACCGGTTCGACGCCGCGATGGTGTCCTGGATGTTCTGGTCCGAACCGCAGAACCAGACGCCCGGCCACCCCCAGGAGCCGCCGACCGGCCCCAACCTGATGAACCCGGCGATCGTCCGGCCGTACCCCCGGGCCCTCGCCGGCACCCCGCAGCAGTGGAACTACGACAGCACGACCGGGACGTTCACCCTCCGGTACAGCACCCGCCGGGTCGACTCGGGCCTGCCGTTCCCCGCGGGAGCCCGTACCGAGGTGTACCTGCCGGTGACCGGCTACCCCGACGGCTACCAGGTGGAGAGCCAGGGCGCCGACGTCGTGTCGGCCCCCGGCGCCCGCGTCCTGGAACTCGCCACCAGCCCGGGGCAGGAGACCGTGCAGGTGACCGTCACGCCACGGTCGCCCTGATCAGCGCAGCCGGTCCGCCAGCTCCGCCAGCCAGGCGCCCGGGCCCAGGGGCTCGGGCGGGTCGACCTCCAGGCCGAGTTCGGTGAGGGCCAGGGCGTGGTCGGACTCGTCCAGCGGGAGCGACAGCAGGTCGCGGAGCTCGCCGACGAGCTGGGCCACCAGGCCCGGGTCGGTGGTCGCGCGGTAGTCGGCGAGGGCCGCGTCGTGGTCGCCGAACTCCTCCGGCATGTCCTGGCCGAACCAGCCGCCGAGGAGCTGGGCCAGCTCCGGGAAGCGGGCGTGCCACTCCCAGTGGGTGCGCGGGGTGGCCGGCGGCGGGGCCTGGCCGGTCTCGACACTGGCGCGGAGGCGGTCGGCGAGGCCGCGCAGCCAGTCCTGGAGCTCCTCGTCGGGCAGGCCCACGTCCGGCACCGGGTAGTACTCGCCGAGGCGCAGCCGCAGCCGGCCCGGCGGGTTCTGGGCGTACTCGCGCAGCTGGTGCTCGGCGACGCCGATCACCCAGGGGCGGGTGCGCCAGCAGTGCCGGAGGTACGCCTCCAGGGCCTCGGGGTCGTCGGCGCGGCGCCCGAGGTGGGCGCGGACGACCTGGTCCAGTTCGCCGTACTTCCGGTCGTGTTCGAGGGGCTTGAGGGGCATCGGCTGCGGCTTCCCTACAGGTCGATCGGGACGGTGGAGTGCACGGTGAAGCCGAGCGGGCTGGTCTCGCTGCGCCGCAGCACCACCCGCGCGGCACGCACCTCGACGGCGTCCCGGCCGGCGAGCGCCATCGGGTCGGTGAGCACCCGCCCGACCGCCTCGGGCCGCGAGGGCCAGGCCGCCTCGATGGCGAGCCGCCGCCGGGTGGACTGGGCGAGCCAGCGGTGGATCACCTGCTCGTTGCGGGTCACCACCTGCTGGGTGGCCCACTGGGCGGTCTCCCGGTCCGGATAGCTCGCGGCGCGGTTTCGGCGCGCGGTCATTCAGTGCTCCCGCTGCATGTGGTCGTCGACGGTGGTGGTGATCGCGAGGAGCGCGTCCCGGGTGGCCCAGGACAGGCGGGCGCGCAGCCCCTCCGGGCCGGGGAACAGGACGCGGGCCCGCTGGGCCTCGCCCGCGTACCCGGCCGCGAGCTCCGTACAGAAGGGGTGCTCGTTGTCGAGGAGGGTCCGCACGGTCGCGTCGACCGGGCCCGCCTCGTCCATCAGGATCGCGTCGAGCCCGAAGAGGAGCGGGAATGTCCGGAGGAATTCCCAGCCCTCCATCGGGAGTTCCGAGAATTCCGCGACGCCCGCCCGGTCCTGTTCGCGCAGCGAATGCGCGAGGGCCCGCAGGAATTGCCTCGGGTCGGTGTCGCCGGCCGCCCGCGCGGTCTTCTCCCGGAAGGCGGGAGGGGCGTCGTCCAGCGCGTCGGCGGCCAGGTCGAGGGCTCCGGCCGCCGCGTACGGCGAGCAGTTCCACCGCGCCACCGCCTCGCCGCGCACCAGCCGTACGTACCGCCCGAGCTCGGTGTCGAGGGAGAGGCGGCCCGCCGACTCCCGTACCGACACGGCGAGGTCGAGGAGCCGGACCACCGGCCCGTCCGAGAACATGGCACACACCTCTCTCACGGTCCCTTGTGCGGCATGGCGGTGAGCACGATGAACGGCGGATCGAGGTCGTGCTTGTAGATGAGCCGCACCTGGACGAAGCTCTTGCCCTCGGCCTTGGCGTTCATGCCGTCGTTAGTGTAATCGTCGCGCGAGACGCTGCTGCCGACGTTCTGCCCGGGGAATTCGAGATAGAGCGGCGGCTGGATCTCGGATTTGTTGGGGTCGTAGTTCGGATTCGTCTGGATCTTCTTGCGGGTGCTGTCGATCCAGTCGGAGATCCGGTTCTCGTTCGCGTCGTCGCTGATCACGGCCTGGGTGTACTTCTGGGCCGAGGCCAGGTCGGTGAACGACGAGGCGGCGGGCGCGCCGGGCTGGTCGCGCAGCCGCATCCGCAGCTGGTCGTCGGTGAGTCCGACGTGCTTGTCGATCGGGTGGCTGTCGTAGAGCCCTTCCTGGCTGGCCAGGTCGATCGGGTAGTAGAAGTCGTCCTCGTTCTGCCCGGGCACCATGAACTTGTGCTCGTGCTTGAACTCGTTGAGCGAGCGCGCCCCGAAGGCCTGCGCCCTGGCCTGCTCGGACCGGTAGGTGGGGACGGCCCGGCTCGCCTCCTCAAGCGCCGGCATCAGCTTGTCGAGCCGTGCCACGACCGCCCGGCACTCCGTCTCGTACGTCGTGACGGCGCGGTTCATCGCGGCCTGGTCGATCTCCAGGGTGATGTTGATGCCGAGGTCGCGGCCCATGGAGAGGATGCTCTTGCCGATCTTCTTCAGGTCGCCCATGTCGATGCCGTCCTTGATGTGCGGCAGCGCGTCCCAGACGGCCTTCTTCCAGATCCGCCACAGCTCGTGGCGCATCTTCGAGGCGGCCACGGCGAACGCCCGCAGGGCCTGGCTGACTTCCTGGGTGGTGTCGAACAGGACGGTCATCACGGGGTGGCTGGCGCTGGTGCCGGCCGAGGTGCCGGCGCCGCCGCTGTCGTGCTTCCACTCGTACCCGGCGGTCGAGGTGCCCCAGGCGGTGGTGCCCCACAGGGAGCTGGTGAACGTGCGCATGGCCGCCTGCCATTCGCCGTTGTTCGGGTCGGAGATCGAGCCCACGGCCTGGTTGAGCAGCCCCTCGACCTGCCCGACGGAGAAGCCGGGCTGGAGCCAGGCGAGGGCCAGCTTGTCGATCTCCTGGTAGTCGGGCAGGGGCAGGATGTCGGCGGCCTTGCCCCAGCGGAAGACGTGGTGCAGCAGCTTGCGGATGATGTCCATCGCCCAGTCGGGGACGCCTTCGAGCAGCCAGGAGATGAGGCCGCTCGCATAGTCGTCCATGTCCCCCCACTTCAGATCCGTGATCCGGGAGTACTGGGGCGGGGAGTCGATGACGTGGGGGAGCGGGAACTGCTGCGGCTGGGCGGTGCCCGAGGGATGGCTCGCGGCCTCGGCCCGCGCGTAGTTGTTGGCGGTGGTGACGAAGCCGGTGGCGACGCCGCCGATGCCGGCGACGGCCTTGGCCCAGGTGTCGAGGAAGGTGTTGCCGACCTTCACGTACGAGGCGGAGACGGCCTCCGCCGCCGGCCCGTAGCCGCCGCAGTCCATGTACTGGCTGACGGCGTGCAGGAAGTCCTTCGCGGCCTTGTCCAGGTTGCCCTGCTGGATGACGACGGTCCCCGCCACCCCGTTCAACTGGGCGGGGGTGACGTCGAATCCGGCGCCCTGGGCGGGTGGTGCGGCGGGCGTCCCCATCAGGCCGCCCCCCAGCCGCGCAGCACCGCGCGGTGGGCGGAGCCGTAGTTGGCCTGCCCGTTGGTCACGACCTCGTGCAGCCACTTCTGGGCGGCCTGGAGGTCCTGCATCTGCCGGTCCCACTGGTCGAGCTCGTCGACGAAGGCCTCGCGTGCCTCGCCGTCCCAGGCGAGTACGACCTTCTCGGTGCGCTCGTAGAGCGTTTCCAGTCGGGCGTTGAGCTGCTTGAGGATGTCTTCGAGCTCGGTGGCGAGATCGCGCAGCGTGCCGAAGTCGACACCTATGTGGTCGTCGGACAAGAGAGCCCCCGTGCTCCTTGGTGATGCCTTCTCAGATGTCCAGGATGGTGCTGCGCGGCCCTTCGGCCGCCGCCTCGGGCGCCTGCAGCTTCGCGGCCTCCGCCGCCACGTCCACGGAACTCTCCATCTTCCGCAGGCGCCGCAGGTTCTCCATCTCCTGCTCGGTGAAGCCGTCGCGGCTCAGCCGCACGGCCTGTTCGAGGACGACGAGGATTTCGCGGATGCGTACGGCGTCCTCGGAAGCGGCGCGGTGCAGGGAGCGGTACGCCTTGCCCGTCTCGCCCTTCCAGCCCGCCTCGATCCGGTCGACGACGCCGTCCATCCGCCGCACCTGGCCGTCGATATGACGCTGCATCGTGTCGAGATCGTCCGCCAGCTTCGTCAGATCCTCGTCCGAGGTCTTCAGATGCGCGTCGATGGTCATGGCCCCCGCCTTCCGTCGCTACCGCAACCTTAACAACGGGCTACGACAGACCTTCGACGGGCGTTCGACAGGCGTGGGGCCACCGGGAGTTGCGAGCGTGGGCGCACCGGCGGTCGCCGGGCTCAGGGCGCTGAGAGCCCGCCGGCCTCAGTGCACCGAGAGCCCGCCGTCGACGAACACCGCCTGCCCCGTGACGTACGCGGAGGCCCGGCTCGCCAGGAAGACGGCGGCCCCCTCGAAGTCCTCGGCGATCCCGTTCCGCCCGACCATCGTCCGGGCCGCGAGCTCGGTGACCTTCTCCGGGTCGGAGGACAGGCGCTCGTTCAGCGGCGTCATCACGAACCCCGGCACGAGGGTGTTGCAGGTGACGCCGTACGGGGACCAGGCCTCGGCCTGCGACCGCGCCAGCGACTCCAGACCGCCCTTCGACACCCCGTACGCCCCCGACTGCACGAACGCGCGGTGCGCCTGCTGGGACGTGACGTGGATGATCCGCCCGAAGCCGCGCTCGGCCATCCCCGGCCCGAACCGCTGACCGAGCAGGAACGGCGCCTCCAGGTTCACGGCCATGGTCGTGTCCCACACGTCCTCCGAGAGCTCGGAGAGCGGTGGCCGCAGGTTGATCCCGGCCGAGTTGACCAGGATGTCCGGCTCGCCGAACTTCCCCACCGCCTCCTCGGCCGCGGCCCGCACCCCGTCCCGGCGGCTCAGGTCCGCGCTCACCCAGGCGGCCTCCGCCCCCGCCGCGGTCAGCTCGTCCACCGCCGCCTTCAGCTCCGCCTCCCGCCGCGCCACCACCACGACGGACGCGCCCGCCCCCGCGAGGGCCCGCGCGATCGCCTTGCCGATGCCGGAGCTCCCGCCGGTGACGAGGGCGGTACGGCCGGCGAGCGAGAACAGGTCGTCGAGGTAGGCCATCAGACGCGCCCGCAGCCCGCGATGAACTCCCGCCAGGGAGCCGGGGAGAGCGCGAGGCGGGCGCCGTCGGGCCGTTTGGAGTCGCGGACGTGGATCGTGCTGGGGCGGGCGGCGACTTCCACGCAGTCGTCGCCGGAGGCACTGCTGTACGTGGACTTGTGCCAGGACAGGGCCACTTCGACGCAGTCGCCGTCGCCGCCGCTGCTGTAGCTGCTCTTGAACCAGGCCAGATCTGTGGTGGTGCTCATGTGGCTCCTCGCATCTCCCGCAACAGGCTCTGGGAGTCTTCCAGGGATAGAGCCTGTGAGCGCATCCTGGCATACCGCATCTTGAGGATGCTGACGACTTTGGCGTCGGAGATGAGCACCCCGCATTCCTGGCCCTCGCAGTAGGCGAGCCAGCGGTTATCCGGTGTTTCCAGTAACCGCATGGGCCCTGCGAGCCCGGCGTGATGACGGCGGTTCTGGCCGCCGGTCTGCCTGCGCAGGACATGTTCCTCGATGATGAAGCTGTAGGCGGTATTGACCCGCTCGGCGAGCAGCTTCTGGCGCTTTACGCGGGCGGCGATGGTCTCCTCGATTTCTGCGTCTCCCATCGGAGGCACCTGCCCCTCGCACAGGGCTCGCTGGTATGCCTCCGTCTGCCGCAGACCCGGAACGAGACGGTTGTCGTACGTGTACAGGCAGATCGCGGTCGCCTCCAGCTTCGCCCACTGGAGGAACCACTTCGCGAGGCCCGGCTCCCGGGACAGGTGTTTCGCCGCCGCCCGGATCACCCCGAAGGCGTCCAGGACGTGTTCCGCCCGTTCGATGAACCTCTCCGAGGGCAGGCGCCGTCCCTGTTCGATGGAGGCGATCGTCTCCACCGAGTAGCGCACCCGCAGGGCGAACTCCTCCTGGGTGAGTCCCGCCCTCTTGCGGAACGCCTTGACCACCTCCCCGAAGGCCTTCAGGCTGTCCGAGGTCTCCGGTTCCGCATTGCCGTCCGTCATCACGCACGCACCTCCAAGCGGCCGGTTACCGTACGTGTGTTCACCCAGTGATTCAGCTCGACTCCGCGCGGCGCCCGGCTGGCCCGACGCCTCGCCCTCCACCAGCTCGACCGCTGGGGGATCCCCTACGGGAGTGCGGCGTCGGACGCGACGGCGCAGATCGTCGCCGAGCTCGCCGCGAACGCGGTGACCCACGGGCGGGTGCCGGGGCGGGACTTCGAGCTGGTGCTCTCGTACGCCCCGGCGACGCCCGCTCCGTACCTCCGTATCGACGTCTCCGACACCCGCACGGAACGCCGCCCCTGCCTCACGGAGGTGGGGCGGGGCCTGCGCCTCGTCGATGCGCTGGCGAGCCGTTGGGAGGTCCTGGCCCGGGTGCCCGTCGGGAAGACGGTTCGGGCGGAGGTCGATCTGTGAGCACGTCGCGGACGGCCGAGCGCTGCACCGAGGGCTGTTCGTGGCCGCAGCGGGAGGACGGGGGGGCGGCGGATCCAGGTGCGGGAGGGCAGAGCGGGGAGGGCCGGAAGGGCCGGAACGGCAGGCGGGCAGACCTGAGCGTCTGGGGTGGACCGGACGGTGCACTCCGCCGAACGGGTCGTCGTGGGCCCGGCGGGGCGCGGCGATGTCACATTCCGGGAGGCTCGGTCCGTCCTGGATGTCGAAGGGCGTTCCATCGGGGCGCGCCCCCTGCGGAAGGACAGCGACCGCGATGACGACGATCCTGGTGACCGGCGGCACCGGAACCCTCGGCCGGCTCGTGACCGAGCGGCTGCGTGCGGACGGGCACGACGTGCGGGTGCTCAGCCGGCACGCGCAGCCGTACGCCGTGGACCTGCGGGCGGGCGGGCCGGCGCTGGCCCGCGCGCTGGCGGGGGTGGACACGGTCGTGCACTGCGCGAGTTCACCGAAGGGCGGGGACGAGGAGGCGGCCCGCCAGCTGATCGAGGCGGCCCGCGCGGCCGGGGTGCGGCACCTGCTGTACATCTCGATCGTCGGTGTCGACCGGGTCCCGTTCGGCTACTACCGCAGCAAGCTGGCGGTGGAGCGGCTCGTCGAGGAGTCGGGGCTCGGCTGGACCGTGCTGCGCGCGACCCAGTTCCACGACCTGGTGCTGCGGGTCCTGGAGGGCGCGGCGAAGCTGCCCGTGATGCTGCTCCCGGCCGGGGTCTCGGACCAGCCCGTCGAGGTGGCCGAGGTCGCCGCCCGGCTCGCCGCCCTCGCGCCCGCCGGGCCCGCGGGCCGCGTCCCCGACCTCGGCGGCCCGGAGGTCCGCACCCTGCCCGACCTGGCCCGCGCCTACCTGCGGGTGAGCGGGCGCCGCCGACGCGTCCTGGAGGTGCCCCTGGCGGGCCGGGCCTACCGCGGCTTCCGCGCGGGCGGGCACCTCGTACCGGAGGGGGCCGACGGCAGGGTCACCTTCGAGGAGTTCCTCGCGAAGCGGGCGGCGGGGCGGGCTTCCACGCGGGGGTGAAGGGGGAAGGGCGCGCGCACCCGCTCCCTTTCCATGATCGACATAAAGCGCGCGGGGGGCCTTGCGGCAAGGCCCCCACCTCCGGACGGCCCTCACCCCCGAGACCCGCGCCCGGGCCACCGCCATAGCCGGCACGGTCCGCGCGGACGGGGCGCGCGTGGCGGCGGAGCTGCTCGTGGAGGCGGCCGGCCAGTGCCGGCACCGCAGGGCCGGGCGGCATGCCCGCCGGCGCTGCGAACCCGTGGGGCCGGGGCGGGGGCCTCATGCCCGCCTGCCCTGCGGCCCTGTGGGGTCAGGGTAGGGGTGTCTGGTCGTCCGCGGGCAGTCCCGTCGTGCGCAGCCGATCCACCGTCCGCGCCGACGCCGCGCGGGGAGGCTGGGCCGCCATGGCCGACAGCAGTCCTTCCCAGGAGTCGAGGAGGCCCGCGTCCACGGCCGACCGGTACGCGGCGCAGGCCTCCTGCGTCCGCCCCTGCTCCAGGTACAGGGCGCCGAGCGCGGCGTACGCCTCGGCGTCCCCCGCCGCGCAACCGCGGACGTAGGCCCGCTCGGCGGCGGGGACGTCGCCCAGCTGCTCGCGCACGCGGCCCAGCGCCGTCCAGGCGTCGGAGGCTCCCAGGGCGGTGGCCCGCAGGACCGCGTGCCGCGATCCCTCCCGGTCCCCGGCGCGTTCCCTGATCCGGGCCAGCGCGGACCAGGCTTCGGTCGCCCCCTGCTCGGCCGCCAGGTCGGCGGCGAACTCAGCGCCCCGGCCGTCCCCGGCGTTCCCCCGGGCCCGCGCCAGCATGATCCAGGCGTCCGCGTCGCCCGCGCGCGCCGCCTCCGCGGCGGCGTGGGCGGCGCCCGCCTGGTCCCCGGCCTCTTCGCGGGCTTCCGCCAGCGCGGTCCAGGCCTCGGGATCGCCGGTGCGTGCCGCCTGAGCGGCGGTCTCCTCGGCGGCCACGCCGTCGCCGTCCGACTCCGCGAGCAGGGCCAGTTCGCGCCACGCGGCGCCGACGCCCAGGCCTGCCGCCGTGCGATGGGCGGCGACGGCCCCCGTCCGGTCCCCGGCCGCTTCACGCAGCCGCGCCAGGAGCGACCACCCTTCGGGATGACCCGCGTCCGCGCCACTGGTGGCCGCTTCCACGGCTGACGCATCGTCACCGACGGCCCGGCACAGGCGTACCAGAACGGCCCATGCCGCGCCGACCCGCTTGCCCGCCGCCCGGGTGGCGTGTGCCACCGCCGCGGTGCGGTCACCGGACCGTTCGGCGGCCTGTGCCAGTCCCAGGTCGCCCCATCCGTCGCCGGCGCGTGCCGCCTGCTCGAAGGCCTCGGTCGCCACCGCACCTCGGGCCGCTCTCATCCGGCCGAGCGTCCGCCAGGCCAGCGGCTCGCCCGCCGTCGCCGCCTGCGCGGCGACCGCGTCAGCCGCCGCAGGGTCTCCCTCCGCCTCACGGATCCGGGCCATGGCCGCCCAGGCCCACGAGTCGCCTGCCTCGGCCGCGCGCCGGTACGCGTCGTAGGAGGCGGGACGGTCGCCTGCCGCTTCTCTCGTCACGGCGAGGGCGGCCCAGGCGGCGGGGTCCGTCGCGGCCGTCTGCTCGGCGGCGGCCGGCCCTTCGGTGGTGGCCCGCAGCACGGCGAGGGAGGCCCGTGCCCGGCTGTGGCCCTGCTCCGCCGCCTGCTCGTACAGGGGGACGGCGTTGCCGTAGCGACGTCGCTGTTCGGCGGCCCGGCCGAGCGCGTAGGCGTCGTCCGCGGTCCTGGCCCAGCGCGCCCCGGACCAGAATCCGGCGGGCGGCGCCCGGTGGGCGCGGACCCGGCGGATGTGCTGTTCGAGATAGTCGTCGGGGCGATAGCCGTCCGGATCGCCGACGTCCGGTTCGTGTCGTTCCGCGATCAGCGGCGCGGGGCCGCCCTCCGTGGTCGTCAGCGCGGCGATGGAGGCCGGGAACCACTCCTGTCCCGCGGTCGCGCGCGCGGCGGAGTCCAGGAATCCGGCTGCCGCCTCTCTCAGCATGCGCGCGGGCACGGCGCCGGAGTGGCCCAGCCTGCGCGCCTCGGCGGCCGCCGTCAGCACGGCGTGTTCCGGAGCGGTGAACCACTGATCCGGACCCATCTCCCAGCGGCGCACCAACTCCGGTCCCACGGTGAGGTGTTGCAGTACACACTGCCCGGGCCCGGCCGCCCGCACGGCAACGGCGAAACGCGGGTCGCGGGCGGCGGCCGAGGCGATGGCCGCGGGGGCGCCGGCGAGTGTGTCCGGAACCGTGATCATCGTGTGGGGTCTGGTCAGCAGCGCGAGGGTGTGCGGGGCGCCCTCCAGGCCCTTCTGGCGGTTCGTCAGGCGCCGCATGTGCTCGGGCCACATGGTGCCCACCACCACCAGCGGCGTCACCTGGTCGAGCAGGGCGTCCAGCGCGCGAGCGGCCCGCTCGCCCGCGGCGCCGTCCAGAAAGCGCTGCGTCTCGTCGAGCCACACCACGGTCCGCGGGTCGATGTCGGTGGCCTCGGCCCACGCGGTCAGTTCTTCCGCGTCGGCGGGGAGCAGCACGGGCCAGTCGGGCAGCTCGGCGGCCACCGCCTCGTACAGCGCCCGGGTCTTGCCGCTCGCGGAACGGCCCGCCAGCAGCACGAGCGCCGCCTGGCCGGTCGTCGCCGTACGGGCCAGCCGCCGGCGCAAGGTGGTGTCGTGCGGGCGGGTGAGGTACTCCGTCAGCGGCAGGTCCATGGTCCCGTCCGGGCCGGGAGCGGGGTGAACGCCGAGCCGGGCTGGGTCCCACTCCGCCGCGGTGCGCAGCCGAACCGCGGGCCTGCGCTCCGAGGCCGCCCAGAGCGCCCGCACCTCGCCGATCACCCCCTCGGGATCCTCGCCGGCCAGCCGCGCGAGCGCCGCGGCGACGACGGCCGTTTCCCGGAGCGAGGGCGGTGGCGCACAGGCCAGGACCCGCGCGACCGTGTCCGGCGTGGTCCGCCCCCGCGTGCCGTCGGCGTCGATGTCCGCGGCGACGTCCGCGGCGAGTGCCTGGTGCGCAGGGCTGCCTGCGGCCCGGTACAGCGAACTCAGCCGATTCCGGAGGGTGTGCAGGGGCCCTGGGGGCAGCCGGGACGGGGCGACGGAGAGAACACCCTCCGGTCGGTCGCGTGCGGCCCGCCCCTCGACGTCAGGCATGGACACCAAGCTCCCGGCCGAGGAATTCGACCGCGAGGTCCACGCTGTCGAGGAGGGGAAACACCTTGGTCAGCCCGGTGATCCGGAACCCTTTCGCGATCCTCTCCATAGGAGCCACCAGCGCCAGTCCGCCGCCATGGGCACGGACTCGCTTCAGAGCACCGACCAGCACACCGGTTCCTGTCGAGTCGATGAAGTCCACGAGTGTCAGGTCCAGGACAAGGAATATCCTTCCGTGGTTGATCAGATCGACCAGTAGCTGGCGCACGACCGGCGCGGTGTAGACGGTCAGCTCGTCCACGAGTGTCACCACGGTGATGGACTCGGAGACGTGTTCATATGAATGGCCGCCCTGGGCGACGATGTGGCTCGCCCGCTCCACGAGGGCTGCACGCCGCTGCACGAGGCTCCTCGCCGTGTAGGCGGCGGCGAGTTCCGCGACCGCGCTCGCCGCGGACTCGAAGGTGCGGAGATGCCTGCTCGCACCGGTGTCGGCCAGAAGCTCCCGGACCTGTCGACTCGGCCCGGCCAGGACGAGGGTCCCGCCCTGGGCACGCGCCCGCGCCGAGACGCGGACCAGTACGGCCAGTACCGTTCTGTCGATGCCGGCCACCGCGGCAAGGTCGACGACCAGAATGAGCTGTCCGCTCGCCATGGCCTCAACCAGCGCGGAGCGCAGTGCCGGAGCGGCGGCGGCAGCCGGCGCGACATCCTGGCCATCGTCTTCGACCCGTACGACAGCGATGCCGTCGGGGCCGTCCTCGTATGACACCTTCAGGTGCACCAGGCCCCCGCTTCATGCCACTGCCCGGCTCGTCGGCGTGCCCACGCCTGGTGGCGCCGAGCGGAAGAATCCGTCATCTACGACACTTAGGATTTTATCCGGTGGGGAGGTGTCGCGCAGTGCTGAGAGCCGCGCGGGCCGCGGCCAGAAAGGCCTCCTGGGCGGCGGCCTGCCCGGCTCCGGGAACGTCGGCCGTCAACGCGTCGCGAAGGCGCTCCGCCGCCGTCGCGACATCGTCGGGGCCTTCGAGTCGTACGACGTTCAGCGCCTGTGCGACCTCGCCCACGGCGGCGTCGTACTCCTGGCGCCGGGGCGCCTCGTCCGCGGTGCCGACGGCGCGGTGCCACGCGGTGAGTGCCTGGTGGGTACCGTCGGTGCGGCTCAGGTACGTGACGTAGGCGGCCCGCCGGACCGCACGCTGGTTGGCCAGGGTCTGCTCGGTGAGGGTGCGACGAGCGACGTCGAGCTGGGCCGTGGCCTGGAGCTGTCCCGAATCCCACGCGGCGGCCGCTTGTCGCCGACCGGCTTCCCACGCGGCCGAGGCCTGGCGTTCGCCCGCCGCCCAGGCGGCAGCGGCCTGGCGTTTGGCCGCGGCGAGGGTGAACACCCCGGTCGCCGCTCCGCCGACGATCGCAGCTCCGGCGGCGATCAGCGCCGTCCATACGTCCTCGGCCACGTCAGCCGCCCAGGGGCGCAAGGGCCCGGGGACCGCTCACCCGAGGTCGAGGCCGAGCGAGGGGACCCCGCCGTGCGGTCGGCCGGCGTTCCGCGCGGCGTGACCGCTTCTTCTGACTGTCACCCGGCACCTGAACTCCCGTCCTCCGCGCATCTGACCCATCACCTACTGGACCCGGGTCCGGTCAGGCGGCGCGGCGCGCCGACGTCGGCCGGTTTGTCAGCCCCACTGGTCACGGAACGTGAAACCCGTCGGCGGACTCACACCGCCCCCAGAGCCTCCGTCGGTGTCAGCCGGGCCGCGCGGCCCGCCGGGTACAGGCCGGCCGCCGTCCCGATCAGGGCCGCCGCCGCGACGCCCGCCACCAGGATGTCCACCGGCAGCACCAGCGGCCAGCCCTGCGAGAGCGACCAGCCCGCCGTGACCAGCGTGCCCAGAGCGACCCCCGCTGTGCCGCCCGCACCCGACAGGGCCACGGACTCGGTGAGGAATTGGAGGCGGATCTGGCCCCGGCCCGCGCCCAGCGAGCGGCGCAGGCCGATCTCCGGGCGCCGTTCCAGGACGGAGATCACCATCGTGTTGGCCACGCCCACCCCGCCGACGAGCAGCGCCACCGCGCCGAGGCCGAGGAAGAGCGACGTGAACGCGGACTTGGCGGCCAGTTGCGCCTCCAGCGCGTCGGACGGGCGGCTGACCTTCACGTCCTGCGGACTCTCCGGGTTCGCGGTCGCCGCGAGGACCGCGCGGACCGCCTCCACCGACTCGTCCGGGGACCGCTCGTACACCGTCGTCGGATGCCCCTCGAAGCCGAACAGCGTGCGGGCCGCCTCCCAGCCGACGAGGGCCGAGCGGTCGATCTCCGGCGCGAGCGCGACCGGGTCCAGGATCCCGGTGACCGTGAACCAGCGCTCACCCAGGTAGACCTGACGGCCCGTCCGGTCGATGCCGAGGCGCTGCGCGGCCACCGAGCCGAGCACCACCGCCGGGTAGCGGCCGGTGGCCCCGTTGAGGAACTCGCCCTCGCGGACCGTGCCGCCGATCGTCCCGAGCAGATCCGTACGGGCCGCGCTCACCCCGATCCCGCCGCCCGCGAGCGGGTCGATGCGGTCGGTGCGGCGGACCGTCACACCGGGCAGCGCGCCGGTCGCCGTGACCGACCTGACCGGCCCGATGCGGCCGACCATCTCGACCGCGTCCTTCGGCAGCCGCGCCTCGGCGCCGAAGAGGTCCCGGCCCGGGGAGACGGTCAGCAGGTTGGTGCCGAGCCGGCTGATCCGGCTCATCAACTCCGCCTGGCCCGCGTTGCTGATGCCGAGGACCGCCACCATCGCGGCGATCCCGATCGCGATCCCGAGCGCCGACAGCACCGCCCGGGTCGGCCGGGCCCGCATCCCCACCAGGCCCACGCGCAGGACGTCGGCGACCGGCATGCGGGAGGGGCGGGGGAGCCGGGTGCGGGGCGTCATGACGGCACCCCCGAGGCCTCCGAGTCGGAGCGGATCCGCCCGTCCAGCACCTCCACCCGGCGCGGCAGGACCGCCGCCAGGCCCGGGTCGTGCGTGATGACCACGATCGTCGTCCCTTGCGCGTTGAGCTCCCGCAGCAGGTCGAGCACGCCCGCGCCCGCCGCCGAGTCCAGATTGCCGGTCGGCTCGTCGGCGAGGATCACCGACGGGCGGATCGCGACCGCCCGCGCGATCGCCGTGCGCTGCCGCTCGCCGCCGGACATCTCGTGCGGCCGGTGGCCGAGCCGGTGCCCCAGACCCACCTGGCGCAGCGCCGCCTCGGCGAGCGCCCGGCGCCGCCGGGCCGGGATCCCGTGGTACAGCAGGCCCTCGGCGACGTTGTCGACGGCGCTGCGCCCCGGCGACAGGAAGAACTGCTGGAAGACGAAGCCGATCCAGCGCGCCCGCACCGCCGAGATCTGCCGGTCGGTCAGCTCCGCCACGTCGTGACCGCGCAGCAGCACCCGGCCCGCGCTCGGGGCGTCCAGGGTGCCCATCAGGTGCAGCATCGTCGACTTCCCCGAGCCCGAACGGCCCACCACGGCGAGGAGTTCGCCCTCACGCACGGTCAAGTCGACGCCGTGCAGCGCCCGGACCCCGCCGGGGTACGTCTTGGAGACCGCCTCCAGGGCGATCACGGGAGCGGCCGACGGATCGGTGACCGTCGAAGGAACGACCGACGGGTCGGTCGAAGGAGCGGGCGATGGGCCGCTCGAAGGAACGGCCGAAGTGGCCGTCGAAGGAACGGCCGACGCATCGCTCGCGGCATCCCTCACGGCATCGGCCACGGCGTCGCTCGCGGCGTCCGTCACGGAATCCGTCACGGCAGTGGCACCTCCACCCGCATCCCCTCGCGCAGCCCCGCGCCCGAGACCTCCACCCGGCCCTGGGCGAACACCCCCAGCGTCACCGGCACCAGCCGGCCCTCGGGGGTCTCCACCGCGTAGCCGCCCTCCGCGAGGGCGAGCAGCGCGGGCACCGGGACGGCGAGCACGTCGTCGCGGCGCTCGCTCGTGAAGTCGACCTGGACCGGGGCGCCGTCCAGCGCCCCCACGTCCGCCGGCTTCGACAGGGTCACCTCGACCGGCACGGTCGCGTCGCCCGGCGCGCCCTGCGCCGGCCGGTCCGGGCCGCCCGAGGCCGCCGCCCGGGCCACCGTGCCCACCCGGGACACCTTGCCGTCCGTCGCCTTCCCGCCGGGCAGCCGCACGCGGACGGCGGCGCCCTTCCCGGCGAGCTGCTGGCGCCCGACCGGCATGTCCACGGTGACGATCCGCCGGGTGCCGGTGAGATGGAGCAGCGGGCCCTCGGCGGGCGCGCCGACGATGCCCGGGATCTCCGTCACCCGCACCGGGCCCGGCTCCACCAGGACGTCGCCCGGGGCCACCTTCCCGGTGCGCTCGCGGCCCAGGTCCTCCTGCCAGTCCCGTACCGCCTCCGCCGTGCCGGGCGTGAAGCGGGAGTCGTCGGCCAGCTCGTCCCCGTACCCGAGCGCCTTCAGGTTGCGCTTGACGACCCGTACGTCCGGGCCGTCGTCCACGTCCTCCTCCAGCGTGCGGTAGAGCGGGGTCGCACCGTAGAAGAGGGGCACGGCCACCCCGTCCACGGCGTACGCGCGCTGCCCGCGGGCGATCGTCGCGCCGACGTCCGGCAGCCAGGTCACGATCCCGCCGGCCCGCGGCGCGGTCACCGTGTAGGAGCCCGCGTAGCCGAGCGTGCCGTCGATCCGCTCGCTCTGCACCAGGTCGGTGCGGACCACCGCCGCCGTGCCCGTGCGCGGCCCGGCGGCCGGGGCGTCCGGCCCGTCCGTACGGGAGGACAGCACGACCCCGCCGGCGGCGACCGCGCCGAGCACCAGTACGGCGGTGCCGATCAGGAGGCCGCGGCGGCCCCGTCCGCGCGGCGGGGGCTCGTCGTGCTCCTCGCCGGCGGCGAGGGTGAGGGGCTCCGTCACCGGACCGAGGCCCTGCACTCGGTGATCGCCGTCCGCGCCTTCGGGTCGTTCGCCGCCCCGCTCAGCTGCAGCGGCTTGCCCGGCTCCGGGTCCGCCACGTCCAGGCCCTTCTCCCGCAGGCAGCGGGCCAGCCGGACCGCCTTGTCCTGTGCCGTGGCGTCCGTGCCCTCCTTGCCGCCCGCGCCCAGCAGCCCCTGGCACTCGGCGAGCGCCTTCTGGGTCCGCGCGTCGCCCTTGGTGCCGGGCGGCAGCTGCACGTTCTCGTCGCCGGGGGCCGGGTCGGCCACCTCGATGCCGTGCTCGCGCATGCAGCCCGCGAAGGCCACCAGCTGGTCCTGCCGGCTGCCGCTGGGGGACGCCGACGCGGAGGCCGGCGCCGACCGGCTCCCGCCGCCGCTCGCCACCCCCGGGGTCTCGTCGCCACCGCCGCCGCACCCCGTCGCCAGGGCCGCGAGGGCCACCACCGCCAGGGCTCCGCGCCGGAGCCGTCCCGTGATCGTCATGTGCGCTCCCATCCTCGGGCGTTCGTGGTGACAGATGTACCGAGGGCGGGGTTGCCGGGCCGTCTCCGTACCCGCATACGGTGGCGAAACATCGCGGCGGGTATCACGAGTGCCGTACGGGCAACGGGCCGTCGTCATCGGCCACGACGAAGGGACGCGCACCCATGCGGGTACTGGTGGCGGAGGACGAGCGGATGCTCGCCGAACTGGTCGCGGAGGGGCTGCGCGCCCACGGCATGGCCGTCGACGTGGCCCTCGACGGCGACGCGGCCCTGGAACGCCTCACCGTCAACGACTACGACGTCCTCGTCCTCGACCGCGACCTGCCCGGCACCCACGGCGACGAGGTCTGCCGCGAGGTCGTCGCCTCCGAGGCCCGCACCCGGATCCTCATGCTCACCGCCGCCGGGCAGACCACCGACCTGGTGGCCGGGTTCGCGCTCGGCGCCGACGACTACCTCTCCAAGCCCTTCGAGTATCCCGAACTCGTCGCTCGCGTACAGGCGTTGGGGCGTCGGGCCACCCGTGCCCTGCCGCCGGTGCTCGAACGGGCAGGGATCACCCTCGACACCCCGCGCCGCCAGGCCTTCCGCGACGGACGGTATCTGCGGCTCTCCCCCAAGGAGTTCGCCGTCCTGGAGGTCCTGCTCGCCGCCGAGGGGACCGTCGTGTCCACCGAGGAACTCCTGGAACGCGCCTGGGACGAGAACGCCGACCCCTTCACCAGCGCCGTCCGCATCACCATGAGCAAACTGCGCGCCAAGCTCGGCGAGCCCCAGCTCATCGAGACGCTGCCCGGCAGCGGATACCGGATCTGAGGGCTCCCGCGATGCGCTTCCTCCGTCCCGCGCAGCGCTCGCTGCGGCTGCGCCTCACCGCGCTCTACAGCGGTGTCTTCTCCGTCGCCGGGCTGCTCCTCCTCGGCCTTACCTACCTGCTCTTCCGCGAACGCCTCACCGGCACCACCGTCCTCGTGCTCCCCAAGGACGCCCCGTACGCCGGCACCGCGCCGTCCCTGTCCAAGGCGCAGGTCGCCGCCCTCGCCGAGCGACTCCGCGAGGACGCCCTCGACCAGCTCCTGCTGATGTCCCTGCTGGCCCTGCTGGTCATGCTCGTCGCCTCCGTCGCGCTCGGCTGGCTCGTCGCGGGCCGCGCGCTGCGCCCGCTGCACACCATCGCCGCGACCGCGCAGCGGCTCTCCGCCGCCACCCTCCACGAGCGCATCGGCCTCATCGGACCCGACGACGAGCTGAAGAACCTCGCCGACACCTTCGACGCCCTCCTCGACCGGCTGCACGCGGCCTTCGAGGCGCAGCGCCGCTTCGTCGCCAACGCCTCCCACGAGCTGCGCACCCCGCTCGCCGTGCAGCGGGCCGCGATCCAGATCCGGCTCGGGCGCGCCCGCCCCGAGGACCTGCCCCGCATCCAGGAGGAGCTGCTCGACACCAACCGGCGCAGCGAACGCCTCATCGAGGGGCTGCTCACCCTCGCCACCACCGACCGGGGGCTCGACCGGCGGGAGCCCGCCGACCTGGCGCTGATCGCCGCGGAGGCGGTGGGGCAGAGCGGGCCCGCGATCCACACGGCCGGGCTGCGGCTCGCCCTCGACCTGCGGCCGATGCCGGTGACCGGGGACCCGGTCCTGCTGCACCAGCTCGTCGGCAACCTCGTGCAGAACGCGGTCCGCCACAACGTGCCCGGCGGCTCGGTCGAGGTCGCCACCGGGCCCGACGGGGCCCTCACCGTCCGCAACACCGGGCCGGTCGTGCCGCCGGGGGAGACCGAGAGCCTGCTCGAACCCTTCCGCAGGCTCTCCCGCAGCGGCGACGGCGCGGGCCTCGGGCTGTCCATCGTCCGCTCCATCGCCCAGGCGCACGGCGGCACGGTCGGCCTCACCGCCCCCGCCGACGGCGGCCTCGTCGTCCGCGTCACGGTACCGGCGTGACCGAAGCCGCCGGGGCCCGTGCGGCGGCCGGGTCGCGGGGCGAGTTACGGCTCCGCGCGGCGGTCGGGTTACGGGGCGAGCCAAGGATCCGGCCGGCGGCCGGGTCACCTGACGAGCCACGGCTCCGGCCGGCGGCCGGCCTACGGGGCGAGCCAAGGCCCCGCCCAGCGGCCGGGTCGCACGTCGGGTTACGGGACGATCTTGCCCTTCGCCGCGAGTGCCGCCGCGATGGCGGCGGCCTTGGCCGCGCCCGGGCCGCCGCCCGCCCCAGGGCCCGCGGCGGCCACGGGACCCGCGGCGGCCACGGGAAGGGTGGCGTCCGCCCCGCCCGCCCCGCCCGCCCCGGGTGCGTCCGTGTACGCCGCCGCCTGGAGGGCGAACAGGCGCGCGTACGAGCCGCCCAGGCGCATCAGCTCCGCGTGGGTGCCCTGTTCGGTGGCCCGGCCGTCCTCGATGAGGACGATCAGGTCCGCCCGCCGCACCGTCGAGAAGCGGTGCGAGATGTACACCGTCGTGCGGCCCGCCGCCAGCTCGCGGAGCCGGGAGAACAGCTCGTGCTCCGCCTCCGCGTCCAGCGCCGAGGTCGGCTCGTCCAGGACGAGCAGCGCCCCGCGCCGCATGAACGCCCGGGCCAGCGCGACCTTCTGCCACTCCCCGCCGGACAGCTCCACCCCGGTGTCGAACCACTTGCCGAGCGCCGTCCCGTACCCCTGCGGCAGCCGCGCGACCAGCCCGGCGGCCCCGGCGCGCCCGGCCGCCTCCGCGATCCGTTCGTCGTCCTCCAGGCCGGGCAGGTCGCCGAGCCCGATGTTCTCGGCGACCGTGGCCTGGTACGTGACGAAGTCCTGGAACATGGCGGCGACCTGGCGCCGCAGCGCCTCCGGGTCGAGCTCGCGGATGTCGGTGCCGTCCAGCAGGATGCGGCCGGAGTCGGGCTCGTACAGCCGGCAGAGCAGCTTGATCAGGGTGGACTTGCCGGCCCCGTTGCGGCCCACGACGGCGAGCGTCGCCCCGGCCGGAACGTCCAGGCAGACGTCGTCGAGCGCGGGCCGCTCCGCGCCCGGGTAGCGGAACGTGACGTGCTCCAGGACGAGATGGCCGCGCACCGGGCCGGTCAGCGGCCGGCCGCCCTCGGAACCGGTGCGGACGGCCAGGAGCTCGTACAGCTTCCGCAGGTACAGATGGTGCTCGTACATGCCGGAGGCGCCGCCGAACATGCCCTGGACGGCGGTCGCGACGGCGGTAGCCGCCGAGGTGTACAGGATGAGGTCGCCCAGGCTGAGGCGCCCGCGCACGGCCTGCACCGCCACGTACAGATAGGTCAGCGAACCCGCCAGCGTCGTGAGCAAGGACCAGGCGTTGCCGACGAGATGACGGGCCGTCACCACGCCGCGCAGGCCGCGGTAGGCCGCCGCGCCGAGCAGCCGGAAGCGCTCGGTCAGGAACGGCGCCAGACCGAAGACCTTGACCTCCTTCGCGTACGCGTCGGTCGACACCAGCCGCGACAGGTACTCCATCCGGCGCCGGATCGGCGAGGACCACAGCGTCACCTGGAAGCCGCGCATCCCGTAGCGCGCGTCGGAGACGAAGGCCGGGACGGGCGCGAGCAGCGCCACCACCGCGATCAGCGGCCCGAGCCCGAACAGCAGGCCCACCATGCTCGCGAAGGTCACCGTGTGCTGGAGCAGCGTGAACGCCCCGCCGATCATCATCACCGGCCGCGTCGACGCCTCCTGCTGGGCCTGCCGCAGCAGGTCGTACGAGGCGGAGTCCTCGAAGAACGACAGCGGCAGCCGGCCCGCGTGCTCCATCACCCGCACCTGCACGCTCTGCGTCGCCCGCTCCTGGAGCAGCTGCTGCGCGATGCTCCGCACCGCCGTCGCCAGCGCGCTCAGCGCGAACACCCCGCACTGCACGGCCGCCAGCGCCACCAGGGCCGTCACGGTCGTCGTCGCCGGCGGATGCCAGACGAAGCCCGGCAGGTCCACCGCGAGCGCGATGCGGTCGGGGTTCCCCGAACCGTGCAGCGCGGCGCCCCGCACCACCGTGTCGACGAGCAGCCGGGCCGTCACCGCGACCGCCGCCGGCACCAGCCCCACCAGGACCGTCGACAGCGCCAGCGCCACCGTGAGCCCCGGGCTCGCCGCCCACACCAGGCCCAGCACCCGGCCGAGCCCCGCCACCGTACGGGCCGTGGCGCGCACCGTGCCCCGCAGCGCGGCCACCGGACCGCGCCGGCCGCCGCCCTCCGGGCCCGGGGCGGGGAAGTCGACGGGGCCGGTCAGACCGCTGCCGCCGCTGCTCGCCGCCTCCCGGGCCGTGAACACCATCTGCCGCATCAGCACTCCTCCCGCTCGCCCGCCGCATGGCCCCACACGACAGGACGTGCTCCATGACGACCGCCCCGCCCCTGATCCCGCGCTCGGTGCTCTTCGGCAACCCGCACCGCATGAGCCCCGCCCTCTCCCCGGACGGCGAACGCCTCGCGTTCCTCGCGCCCGCCGCCTCCGGGGTCCTCAACGTCTACGCCGGGCCCTGGCGCACCCGCGCGTTCCGCCCCGTCACCGCCGACGCGGGACGCGGCGTCCGCGCCTTCGCCTGGTCCGCCGACGGGCGGCACATCCTGTACGTCCAGGACCGCGACGGCGACGAGAACACGCACCTGTACGCCGTCGACCCCGACGAAGGCCCCGGCTCGGCCCGCGACCTCACCCCCTACGAGGGTGTCCAGGCCAGGATCGTCTCCCTCGACCCGCGCCGCCCCGACCGGCTGCTCGTCGGGCTCAACCTGCGCGACCCCGCCGTCCACGACGCCTACCGGCTCGACCCGGCCACCGGAGCGCTCGAACTCGCCGCCGTCGACGCCGGGTTCACCCGCTGGATCGCCGACGAACGGCTCAGCGTGCGCGGCGCGCTGCGCCCGCACCCGGACGGCTCCGTGAGCCTGCTCGTACGGGACGCGGAGACGGCACCGTGGCGCGAACTGCACCGGGCCGGGCCCGAAGACGCCCCGGCACTGCGCCCGTTCGGCTTCGTCACCGGCGGCCGGAGCCTGCTCGTCCTCTCCTCCGCGGGCGCCGACACCGCCCGGCTGCTGCGCCTCGACACGGCCACCGGCGCGGCCGAGGTGGTGTACGCGGATCCCGCGTACGACGTGGAGGGCGTCGGCGCCCACCCGGGCACCGGGGAGCCGCAGTTCGCCCTCGTCCGGCGCGCCCGCAACGATCTCGCACTCCTCGACCCGGCGCTCGCCGAGGACTTCGCCGTGCTGCGGGCCGCCGCCCCGGGCGACGTGACCGTGCTGGGCCGCGACCGCGCCGACCGGCACTGGCTGGTCCAGCACAACACCGACGACGCGCCGGCCGGCTACCGGGTGCTGCACCGGGCCGCGGCGGGCCGGCCGGCCCGCGTCGAGTACCTGTTCAGCCACCTCCCGGCCCTGGAGGGAAGCCCGCTCGCCCACGTCGAACCCTTCTCCTTCACCGCCCGCGACGGGCTGCGCGTCCACGGCTACCTCACCTTCCCGCCCGGCGCGGACCGCCACCGGCTGCCGACCGTCCTCGTCGTCCACGGCGGACCCTGGACCCGCGACCAGTGGGGCTTCCGCGCCGAGACCCAGTGGCTCGCCAACCGCGGCTACCTCTGCCTCCAGGTCGACTTCCGCGGCTCCACCGGCTACGGCAAGGAGTTCACCCGCGCCGGGGACCGGGAGTGGGGCGGCCGGATGCAGGACGACCTCCAGGACGCCGTCCGGCACGCCGTCTCCCTCGGTCACACCGACCCGGACCGGGTCGCGATCTACGGCGGCTCCTACGGCGGCTACGCGGCGCTCGCCGGAGCCGCCTTCACCCCCGGCGACTACCGCTGCGCCGTCGCCGTCGCCGCACCCTCCTCGCTGCTCACCTTCATCGAGTCCGTGCCCGCGACCTGGGGGCCGATGGCGGCGATGCTGCGCCGGCGGGTCGGCTCGCCGGAGGAGGACGCGGAGTTCCTGCGCGCCCGCTCCCCGCTGTTCGCCGCCGACCGCATCCGGGTCCCGCTGCTCATCGGTCAGGGCGCGCGCGACCCGCGGGTGCGGCGCGAGGAGTCCGAGCAGCTGGTCGCCGCGCTGCGGAGCGGCGGCGTTCCCCATGAGTACCTGCTCTTTCCCGACGAGGGACACGGCTTCGTCCGGCCCCGCAACCGACTGAGGTTCTACGCGGCCGCCGAGCGCTTCCTCGCGGAACACCTCGGCGGCCGGTACGAGGAGTGAGGGCGGTCCGGGCCGGACGGGATCCGAACGGGCCGGACGAGATCTGGACGGGCCGGACGGGATCCGGACGGGCCGGACGGGATCCGGGTGGGCCGGGCGGTCCAGGGCGGTCCAGGGCGGTCCGGACGGTCCAGGACGGGGCCGGGCCGGACGGGGGGCCCGGCCCGGCCCGACCCGGTGCTACGCCAGGGTCAGCAGGCCCTCCTGGAGCAGCCGGCGGACCAGCACCAGGCGCCCCTCGACGTCCAGCCGGCCGGTCACGTCGCGGGCCGTGAACGGCGCCCGCGCGTCGAGCACGTACCGCAGTTCGGGCTCGATCCGGGCCGGCAACCGCACCACCTTGCCGTGGAACTCCAGCTGGAGGCCCGTGTCCTCCGGCCGCAGCGACCACAGCAGCTCGGCCCTGCGCCGCACCAGGGTGTCGGGGCCGAGGGTGCGCAGCCCCTCCAGGTCCAGCAGGTGCCCGTCCAGGACCGGGCGGCGGCCCACCAGGGCCCGGCTGGCCGCCCGCTCCACCAGCTCCGCCGGGTCGACCGCCGCGGCGACCGAGCCGAGCAGCTCCGCGAGGGTCGCGGCGGCGCCGTCCCGCAGCTCGGGATCGAGCGCGAACCCGGGCGGCAGGGCGCCCCGGTAGCGCGGGTCGCCCTCGATCGCCCGGTCCAGGGCGTCCTTGAGCACCGTCGACCAGAGCACCGGCAGCACGCCGAGCGTGATGTGCAGCGAGGCCTCGTCGTTGGAGGTGGCGTCGTGCACGGTGCCGCGCGGCATGTACATCAGGTCGCCGGGCCGCAGGTCGAACTCGCGGACCGGGGCGCCGGGACCGTCCTTGGGCCTGCGGTACGGCTGGGTGGCGAGCGGCAGCTCGTCGGGCGACTCGTACAGCCGCCAGTGCTTCGACCCCCACACCTGGAGCACGAAGACGTCGTGGGTGTCGTAGTGGCTGGTGAGCCCCTGGGCACCGGCCGGGGTCAGATAGGCGTTCGCCTGGAACCCGGCGCTGAACTCGCCCGACAGTGTGCGGCACAGTCGGCCGAGCGGCTCCCAGCGCTCGTGCAGGAACTTGAAGACGACGGTCGAGCCGCGCCGGTAGAGGTCGTAGAGGACTTCCAGCCCATTGCTCGGCCCGCCCGGACCCGACGCGGCCATTTCGACGAGCGGAATCTCCTGCCCGTTCACCACGACCTTGAGTTCGGAGGAACGGACACTGGAAGTGGAAAGAATATGGTCGACATCGCGGAAACTCAGCGAGGCCGCGAAATGGTCGGGATTCTCCCGGTGCACGACGAGGGGTTTCTTCTCCCAGTACGCGCGCTTGAACTCGTCCGGGGTCACGGGGGACAGGAGGCTGCTGAGGCCGAGCGAAGGCTGCGCCTGGGGCGCAGCCTTCCACCCGCCGTGGGTCACGGCCATACGGTCAGATCACCGGGTCCGACGGGTCGTTGTCGGCGATCACGAAGACCGGGTCGGTCGGGTCGTTGTCCGAGATCACGAAGTCGGGCGTCGCGATCGGGGACGGCGAGACCTCGATCTCGTCCGGCCGCAACGAATTGCGCTCTTCCATGTTCCCTCCCGTTTCCTGGTGTTTCAGGAACTCCGTACCGCTGTGCGGAGCGGCACCGATACTCGTCAGCGCCGCGGAGGGCTGTCAACGCTTCAAGGTGCCCTGTCCAATTACCTTCCAGGGGGTTCGGGCGGCACCGGTCCGTCAGGAGTTCCACGACATTCTTGACAGGGTTCCCGGGGAGCGGAGACATCGCTGAAACGTGCCGTGGTCTACACCGATAGACGGGAGTCGGACCGGAACGCTCCGACGCGAGGGGGGAGGATCGGTGACCCGACACGCGAGTGCGGCACAGCGCCACCGGGCCGTGCGGGAGGTGCTCGCCGGGCGGCCCGTCGCCGAGGTCGCGCGCCGCCACGGCGTCTCGCGCCAGACGCTGTACGCCTGGCGGAAGCGGTACGCGGCGCACGGCGAGGGCGGTCTCGCGGACCGCTCCCGGCGCCCGCACGAGAGCCCGGCGCGGATCGCGCCCGCCCTGGAGGCGCTGATCTGTTCGCTGCGCGAACGGCACCCGGGCTGGGGCGCGGGCCGGCTCCGCGCGGCCCTCGACGGGCTCGGGGTGCCCGACGTCCCCTCGCGGACCACGATCCACCGGGTCCTGGTCCGCAACCGGCTCCTGGTGCGCCCGGACCCGGCCGTCGGGGAGGAGCTGGGCGGTCTGATCGCGGCGGCCCGCGAGGCCCTGCGGCGGCTCGGCGCGGCCCTGGACGGGCTGGAGGCGGAGGCGGCGGGAGACCTGGGCGAGCTGGGCGAGCCGGGGCGGTCGGGGGAGCCGGACGGAGGAGCGGAGGTACGCGACGGGTCGGGCGGCGGGGAAGGAGCCGGTCTCGGCGGGCCGTCCGGAATCGGGGCGTCCGGGCCCGCCGACGGGAGCGGCACCGGGCCCGCCGACGCGCCCGACGCCCCCTGCGGGACCTGTGCGGTCTGCGCCCCGCCGGTCCGCCTGTTCGACCAGGCGTCGGCGCCGCCCGCGTCAACCATCTCCCGGTACGGCACCCTCATCCCCACCCCGCGCGAAGTCGGCCGCAGGGCGGGGCCGTTGACCGAAACCGTGCGGTGCGGGTCCGAAGGGTGAGATGCGCCGGGTGGGGGGCGACGGGCGGGCCGCGCCGCGCCGCGGTCAGCCCCCGGCCGGGGCCGGCTGGAGGAGGTCCCAGCGGTTGCCGTACAGGTCCTCGAAGACGGCGACCGAGCCGTACGGCTCGTGCCGGGGCTCTTCGAGGAAGCGGACGCCGGCGGCCGTCATCCGGGCGTGGTCGCGGGCGAAGTCGTCGGTGTGCAGGAAGAAGCCGACCCGGCCGCCGGTCTGGGCGCCGACGGCCGTCGCCTGGGTGGCGTCCTTCGCGCGGGCCAGCAGCAGACCGGTGCCGTGCGCGCCGCGCGGGCGGACGACCACCCAGCGGGTGCCGTCGCCGCGGTCGGTGTCCTCGACGAGGTCGAAGCCGAGGGCGCGGGTGTAGAAGTCCACGGCCTCGTCGTAGTCGCGCACGACGAGGGTGACCAGCGCGAGGGCGGGCAGGACGGGCGCGGAGGGGCCCGTGGCGGAGGAGGACGGGTCGGTCAGGTCGCTCATGAGGGCAACGTAATACGTATGACGCGAGGGTGGCCAACGGACGCGCGGTGCGACAATGCCCCGCATGGACGTGACGGGACTGGAACGCCTCGCCGAGCGGGCGCGGGCCCTCGCCGACGGCGGCGGGCGCCGGGTGCTCGGCATCGCCGGCCCGCCCGGCGCCGGCAAGTCGACCCTCGCCGCCCTGCTGGCCGCCCGCCTCGACGGGCTGGCCGTCCTCGTCCCCATGGACGGCTTCCACCTGGCGCGGGCCGAACTGGAACGACTCGGCCGGGCCGGCCGCAAGGGCGCCCCCGACACCTTCGACGCCGCCGGATACACGGCCCTGCTGCGCCGCCTGCGCGCCCCCGAACCCGGCACCACCGTCTACGCGCCCGCCTTCGACCGCTCCCTGGAGGAGCCGGTCGCCGGATCGATCGCCGTGCCGCCCGAGCTTCCGCTGGTGATCACCGAGGGGAACTACCTGCTGCACGACGAGGGCCCCTGGGCCGCCGTGCTCCCGCTCCTCGACGAGGCCTGGTACCTCGACCTCGACGCCCGCCTGCGGGTGCCCCGGCTCGTCGCCCGCCACGTCCGCTTCGGCAAGGACGAGGAGCACGCCCGCCGGTGGGTCGCCGACTCCGACGAGGCCAACGCCCGCCTCGTGGAACGCGGGAGGGACCGCGCCCACCTCGTCGTGCCCGGCGCCTGACCCCCGTTCGGGCGCCCCGGCCGCACCGGTACGGTGGGCCCATGACCCACGTGCCGGCGCTCCTCGTCATCGACATGCAGAACGCCCTCGCGGAGATCGCCCACCGCGCCCCCGAGACCATCGCCGTGATCGCCGGGCTGCGCGCCCGGGCCCGTGCCGCGGGGGTCCCCGTCGTCACCGTCCAGCACCAGGGCCCGCCCGGCGGCGAGCTCGCACCCGGCACCGACGGCTGGCGGATCGTCCCCGAACTGGCCCCGGTGGACGGCGAGTCCGTCGTCGCCAAGACCGGCGCCGACAGCTTCCTCGGCACCCGCCTCGACGCGACCCTCGCCGCGCTCGGCGTCACCGAGCTCCTCGTCACCGGCTTCGCCACCGAGATCTGCGTCGACACCACGGCCCGCCAGGCCCTCAGCCGCCGCTACGACCTGGTCCTCGTCGCCGACGGGCACACCACCTCGGTGCGCGGCGCCGAGGGCCCCTACGCGGAGCCCGACCGGTCCGTCGCCCACCACAACGAGATCTTCCGCCACCTCGACTTCCCCGGCCGCAGCATCCGCGTCCTGCCCGCCGCCGAGATCGACTTCGGCGCGCCCGTCCGCTCGTCCTAGGACCGGCTACTCCGGCGCGACCCGCGCCACGTGCAGGGCGACGTACGCGAGCTCCTCCTTCGGCAGCGTCACGCCGTACGTCTGCTCGACGTGCAGCGCCACCCGGTCCGCCGCGCCCATCGCGCGCGGGTAGCGCGCGGCGAGCTGCTGGTGCAGGAAGTCGTCGGGGCTGGTGAGGAGCCGGCCGGAGAAGAGGCGCTCGGCGAAGTACTGGAGGTGGGAGACGAAGCGGGAGCGGTTGAGGTCGTCCTGCTCGAAGTGGGCGGCGGTGGTGTGGGTGACGATCTGGAGCACGGAGCTGATGAAGGAGACGACCTGCATCGGGTCGGCGTGCTCGGCGGACGAGTCCGCGTTGACGAGGTGGAAGGCCACGTTCGCGGCCTCGTCCTCGGGCAGCTCGGCGCCGAGGCGTTCGCGCAGCAGCTCCACCGTGCGCAGACCGATCGCCCACTGCCGCGGATAGAGCGTCCGCATCTCCCAGGAGAAGCGGTTGACGACCCGCATCCCCTGCCGCGCGCGGACGACGGCGAAGTGCAGGTGGTCGGTGAGCGCGAGGTAGATGTGCGGGTCGAGGTCGAGTCCGGCCTCGGCGGCGAGGGCGACCACCTCCCGGGTCAGTTCGAGACAGTCGGGCGGGATCGCCGACAGGAGCTCCAGGAGGCCCTGCCGGTCGGCGTCGCCGAGCCCGACGAAGACCTGGTCGGGGGCGTCCGGCGGGACGACCTCGCCCGCCTTGTGCCCGTATCCGATGCCCTTGCCGAGCAGGACCCGCTCGACGCCCCGCTCGTCGACGGCCAGGACCACACTGGAGTTGAGCACCTTCTTGATCGTGTAGACCGGTTCGGGCGGCACCGCTTACTCCCTTGTGGCTCTGGCCGTGTCGAGTCGGACGGGGGCGTCAGGTCAGGTCGGCGCCGTTCGTGGCGATGACCTTCCGGTACCAGTCGAACGAGTCCTTGCGGATACGGCGCCCGCTGCCGCCGCCGACGTCATTCTGGTCGACGTAGATGAATCCGTACCGCTTCGACATCTGCGAGGTGGACGCGCTGACCAGGTCGATCGGGGCCCAGCTGGTGTAGCCCATCAGCTCGACGCCCTCGTCGACCGCCCGGATCATCTCCGCGAAGTGCGCGCGGAAGTAGTCGATCCGGTAAGGGTCGTGGACCCGGCCGTCCTCGGTGAGCTCGTCGCGCATCCCGAGCCCGTTCTCGACGATGAACAGCGGCTTGCCGTACCGGTCGTACAGGTCGATGAGGGAGATCCGCAGCCCCACCGGGTCGATCTGCCACCCCCACTCGCTGGACGCGAGGAACGGGTTCTTCACGCCGAGGACCGTGTTGCCGGGCGTGCGCTCGGCATCGGGGCGTACGGACTCCGTCATCGACATGTAGTACGAGAAGGAGATGAAGTCCGCCGGGTGCGCGGCGAGCAGTTCGGCGTCGCCGTCCTCGAAGGGGATCGTGACGCCCCGCCGTTCGAGGGCCTTGAGGGCGAGGCGCGGGTAGGCGCCGCCGGCCTGCACGTCGGTGCACAGGTACAGCATCCGCTCCTTGAGCTGGGTGGCGGCGACGTCCTCGGGGGCGCAGGTGTTCGGGTACGTCATGAGCATCGTCAGCATGCAGCCCATCTGGGCGTCGGGGACGAGCTCGCGCAGCATCCGCGTCACCGAGGCGCCGGCCACGAACTGGTGGTGCAGCGCCGTGTAGCAGGCATGCTCCTCGCTCATGCCGGTCAGCGTCTCGGGGATGACGCCGCCGGACGTGAACGGGTGGCGGAGGATGCCGTCGATCTCGTTGAACGTCAGCCACAGCTTCACGTACGGCCCGAAGCGCTAGAAGCACACCTTCGCGAACCGTTCGAACAGCGCGATCGTCGAGCGCTCGACCCAGCAGTTGTTCTTCAGCGCCAGGTGCAGCGGCGGGTCGTAGTGCGAGAGCGTGACCAGCGGCTCGATGCCCAGGCGGCGCATCTCCCGGAACATGGCCGTGTAGTGGGCGATGCCCTCCTCGTTCGGCTCCAGCTCCTCGCCCGTGGGGAACAGGCGGGTCCAGGCGATCGACACGCGCAGGGTCTTGAAGCCCATCTCCGCGAAGAGCGCCAGGTCCTCGGGGTAGCGGTGGTAGAAGTCGATCCCGCGCCGCTTGGGGTAGGCGGCGTCGTCGGGGTCGGCGATCGCCTTCTCCACGCCCTCCTTGGTCCAGGTGTGGAACGCGGCGTACTCGGTGGGGTCGAGGTGCGGCTTGTAGGCGGCGACGTCGGAGACGGCGGGGCCGCGACCGCCTTCCTTCCAGGCGCCTTCGACCTGGTTGGCGGCGAGTGCGCCGCCCCAGAGGAAACCGTCAGGCAGTGACATGAGCGAGCTCCTTCTCACGGATGAGGGCGAGGGGGGAACCGGCCTCGACCGGGCCGGCGGCCAGGTCGACGACCGTGTACGTCCCGCTGTTGAGGACGATGACGGGGGTGGTGAGCGGGTATCCGGCGGCGCGTACGGCGTCCAGGTCCACGTCCAGGAGCGGCTGGCCCGCGGTGACGTGGTCGCCCTGGGCGATGTGCGCGGTGAAGTGCTCGCCGTGCAGCTTCACGGTGTCGATCCCGACGTGGATCAGGACCTCGGCCCCGCCCTCGGTGGTGATGCCGACCGCGTGCTTGGAGGGGAGCAGGGAGGTGACGGTGCCGCTGACGGGGGCCAGGAAGCGGCCCGAGGCGGGCTCGACGGCGAGTCCCAGACCGAGGACGCCGCCGCTGAACACGGGGTCCGGGACCTCGCTCAGCGCGATCGCGGTGCCGGTGACGGGGGCGATGAGCAGGCCGCCGCGGGCCTCGTCGGCCGCGGGGCCCTGCTCCTCCCGTGCCTTCTCCTCGGCGGTGTCCGTGCCGCCCGCGTCCTTCCAGGTCAGGGCGGAGACGAGGAACGCGGCGGCGAAGGCGACGAGCAGGCCGATGACCGCGTGCAGGATGTTGTGCGGGGTCGCGCTGTTCACGAACATCGACATCGAGGCGAGGCCCGGACCGACGACGGCGTGCGCGGACACGTGGGTGATGCCGACGTACGAGCCTCCGGCGAAGGCGCCGGCGATGACCGAGAGGAGCACCCGCCGGGTCTGCAGCGTCACGCCGTAGAGCGCCGGCTCGGTGATGCCGAACAGGGCCGAGACCCCGGAGGAGAACGACGTGGCGCGCAGGTCCGTCCGCTTCGTCCGCAGGGCGACGGCGAGGGTGGCGCCGGCCTCGGCCATGTTGTGGGCGAGCGAGGCGGGCAGGTAGAGCAGTTCGGCGCCGGTGGCGCTCATCGTGTTGAGCGTCGGCGGAATGAACGCCTTGTGCATCCCCACCGCGATGACGAAGGGCAGCGCGGCGGCCAGCAGCGCGACCGCGACCCAGCCGAGCGTGGAGTGCAGCCACAGCATCCCGGACGTCAGCACCGTGCCCATGTTGTAGCCGAGCGGGCCGAGGAGGAGGACGGTCGCCGGGACGACGATGAAGAAGCACATCATCGGGACGAAGAACACCCGGATCGGTCCCGGGGTGATCTTGTTGAAGAAGCGCTCGACGACCGCCAGGAAGAGGACCGAGAGAATCGCCGAGAACACCTGCGAGTCATAGCTGATGCTCTTGACGGACATTCCGAAGAGGGAAATCCCGCCCTCCTGCTGGAGGAGTGCCGTGAATCCCGGATAGAGGAGGACTCCGACGATTCCGATGGCCAGCGGGATGTTCACGTTCAGCTTCTTCGCCGTGGTGTAGGCGACGAAGAGGGGGAGGAAGGCGAAGACGGCGTTCGGGATCGCCAGAAGCACCAGGTAGCTCGGGCTGGTCTCCGAGACCCAGCCGAGCGTCGACACCAGGATCAGCAGCGACTTCAGCACGCCGGCGCCGGCGATGGCGGGCACCACCGGGGTGAAGACGCTGACGACGAAGCCCATGATCGTGTTCCCGGCCCGCTTCCACGTCCACGGCTGCTTGACCTGCGCGGCTGCCGCCTCGTCGGCCGGGGCGCCGCCGAGCAGCGCGTTCAGCGCGTTGTAGACCTCGATGACCTGGTTGCCGATGATCGCCTGGGTCTGCGGCGGGCCCATGACGGCCTCCAGCACGCCCGGCGCGGCCTTCAGCTTCTCCTTGTCGGCGGCCCTGTCGTCGACAAGGGCGAAACGCAACCGGGTCGAACAATGCTGCAGCGCGGCGACGTTCTCGGCCCCACCGACCGCTTCGAGGATCGCTTCCGCGCTCTTGTTCGCATCCACGTCGTACCTCCGTTTCGGGCAATAAAAAAAGGACCCGAGCTCTTCACGCGAAATGCCTTCGCGTAAAGAGCTCGGATCCTGCCTGCTTGACCAGTCACATGTCCTGCATCCACTCTCCGACGGGCCGGGAGGGAAGTCGAAAGACGAAAGTCCCGGACATCGGGGACGTTTGTCCACGGGACGTGTGCCGTGGCCCGGCGACGTCGCGAGCGTCGTACCGTGGGGGCGCGAACCGTCCGCCCGCGAAACCGGGAGCCTTCCTGTGCGTCACCCTCCGCGCCGAGTCGTCGGCGCCCCGGACACCGCGTGAACACGGACGGGCCGCCGGACCGGCTGCGCGCGGCACTGGCCGCCCACACCACCCTTGCGCTCGCCTACACCGACGACGACGGGCCGCAGGCCTGCGCCGTCTTCCACGCCGTCACCGACACGGGCAGCCTCGTCTTCCTCACCGCCCGCTCCACCCGCCACGGCGCCGCCCTCGCGCGCCAGGCGCCAGGGGCGCGGGTCGCCTTCACCGCGCACCGGGACGCGCAGAAGTGGAGCTCGCTCACCGGCCTGCAGGGCCGCGGCCTGTGCGAGCGGGCGACCGGCCCGGCCCTGGCGGCGGCGCGCGCCGCGTACGCGCGCCGCTTCCCCTTCGTCGCCACGGCCGGGCGCCTCGCACAGGCCCTGTCCCGCGCCGACCACTGGGAGATCCACCCGACCTGGCTGCGTCTCGTCGACAACAGCCGGGGTTTCGGCCACAAGACGGAGTGGAGCGTCTAGCGCGCCGCGCGCGCCACGGCCGCCCGTGCGAGCGCCCGTACCACCGGGTGCGGCCGGCTGCCGTCGCCCGCCAGCTCGGGCTGGAACAGCGTCGCCAGGAAGAACGGGTGCCCGGGCAGCTCGGCGATCCGGACCTGGCCCTCGTCGTCCGTGCCGGTGAACCGCATCCCGTACCGCTCCAGGGTGTCCAGGTGGCGCCCGTCGGGCCCGTACGCGCAGTGGTAGCGCTCGGTCGTCCGCTCCGCGCCGAACACCGCCTCCGCGAGGGAGCCGGGGGTCACCCGTACCGCGCCCTCGTGTCCGACGAGGGAGCAGGCGAGCGGGGCGAGCAGCAGGTCCTCCGGGTCCGCCGCCGGGTCGTTCTCGGCGTGCGCCGCCCGGGCGAGCCCGCACACGTCGCGCGCGAACTCGACCAGCGCGTGCTGGAATCCGGCGCAGGTCCCCAGGAACGGGATCCCCTCCTCGCGCGCGGTACGGATCGCCGCCAGCGCCCCGGCCTCGCTCGCGTACGGGCTGCCCGGCAGCAGCCACACCGCGTCGAAGCCGCTCACCGCGCCCGGCTCCTCGGCGTCCTCCGTCGGGATCCAGTACGCGTCGAGCACGAGCCCGTCCCGCTCGGCCAGCGCGTCGAGGAGCAGCGGGACGCGGACGTGGGACTTCACGTGGGGGGAGCGGTCGCCGACGAGGGCGATACGGGGGGTGCGGGAGGCGGGAGAGGAGTGGGAGGTACGGGAGGTGCCAGAGGTGCCGGCGGTGTGCGGGGGCCGCGTGCTGTCGTAGGTGCTGTCTGCGGTGTCCATGGGGACCATGCTCGGCGGCCGTTCCCGTTCACGTCCAACGATGATTCCTGGACCGTCCATCACGATCGCTTATCTCGCGGTCGGTAGGCTGAGGCCATGACCACCAGCAGCGACACCAGGGACTGGGAGCGCCGCGTCGACGCCCTCTGGGCCGCCCTCGACACCTACGAGGACCCCGCCGCGTTCCGGGCCCGGATCGCCGAACTCGCCGACGAGCGGCCCGCGGAGGACCCCGCCGCCCTCTTCGAGCGTGGCGCCGCCCACGACTCCACCGGCCTTCCCGAGGAGGCCGTGACCCTCTACCGCCGGGCCCTCGACGCCGGCCTCACCGGACTGCGGCGGCGCCGTGCCGTCATCCAACTCGCCAGCAGCCTGCGCAACCTCGGACGCCCCGACCGGAGCGTCCAACTCCTCACCGAGGAGCGGGCGATCCCCGCCGAGCGGCTCGACGCCGACGAGACCGCCCTGGCCGGTGCCGTCGACGCCTTCCTCGCCCTCGCCCTCGCCGACACCGGCCGCGACCGCGAGGCCGCCTCCCTCGCCCTCGGCGCCCTCGCCCCACTGCTGCCCCGCTACAACCGCTCCCTCGCGCACTACGCCCGGGCGCTGCTGAGCACCGACCCGGACGCGTCCTGACCGGGCCGAGCCCGCGCGACCCGGGCCCCGAGACCTGAGGCCCCACCCCCATGGACCCGCACCTCCTCCGCACCTACCTCACCGTCGCCCGGCTCGCCTCCTTCTCGGAGGCCGCGCGGACGCTCGGCTACACCCAGTCCGCCGTCTCGCAGCACATCGCCGCACTCGAAGCGGACCTCGGACTCCCGCTGCTCACCCGCCGGCCCGTCGGGCCGACCCCGGCCGGTGAACGGCTCCTGGAGCACGCGGGCTCGCTGCTGCTGCGGCTCGACGCGGCGCGGGCCGACCTCGCGCGGTTCGCCGCCGCGCCCCGCGAGACGCTGACCCTCGTCGCCGCCCCGCTGGCGCTCGGGCCGCGCACCCTCGCCGCGCTGCCCGCCGCCGGGGTCACCCTGCGGACGCTGCCCCGCGACGAGGTGCCGGCCGCCGTCGCCACCGGGGCCGCCGACCTCGGGCTCGTCGACGGGATCGCCGCCCCCAGCGATCCGCTGCGGCTCCCCGACGTCGCCCCGTTCACCGCCCGGCGGGTCGCCGAGGAGCCGCTCGCCGTGGTGCTGCCCGCCGGGCACCCGCTCGCGGGGCGCCCGGGGCTGCGGCTCGCCGATCTGGCCGACGCCCGCTGGCTCGACGCTCCCGGGGCGGCCTTCCCGCTCGACCGGCTGCGCGCCGCGCACGCCGGGCCCGCGGGCCACGGCTTCCGCCCGGCCCTGCGCTACGAGGGCACCGACGCCCGGACCGTCGCCGCCCTGGCCGCCGCCGGCCACGGACTGGTCCTGCTGCCCGCCTCGGCCGCCGCCGGGGTCCCGGGCGCCGCCGCCGTCCCGCTCACCGCGCCACGCCTGGTCCACCGCACCGAACTGCTGCGCCCGAACGGTGAACCGACCGGCCTCGCCGCCGAGTTGATCGCCCGACTCGACGCCCCGCCCGCGACCGGTCGCTAGTCTGACCCGAACGGAACGGACGGAACGAACGACGACGAGAGGCGGGCGGACGTGGGGTGGTTCCGGCGAGGACCCAGGAGGGACGACGAGGACGCCCCCAGGGACCCGCAGTTCTCGTACTTCTCCGAGCGCGAGGCCGCCCTGTTCCGCGGCCGGGTCCGCGAGGCGTTCGCCGAACTCGGGCTCGAAGTGACCGTGTACGCCGACGCCGTCACCGACGACTCCGGGCGCCGCTTCGGCCTCGGCACCCTCGCCGCCGTCTGCCACCAGGACCCCCGGGGCACCCCCGTCTGGCCCGCGCTGGTCCGCCGCCACGTGCGCCTCTGGGTGCGCGCCCTCGACGGCCCCTCCGCCCTCGACACCCTGCCGCCGGAACAGATCCGCGCCCAGCTCTACCCCCGGGTGGTCAGCGGCGAGGGCATCGACCCCGGCACCTTCGGCTACGCCCGCACGATCGCCCCCGGCCTGTACGAGGTGCTCGCCCTCGACCTGCCGGAGAGCGTGATGACGCTCACCGACGACGCCCTCGAACGCCTCGGCGACCCCGTGCGACTGCGCGAACGGGCCCTGCACAACCTGCGCGACCTGCCCGTCGAGGGCCACGAGACCGTCAAGGACGCGGACGGCATGCGCTTCGAGGTCGTCCTCGGCGACTCCTTCTACACCGCGAGCCGCGTCCTCGACCTCGACGCCGTCGTCCGCCGGGTCACCGGCCGGCCGCTCGGCGCGGACGGCGCGCTCGTCGCGCTGCCCTTCCGGCACCAGCTCGCCTTCCACCCCATCCGCGACACCAGCATCGTGCCCGCGCTCGGCGCGATGGCCTCCTTCGCCGCCTCCGGCTACGAGGACACACCGGGCGCCATCAGCCCGTACGTCTTCTGGTGGCGGGGCGGCACGCTCACCCAGCTCAGCGAGCACGCCGAGGAGGACGGGCAGCTGCGGATCGTCGTCGGCGACGACTTCCAGGCCCTCCTGGAACGGCTCATCGTGCGGCACCCCGACGGCCTGTGAGGACGTCGGGGTGCCGCACGCGGGCCGGAACGGTCCGCGGCCGGGTCAGCCGGCCGGAACCGGCCGGGTGTCCGGTCGCCCGTCCTGCCGAGGCGGGGCCGGGTGGAGGGCCGTGCGGTGCAGGCCCCGGCGGTCGTAGAAGCGGGTGACGGCGACGCCGAGGAGCAGCGACCCGGCGAAGCCGACGGCGGTCATCGTCCAGGCGCGGCCGAGTCCCGCGTCGGTTCGCGCCCCGAAGTAGAGGATGGACCTGACGCCGTCGACCACCTGGCGGAACGGTTCGAACTCCGCCAGGAAGCGGTAGAAGTCCGGGAGTGCCTGGAGCGGGATGGTGGCGCCGGCGGACGGGATGGCCAGGCCGATCAGGACCAGCATGGAGATGATGGGGCCCGGGGTGCCGAAGGCGGCGAGCAGGGCCAGGGCGGTGATGCCCATGGCGGCCGTGGCGCACGTTCCGAAGATCCACAGCAGGCCCAGGTGGGCGGCGTCGATGCCGACGACACCGGCGGCGCCGGCCATCGCGAGGGCGGAGGTCAGCATCGACAGCACGACCATGAGCACCGAGCAGACCGTGAAGTGCTGCAGGCGCGTGAGGTGCTGGGCGGGGTTGAGGAAGCGGAACGGCCCCTTGTCGTTGGCCGTGTAGCCGAGCGCCGTGTCCACCTGGGTGTGGATCACGTTGGCGCCCAGCATGCCGCCGAGGACCAGGACGAGGGCGTAGAAGAAGGCGCTCAGTCCGAGGCCGCTGTGGGCGCCGAGGGGGTGTCCCTCCTCGACGGTCGCCTTCACGGGGTCGGCGATCATCAGCTGGGCGGCGGCCGCGCCGGGAGCGGCGGGCGCGGCGGAGGAGCGCCCGGCCGGGGCGGACGCGGCGTGCTGGGCGGCCTGCCGCTGGAGCTGCTGGGCGAGCTCGTGGCCCACCTGCGCGGAGGTGTGGGCGACGACCCCCCGGTTGATCTCGGTGGCCATGGCGGAGCCGAAGCTGCCGGCCGCCGGGTTGGTCAGCACCGTCATGGTCGGCGGGTGCGGTTCCTGCCGGGGCGGCCCGGCGAGCGCGGCCACGGAGGCGGAGAAGTCCTCCGGGATGACGAGCGCGCCGAACACCTTGCCCCGGGCGAGCAGGTCGTCGGCGGTGCGACGGTCGACCTGCTTCCAGGACACCTTCTCCCGCAGCTCGGCCGAGCCGGTGATCTGCGTGGCGATCCGCGCGCCGAGGTCGATCCGCTGCCCGGCCGTCTCCGTCCCCCGGTCGGCGACGACCAGGGCGATCGGCAGGTCCTTCGTCTCACCGGCCGGGTCGTTGTTGGCCCCCAGGTAGAGCGTCGACAGGACGAGCGACAGCAGTCCGAGGATCACCGCCGACGGCAGCCACAGCCCGCGACGGCGCAGCAGTCCGCGGGCGCTCACCCGGAGCAGGGGGGTCGGTTCGGACATGAGGGGGCTCCGGTTTCGGTGGAGGAAGGAGAGGGCGTGCCGTCTCCGCAGATGAGCGGCACACTAGGAAGTACCACTTTCTAAGTGGGGAGTGACGCTATCCAGTGATGGCGCCCCCGGCTGCCCACGGGAGTGCCTGGGAGACTGGTCGCACACAGAGCAGACCGAGCGAGAGTGCGCATGAGAATCTCTGACCTGAGCCGTCTGTCCGGAACGCCGGTCGGGACGATCAAGTACTACCTGCGGGAGGGCCTGCTGCCGCCCGGCCGGCAGCTCGGGGCCACGCTGAGCCTGTACGGGGACGAACACCTCCAGCGCCTGCGCCTGATCCGTGCCCTGACCGCCCGCGGCGGCCTGTCGATCGCCGCCACTCGCGACGTCCTCACGGCCATGGACGAGCCCCTCGACCCGCTCGCCACGCTCGGCGTCGTGCACTACGCCCTCCCCACGCCGGTGGACGCCGCCGAGACGGACGCCGTGGACGAGCAGGCGCCCCGGGTCGACGCCCTGGTGCGGGCCATGGGCTGGGAGGTCTCCGAGGACTCGCCGCACCGCCGCGCCCTCGCCGCCAGCCTCATGGACCTCGCCCGCATCGGCGCCGACTACCGCACCGAGGACCTGCTGCCCTACGCCGAACTGGCCGCGTCCGCCGCGAAGCTGGACCTGGACCGGATCAAGGAGCTCGACGACGCCGGGGACCGCTTCAAGCTGGCCGAGCACGCCGCCATCGTCGTCCTCCTGCTGGAGCCGGTCCTGGCCGTCCTGCGCCGCCTGGCCCAGGAGGACGAGACCCGGCGCCGCGGCGCGTGGGCCCGTACGCCCGAGGGCACGGCGTAGGCCGCGTCCGGGGTCGCGCCCACCGGGGCCGCCGGGCAGGATGGCGTACGTCGAGGAGGAGATCACCCATGCCCGAGAGCACCGCACCCACCCCCTTCACCGCCGACGACTACCGGGCCAGGATGGCCCGCGCCGCCGACTCCGCAGCCGAGGCGGGACTCGCCGGCGTGCTCGTCGCCCCCGGCCCCGACCTGGTCTACCTGACCGGCTACCAGCCGACCGCGATCACCGAACGCCTCACCGTCCTCGTCATCGCCCCCGGCCGGGACCCCGTGCTCGTCGTCCCCACCCTGGAGGCCCCGGACGCGGAGAAGGCCGTCGGCGCCCCGGCCCTCACCCTGCGCGACTGGACCGACGGCAAGGACCCGTACGCGGTCACCGCCCCGCTGCTCGACGCCGAGGGGCGCTTCGGCGTCAGCGACAACGCCTGGGCCATGCACCTGCTCGGCCTCCAGCAGGCCCTGCCCACCACCTCGTACGTCTCCCTCACCGAGGCCCTGCCGATGCTGCGGGCCGTCAAGGACGCGCACGAGCTGGCCCGGATCGCCGCCGCCGGGGCCGCCGCCGACCAGGCGTACGGCGAGATCCTGAAGGTCCGCTTCGCCGGCCGCAAGGAGACCGAGGTGGCCGCCGACCTGGCCCGGCTGCTCATGGAGTTCGGGCACTCCCAGGTCGACTTCACCGTCGTCGGCTCCGGCCCCAACGGTGCCAACCCGCACCACGAGGCCGGCGACCGGACCATCGCGCGCGGCGACATGGTCGTCCTCGACTTCGGCGGCCTCAAGCACGGCTACGGCTCCGACACCACCCGTACCGTGCACGTCGGCGAACCCACCGACGAGGAACGGCGCGTCCACGACCTCGTACGGGAGGCGCAGCAGGCCGGATTCGAGGCGGTCCGCTCCGGGATCGCCTGCCAGGACGTGGACCGGGCCGCCCGCAAGGTGATCGCGGACGCCGGATACGGCGAGTACTTCATCCACCGCACCGGCCACGGCATCGGCGTCACCACCCACGAACCGCCGTACATGATCGAGGGCGAGCGACGGCCGGTCGTCCCCGGCATGTGCTTCTCCATCGAACCGGGCGTCTACCTGCCGGGCCGCTTCGGCGTCCGCATCGAGGACATCGTGACCCTGACGGAGGACGGCACCGGCCACCGCTTCAACAACACGCCGCGGGAGATGGCGATCGTCGAGTAGGCCCCTCGCCGGCCTACCCGTCCGTCAGCACCACCGCCGACTCCGCCGGCAGTCGGAGCAGGCCGTCCCGGCCGGGTGCCTCCGTCCGTTCCCAGGCGGCGAGGACCCGGTCGCGGCCGTTGGAGCCGAGCGGGATGTCCACCGGCCGCTCGCCGAGGTTGACCGCCACGCGGAGGTCGCCGCGCCGGAAGACGAGCCAGCGGGCCTCCTCGTCGAAGGCCACCTTCACCCCGGCCAGGTCGGGATCGGTGAGGTCCGGCAGGGTGCGGCGCAGGGCGATCAGCTCCCGGTACCAGGCGAGCAGGCGCTTGTGCGGGGCGCGTTCGCGTTCGGCGCGGTCCAGGACGGAGCGGTCGCGGGTGGCGGGCTCCTGGGGGTCGGGGACGTCCTCCTCGGCCCAGCCGTGCGCCGCGAACTCCCGGCGCCGGCCGCGCCGGACCGCCTCCGCGAGCTCGGGGTCGGTGTGGTCGGTGAAGTACATCCACGGCGTCCGGGCGCCCCACTCCTCGCCCATGAACAGCATCGGGACCGAGGGGCCGGTCAGGACGAGCGTCGCCGCGCAGGCGAGCAGGCCGGGGGAGAGGGTGGCCGAGAGGCGGTCGCCGGTCGCCCGGTTGCCGACCTGGTCGTGGGTCTGGGAGTAGCCGAGGAAGCGGTGCGCGGGGGTCCGCTCGCGGTCCACCGGGCGCCCGTGGTGGCGGCCCCGGAAACCCGAGTAGGTGCCGTCGTGGAAGAAGACCCGGGTGAGGGTCTTGGCGAGCGCGCTCATCGGGGCGCGCGCGAAGTCCGCGTAGTAGCCCTGCGACTCGCCGGTGAGGGCGGTGTGCAGGGCGTGGTGGAAGTCGTCGTTCCACTGGGCGTGGACGCCCAGGCCGCCGGCTTGGCGCGGGGTGGTGGTGCGCGGGTCGCCCGGGTCGGACTCGGCGATCAGGAAGTGCTGCCGGCCCTGCTCCCCGGCGAGCTCGTCGACGGCCGCCGACAGCTCCTCCAGGAAGTGCAGCGCCCGGGTGTCGACCAGCGCGTGCACCGCGTCGAGCCGCAGCCCGTCGATCCGGTAGTCCCGCAGCCAGGCGAGCGCGCTGCCCAGGAAGTACGCCCGGACCTCGTCCGAGCCGGGCGCGTCCAGGTTCACCGCGGCGCCCCACGGGGTGTGGTGGGTGTCGGTGAAGTACGGGCCGAAGGACGGCAGGTGGTTGCCGGACGGGCCCAGGTGGTTGTGCACCACGTCCAGGACGACGCCCAGGCCGAGGCCGTGGGCCGTGTCCACGAAGCGCTTGAGCGCCTCGGGGCCCCCGTACGGCTCGTGGACCGCCCACGGCGCCACCCCGTCGTACCCCCAGCCGCGCACTCCGGGGAACGGGCACAGCGGCATCAGCTCCACATGGGTGATGCCGAGCCCCGCGAGCTCCCCGAGCCGCGCCGCCGCCGCGTCGAGGGTGCCCTCCGGGGTGAACGTGCCCACGTGCAGCTCGTACAGGACGCCGCTGCGCATCCGCAGCCGCGGGGCCGCGTTCCGCCAGGTGTACGCGTCGTGGTCGACGACGGCGGCGAGGCCGTCCGGGCCGTCGGGCAGCCGGCGGGCCCGGGGGTCGGGCAGCAGGTGGCCGCCGTCGAGGGAGAAGCCGTAGCGGTCGCCGTCGGCGGCCGGGGCGACGCCGCTCCACCAGCCCGGGCGCTCGGCGTCCCGCTCCAGCGGGTGACCGCTGCCGTTCAGCTCCAGCGTCACCCGGTCACGGGCGTGCGGCGCCCACACCTCGAACAGCACGGGACGGTCCCCTCGTCGACTGATCAACGGCTACGGGACCATCCTGGCAGTCGGAGGCACGCCCCGCCCGGTGCATCGGCGATCTTGACGTCAGGGCCGCGGCGGGGCGTCCCACACGTAGTTGACGGCCCGCTCGAAGGTCACGTACCCCGCCCGGGCGAAGGACTTCGCCATGGGGACGTTGCCCAGGTCGGTGGCGGCCCGGACGTTGGGGACGCCCTCGGCGGCCAGGATCCGGGTGCCCTCGGCGAGGAGGTCGTCGATGTGGCCCCGGCCCCGGTGGGCGGGCAGGACACCGATGTACGCGATGATCGGGTGGTAGTTGTTGCGCGCGGGGACGACGAAGCCGACCGGCTCCCCGGTCTCCGGCAGCTCCGCGATCCGCCACCACTCCCGGGGCGTCGTGTAGTGCGCGAGCTCCTCGTCGTAGTGCAGCTCGGCCGCCTCGCGCAGCGAGAGGCCGGAGGCCAGGTCGGCCTGGCCGTGCGCGTCGAGGGTGCCCTCCATGACCGGGGTCATCAGGCCGAGCAGGTCCTCGCGGTCCCGCACCGGACGGAACACCAGGCGTCCGCTCGGTTCCGGCACCGGGGTGCCCGCCCGCCACTCCAGGCGCAGCCGCTCCACCAGCGGGCGGGCGCCCGAGGCGGTCAGCACGCCGAACAGGGTCTCCAGGGCGGCGCGGGTCTCCGGGACCTCGCGCCAGTCCGCCGGCATGAACCGGCCGAACTCGGGGCGGGCCGCGCCCGCCGGGACGACGGCGGCGGTCGCCGTCTCCAGGAGGCGCAGACCGATCTCGGCCGCCTCCCGCGCCGGCAGCGCTGGGTCGAGGTCGAAGAAGTCGAGCGCCTGCGGGTCGGCGCCCTCCCTCCCGGTCCACCAGGAGATCCGCCCGAGCAGGCGGTCGCCGCGCAGCGCCACCCACATCCAGTCGGGGCGGCGGCGGCCGGTGGCCAGGTCGTCGGCGAGCTCGTGGTCGAGCACGTAGTCGAGGCCCTGGAAGAGATCCAGCTCGTCAGGTCCGGCGAGCGGTCGAACAACAACGGTCATGTACGGGAGTCCCCCTGGAAGTGCGAGTCGGCAGACCGTATCAGCGCAGGTGGGCGGGGCGCCTCCGAGATATCGGGGCCCTTCTGGACACCCCGGGCCCGTCCGTCCGACAATCACGGTGTGACGACACCCTTCGAGCTCCCGGCCAACCCGCCGGACGCCCCTCGGCTCACCGACGCCGAGCGGGAGCGCGCGCTCGCGGTGCTCCGGGAGGGCGCCGCCCAGGGGCGTCTGTCGCACGACACGTTCCTGTTCCGCATGGAGCGGGCGCTCGCCGCCCGCCGCTCCGACGAACTCGCCCTGCTCACCGCGGACCTGACGGCCCCGTCGCCGTGGACGCGGCGGGTGGTGGGCGCCGTGGAGAAGGTGTCCGCGTTCACCGTCAGCATCCGCCGCGCCTGGCGGGCCGAGCGGCTCCCGAAGCTGCTCATGCCGCTGCCGGGCCCGCACCCGCTGCGGATCGGACGCGATCCGGTGAACGGGCTGCGGCTGAGCCACGAGACGGTCTCCCGCCTGCACGCGGAGCTGTCCCAGCAGGGCGGCCTGTGGGTGCTGCGCGACCTCGGCTCCACCAACGGCACCACGGTCAACGGGCGCCGGGTGACGGGCGCGGTCGTGGTGCGCGCCGGGGACATGGTCGGCTTCGGTCAGATGGTCTTCAGGCTCTCGCCGAACTGAGGCGGAACCGACGCGGAACCGGCGCGGAACTGACGCGCCGACGCCTCCACCTATCACTCGAACGGCGGTATACCTGCTGCGTCCGGGTCTGCCCGGTGATGGGCTGGGGAGACGCGCGCCGCTGACCGACGAGGGGGCGAGATGAGCGACGAGCCGAACCACCCGCACACCCCGTGGCGGGACCACTGGGCCGCTCTGCCGACGATGACACCCGCCACGCGCGGGCCCGCCGCGACGGCGAGGGACCGCGTGGTCCGCCGCATCGCGCCCAGCCCGCTGGAGCCGGGCGCCGGCCGCGACCCGTACCGCGTCTACCGGGTGCTGCGGGAGGAGTTCCCGCTCACCCACGACCCGCTGCTGCGGGCCTGGGTGCTCAGCCGGTACGCGGACGTGGCGAGCGCCCTCACCGACGCCCGCTTCACCCACGGGCACCGGCCCGGCGACCCGCCGTGCGCGGAGACCCACACGGACGTCGACGAGGGCGAGCTGCGGGCCGTCGCCGAACGCACCGCGTTCGTCCTCGCCCACCGGATCTCCGCCCGCCCGCAGGCCGACCTGGTCGCCGACTTCTGCCACTGGCTGCCGGCCGGCACCGTGGCCGCAGCCGTCGGCGTACCGTACCGGGACATGATGCGGCTGGTCCGCGGCCGGGCCGCGTCCGCGCTCGTCGGGCAGTGCACGGGCCAGATCGCGGTACGGGAGAAGGCGCTGGCCGCCTTCCTCGCCGCCGTCCTGAGCGACCCCGACCAGGTCGCCGCGCTCCGGGACGCCCCGTCGGGCCTGGTCGCCCGGGCCTGGACGGAGTCGCTGCGCCGCGACCCCCCGGTCCAGATCGTCATGCGGCGCACCCGCGGCGAGGTCCGCGTCGGCTCGGGCGTCCTGCCCGCGGGCGCCCAGGTGGCCCTCCTGATCGGCGCCGCCGGCCGCGACCCGGAGCGCTTCCGCGACCCGGACCGCTTCGACCCGCTCCGCGACGACCCGGGCCAACTCACCTACGGCACCGGCCTGTGCCCGGCCGTCGACCTGGCCGCCCTGGAGGCCGAATACGCCCTGAGGGCCCTCTTCCGGGCCATGCCCCGCCTCCGCCTCGCGGACGGTTTCCGGCCGGAGTGGACCGGCGTGATCACCCGCTCCCCGCGGAGCCTGGTGGTCCGGCCGGGAGGCTGAGCCCACCGTCCCCGCTCCGGGGGCCGGACCCGTCCCGGGCGCGGGCCCCGCCACTACTCCGCGCGCACGAGCAGCCCCACCGGCCTCCCCTCGAACAGCTCGGCCAGCCGCACCGGCCGCTCCGCCCCGCCCGTGAACTCCCGCGCCCCGTCCAGGAGGTCGAGCCAGCGGCCCTCGGGGAGGGCGAGGGAGGAGTCCTGCCAGCCGCCCGTCTCGGCGAGGCGGAGGGAGAGCCGGGTGACGGCGGTCAGGACGTGGTCCGAGCGGGAGAAGGCCACGCAGTGCGGGGCGGCCGGGCCCGTGGCGGACAGCGGGCGGTACGTGGAGAGCGGGCCGAACAGGGCGGGGCGGGTGCGCCGCAGGCGGAGCGCGGCACGGACCACCGCCGTCTTGTCGTCGTCCGGGCCCGGCACGAACGGCGCCCGGTTGTCCGGGTCGACCAGGGCCCGGTACACCCGCTCCGTGCCCTGGTACAGCTCCGGCACCCCCGGCATCGTGAGGTGGACCAGGGTCGACCCGAGGATCTGCGCCCGGATGTGGGGTTCGAGGGCGAGCGCCTCGGGCGCGGCCGTGCGCAGCGGGATGCGGCCGGGCCCCGCCGCCACGAAGTCGGTGACGGCCCGCTCGTACGCCTCGTCCGGCTCGGTCCAGCTGGTGTGCAGCCCGGCCTCGCGCACCGACTTCAGGACCGCCGGGCCCAGCCGCGCCCCGTCCGGGGCGCCGAGGCCGAACGCGGTCTGCCAGGCCGTCCACGCCAGATGGGGGTCGGGCGCGGGCACGCCGGAGGTCTCCGCCAGGAACTCGGCCCACCGCTCCGGGCACTGGGCCAGCACCGCGATCCCGGCCCGCACGTCCGCGCTGCGCTTGGTGTCGTGCGTGGTCAGGACCGTGCCCGTGCCCGGCCAGTCGCGCGCGATGCGGGCGCAGTACGCGTGGAACTCGTCCGGGGGCACCGCGGGGCGCCCCGGGTCGCCGCCGACCTCGTTGGCCGAGAGCAGCGGCGTGTAGCGGTAGAAGGCGGTGTCCTCCACGGACTTGGCCCGCAGCGCCGAGGAGGTCTGCGCGAACCGGGCCCGGAACGCCCGCTGGTCGGGCCCGTCGCCGCGGGCCCCCAGCGCCAGCTCCCGCACGGTGTCCACCGCCGTCGCCTCCTCCGGCACCGCGAACGCCGCCTTCGCGCCGCGCGCCGCCTCCGGGGTGAGGACCTGCTCGCCGCCGGTGCGGTAGGTCCGGTACACCGGCACCCGTACGAGGAGTTCGCGCACCGCCGTGTGCAGCGCCCACGGCGCGTGGTCGCGCAGCTCCGGGTCGGCGGCGCAGATCCGGCCGGCGAGCCGGGCCAGCGTGGCGGTCTCCGCGGCCAGTTCATGGGTCACCACCTTGTACGCGGCGCGCCGCGCGGTCGCCTCCCAGTAGCCGCCCCGGTCCCCGGACCTGCCGACGAACTCCCGGTAGACGTCGCCCAGTTCCTCGGTGCCCAGCGGGTCGGTGAACAGCCCGTCCACATGCCGCAGCGCGTCGTAGCCGGTGGTGCCCGCCACCGGCCAGGACGCGGGCAGCGGTTCGGGGCCGGTGAGGATCTTCTCGACGACCGTCCAGCACCGCCCGCCGGTCGCCGCCTCCAGCCGTTCCAGGTAGCCCTCCGGGTCGGCGAGCCCGTCCGGGTGGTCGATGCGCAGACCGTCCACCACGCCGTCCGCGACGAGCTCCAGGACCTTCGCGTGGGTGGCCTCGAAGACCTCCGGGTCCTCGACGCGGAGCCCGATCAGATCGGAGATGGTGAAGAAGCGGCGGTAGTTGAGATCGGTGCGGGCCAGCCGCCACCAGGCGAGGCGGTACCACTGGGCGTCGAGCAGCGCGTCCAGCGGCAGCCCCTCCGTGCCCGGGCGCAGCGGGAACTCCTGCCCGTCCAGGGTCAGTACGCCGTCCGCGACCCGCATCCGGTCCCGTACCTCCGGGAGCCGGGCGGGCAGCACCGGCAGTAGCATCCGCCCGCCGCCCGCCGCCCAGTCGATGTCGAACCAGCGGGCGTACGGCGAGTCGGGGCCGTCCCTGAGCACCGCCCGCAGCGCGTGGTTGTGCCGGGGCGCGGCGGCCATGTGGTTGGGCACCAGGTCGAGCACGAGGCCCAGGCCGTGCGCGCGGGCCGTCGCGGCGAGCGCCCGCAGCCCGGCCTCGCCGCCCAGTTCGGCCCGTACGGCCCGGTGGTCGGTCACGTCGTAGCCGTGCGTCGAGCCGGGCACGGCCTCCAGGACCGGCGAGAGATGCAGGTGCGAGACCCCCAGATCCGCGAGGTACGGCACGGCGCGCTCGGCGGCGGCGAACGGGAACTCCGGCTGGAGCTGGAGCCGGTAGGTGGCGCTGGGCAGCGTCCGCTCGGACGGGGGGAGTCCGGGCCGGGCCGGCGAAGAGGACGTCATGCGAACGTACGTACCCGGCACGGAGGCTTCTGTGTCATCGACGCATGCGCCCGTTCGGGTGCATCGCGTTACGTTCGCGTGATGCTCCGGATGTATCGCGACACGCTGTCCCTGCTCGGACCGGTCCTGCCGGTCGTCTCGTTCCTCGGACGGCTGCCCACCGCCATGTGCCAGCTCGGCAGCCTCCTCCTGGTCGCCGAGACCAGCGGCTCCCTGACCACCGCCGGTCTCGCGGGCGGCGCGCTCGCCGCCGGGCAGACCCTCGCCGGCCCGCTGATCGGACGGCTCGCCGACCGGCACGGCCAGCGGCCCGTGGTCCTCGCCGCCGCCCTCGCCAACGCGGTCGCCGTCACCGCCCTCGTGCTCGCCGCCCTCGACCGGGCCGGCACCGGCCTCCTCATGGTGCTCGGCGCCCTCGCCGGCGCGACCGTCCCGCAGATCGGCCCGCTCGCCCGGACCCGCTCGGTGAACCTGGCCCGCGCCGCCGGCGCCGACGACCGGGCGGTGGGCACCGTCCTCTCCTTCGAGGGCACCCTCGACGAGGTCTCCTTCGTCCTCGGCCCCGCCCTGGTGGGCCTGGCCGCCGCCGTCGCCCACCCGGCCGCCGCCCTGCTCACCGCCGCAGCGCTCCTCGCCGGCTGCGGCACCGCCTTCGCCCTGCACCCCACCGCCCGCTCGGCGGCCGTCCGCCGGGCCACCCGTACGAGTGCCGCCGAACGGACGCGGCTGCCGGCCGCCACGTACGCCCTGCGGATCACGATGGTCCTCCAGGGCGCCATGTTCGGCGCCTCGCAGGCCGGCATCACCGCCCTCACCGAAGGGCTCGGCGTACCCGACCAGGCCGGGCTGGTCTACGCCGCGATGGGGGTGATGAGCGCCGCCGCCGGGTTCGCGATGGCCGCCGTGCCCGCCCGGATCGGCCTGGGCACCCGCTGGCGCGCCGCCACCGCCGCCCTCGTCGTGCTCGCCGCGCCCCTGGTCCTCGTCGACACGCTCGGCGGGCTCTACGCGGGCGTCGTCGTCCTCGGCGTGGCCTACGCCCCGCACCTCATCACCGTCTTCGGCCTCACCGAGCGGATCGTGCCGCCGGCCCGGCTCGCCGAGTCGATGGCCTTCCTCACCAGCGGGATCGTCGGCGGCCAGGCCCTCGCGCTGGCCGTCTCCGCCCGGCTCGCCGACACGCACGGCGCCCCGGCCGCCTTCGGGGTGGCGGCCGGGGCGGCCGTGGCCTGCGCGGTCCTCTCCTGGACCGTCCGCACCCGCGGCGGGCAGGTCAGGCGGGCCGTCGCAGCACCGTCAGCGTGAGCGGGGCGAGCGTCACCCGCTCGCCCGCCGCGACCGTCGGGCCCACCTCGGGCGGCATGCCCTCCGGGTGGGAGGTGTCCACCACGACCTTCCATGACTCGCCGTGCCGGTCCGGCACGGCGAACTCCAGTTCCTGCGCGGAGGCGTTGAACATCAGGAGGAAGGAGTCGTCCGAGATCCGCTCGCCCTGCGGGCCCGGCTCCGAGATCGCGTTGCCGTTCAGGAAGACGGTCAGCGCCTGGGCGTGCGCCGCCTGCCAGTCCCGGGAGGTCATCTCCTCGCCCTCCGGCGTGAACCAGGCGATGTCGGTGAGCTCGTCGTGGGTGCCCTCCACCGGGCGCCCGTGGAAGAAGCGGCGGCGCCGGAACACCGGATGGTCCCGGCGCAGCCGCACCATCGCCCGGGTGAACTCCAGGAGCGTGGCCTCCGGTTCGCCGCCCGGCTTCGGCCAGCGCACCCAGGAGACCTCGTTGTCCTGGCAGTAGGCGTTGTTGTTGCCGCCCTGGGTGCGCCCGAACTCGTCGCCGTGGCTGAGCATCGGGACGCCCTGCGACAGCATCAGCGTGGCCAGGAAGTTGCGGGTCTGACGGGCCCGCAGCTCGCCGATGCCGATGTCGTCGCTGTCGCCCTCGGCGCCGCAGTTCCAGGAGCGGTTGTGGCTCTCGCCGTCCCGGTTGCCCTCGCCGTTCGCCTCGTTGCGCTTGTCGTTGTACGACACCAGGTCGCGCAGGGTGAAGCCGTCGTGGCAGGTCACGAAGTTCACCGAGGCGAGCGGGCGCCGCCCGTCGTCCTGGTAGAGGTCGGAGGAGCCGGTCAGCCGGGAGGCGAACTCGGCCAGCGTGCGCGGCTCGCCGCGCCACAGGTCCCGTACGCAGTCCCGGTACTTGCCGTTCCACTCGGCCCACTGCGGTGGGAAGTTGCCCACCTGGTAGCCGCCCTCGCCCAGGTCCCACGGCTCGGCGATCAGCTTCACCTGGCTGACCACCGGGTCCTGCTGGACCAGGTCGAAGAAGGAAGAGAGCCGGTCCACCTCGTGGAACTGGCGGGCCAGGGTGGCCGCCAGGTCGAAGCGGAAGCCGTCCACGTGCATGTCCGTCACCCAGTACCGCAGACTGTCCATGATCATCTGGAGGACGTGCGGGGACCGCATCAGCAGCGAGTTCCCGGTGCCGGTGGTGTCCGTGTACGTGCGCGGGTCGTCGCCCAGCCGGTAGTACGAGGGGTTGTCCAGCCCCCGGAACGAGAGCGTCGGGCCCAGGTGGTTGCCCTCGGCGGTGTGGTTGTAGACCACGTCGAGGATCACCTCGATGCCCGCCTGGTGCAGCGCCCGCACCGCCGACTTGAACTCCAGGACCTGCTGGCCCCGGTCGCCCCAGGAGGCGTAGGCGTTGTGCGGGGCGAAGAAGCCGATCGTGTTGTAGCCCCAGTAGTTCGACAGACCCGCGTCCACCAGCCGGTGGTCGTTGACGAACTGATGGACCGGCATCAACTCCAGGGCCGTGACGCCCAGTTCCTTCAGGTGCCCGATGACCGCCGGGTGCCCGAGTCCCGCGTAGGTGCCGCGCAGCTCCTCCGGCAGGTCCGGGTGGAGCATCGTCAGGCCCTTCACATGGGCCTCGTAGATCACCGTGTGGTGGTACTCGGTGCGCGGGCGCCGGTCGTCGCCCCAGTCGAAGTACGGGTTGACCACGACCGAGGTCATCGTGTCCGGCGCCGAGTCCAGGTCGTTGCGCGCGTCCGGCCGCCCGAAGGGGTAGCCGTACACCGACTCGCCCCACCGCACCGCGCCCGAGACCGCACGGGCGTACGGGTCCAGCAGCAGCTTCGCCGCGTTGCAGCGCAGTCCGCGCTCCGGCGCGTACGGGCCGTGGACCCGGAATCCGTACCGCTGGCCGGGCATCACGCCCGGCAGATAGGCGTGCCGCACGAACGCGTCGGTCTCCCGCAGCTCCACCGCCGTCTCCGAGCCGTCGTCGTGGAGCAGACACAGCTCGATGCGGTGCGCGGCCTCGGAGAACACCGCGAAATTGGTTCCAGCGCCGTCGTAGGTGGCGCCCAAGGGATACGCCTGACCCGGCCAGACCTGCATAGGCGAACTCTTCCACTTCTGATCCGGGTGCAAGGGGTGTACTTCGGCCAGATCCTGCCCGAAAGAGGCGCAACCTCCTAGGACTTCGGCCCGTCCTACCGGGTGACCACAGAGAAATAGGGGAAATCCTGCTTCAAGGGGGGAAGTGTGTACGAAATTGTGCGCCGTCACCTGGGGAAGGTGGTGGCCGGTACGGCGATGGCGGTGACGGGGACCGCCATAGCCGTCGCCGTCGCGCTGCCCGGCAGCGCCGGCGCCGACGACGCTCCGCCGGGCCGCACCGCGGCCCAGGGTTCCCGGGCGGCCGACGGGAGCGGACCGCAGGGCGGCGGAGCGGGGGACCCGGGGTCCGCGCCCGGCCCGGCGACGCTCGCCTCGGCGCCGCCCGAAGGGGCGAAGGGGATCGGCACCGACCCGCTCACCGACGACGAGCTGAAGCGGGCCGAGGCCCTGGCGCTGACCCCGCCGGGAGCCGCCGCGCAGCGGAACGTCGAGGGCGGCCGGGGCCCCCAGCACCTCGCCACCGAGCTGGCCGACCCTCCCCCAGTCTCCGACCGGGGGGACCCCCAGCCCGGCGAGCAGTCCGGCGGCCCGCGCCGCGCCGAGGTCCGCTTCTACGACTACGGCCGCGACGAGCTCGTCACCCGCACCGTCAACCTCGACACCGGCAAGGTCGAGCGCTCCGGCGCCCAGCGCGGGGTCCAGCCCTCCGCCCACCCCGAGGAACTGCGCGCGGCCCTCGGCCTGATCCTGGCGAGCCCGCTGGGCAAGGGCGTCAAGGAGGACTACAAGGACGCCACGGGCAAGGAGCTCACCTCCGCCGACCAGCTCTGGTTCAACGGCGACCTCTACCGCACCTACCGCGAGGCGAAGGTCCCCGCCCCGCTCGCCAAGTGCGGCGAGCACCGGTGCGTCCGGCTCGTCACCAAGGTCCTCAACGGCGCCTGGATCGACACCCGCAACCTGATCGTCGACCTGAGCGCCAGGACCGTCACCCGCGTCGGCTGACCACCGGCCCGCACCACCCCCGCGCCGGCCGACCACCGGCCCGGGAGACCACCCGCACCTCCGTACCGAGGGAGTACGCACCCATGTCCGCACCGCGACTTCGGCGTGCCCGCAGGCGGGGCGCCGTCCTCGCCGCCGGCGCCCTGCTCGGCACCACCGTCGCCACCACCACCGCGGCCACCCCGGTGAGCGCCGCGCCCGCGCCCCCGCCCGCCGACTGCTCCGCCGCCTACCGCATCGAACAGAAGCTGGACGGCGGCACCGTCTGGCGCATGTGCTGGCGCTACTCGACCGACTCCGGGCTGATCCTGGACAAGGTCACCTACCAGCCGCCCGGCGAGCCCGCGCCGATCCGGGTGCTCAACAGCGCCAAGCTGGCCCAGATCCACGTCCCGTACGACGACGGCAACGCCGAGTACGACGACCTCACCGGCGCCGGCTTCGGCTGGGGCCTGCAGAACCTGAAGCCCGGCGAGTGTCCTGGCGGCACCATCACCTCCGTGAAGGTCCCCGAGGTCGGCAAGGTCAACGGCCTGTGCACCACCACCCGGGCCCGCGGCCACGCCTACCGGATGGCCGCCGACGAGGGCGGCAAGGTCTGGCAGGCACAGGGCAAGGACCTGCTCGTCTACACCGTCAACAAGGTCGGCTGGTACGAGTACATCACCGAGTGGCGGTTCTCCTCGGACGGCATGATAGGCGCCAACGTCGGTGCCACCGGCAGCCTCTCGCCGGTCGACTACAACGCCACCGACGGACGCGGCTGGCCCATCGGCAAGGGTGCCCGCGACTACGCCACCAGCCACGCCCACAACGTCTTCTGGAAGCTGGACTTCGGCCTCGACGGCAGCTCCAAGGGCCGGATCGAGCAGTACGACTCCAAGGTCACCCCGCCCGTCCGGGACGGCAGCCCGACCGTGAAGACCACCCGCACCCCGGTCACCAAGGAGCTCGCCGGCGACGCGAAGAACATGCGCTGGTGGCGGGTGGTGAGCGCGACCGGCAAGAACAAGGACGGTCACGCCCGCTCGTACGAGATCGTGCCCGGCCACACCAACAGCTACGCCGGCCGCCCGTTCACCAAGCACGACGTCTACTTCACCCAGGCGCGGGCCTGTGAGCAGTTCGCCAGCAACAACATCCTCGACTGCGGCCCGAACGCCCCCACCAGCGTGGACAAGTGGGTCAACGGGGAGACCCTGACCAACCCGTCGGTGTGGGTCAACATCGGGTTCCACCACATCGCCCGGGACGAGGACCAGCAGCCGATGCCGGTCCACTGGCAGGGATTCCAGCTCGCACCCCGGGACGTAACCGCTATGAATCCGCTCACTCCGGCTGATCTCGCCGGCCAGAACGGGGCCCCCGCTCCGCGCAGTTGAGCAACGACCCGGCCGATCCTGCTGCATCGCCTCCCGCTCCCGGAGTACCCTTCCTTGATCGTTGTCAGTGCGGGTGTCCGGGAGCAGAAGGCGGTGCGCGGGTGAGCTCGGGAGGTCTGGAGCTGCCCCCAGGGGACGCGGGTCACGAGGCGGATCCCGCGGGCCCCGCGGACGCGCCGCCCGGCGCGGTCTCCGTCGCCCGCCCGGTGGAGATCGGTGCCGAGCTCGACTGGGGCGCGGAGGCGTGGAGCGAGGTGCGCACCCGGGCCCAGCGGGCCGGCCGCGCCTACATCTGGCTCAACCTCGTCGAGCAGCGGCTGCGGGCCGTCGTCGCGGCGGTGCTGCGGCCGGTCTACGAGCCGGTGCACGGCGAGGAGTGGGTGGTGGCCGCGGCCGGGCCGGCCGGTCAGGAGTGGGTCCAGCGGGCGGTGGCCGTCCGCGAGGTGTCCCGCCGCAAGGGCTATCTCCTCGACCCGGCCGACGACAACGTGCTCAGCTTCCTCACCCTCCCGCAGCTGCGGGAACTGATGGTGCAGCACTGGCCGTGCTTCGAGCCCTACTTCGACGACCGGCGCGAGGTCGAACTGGCCCTGGACGAGCTGGAGGTGACCCGCAACGTCGTCTCCCGCAACCGGGCCCTCTCGCTGACCGTGCTCGCCCAGTCCGAGCGGGCCTCCGCCCGGCTCCTGGAGATCCTCGGGAGCGGCGCCGGGGTGCCCTCCGCCGACCGGCTGCCGGTCGACGCCGTCGAGGACCTGGTCGGCGACCGCTACGCCGACGTCGTCTCCGTCCACCCGGACCGGGTCAGGCTCCAGCGGCAGCTGCCCGCCGAGGACCTGTTCGGCGGGGCCCGGCGGCTCGACGCCACCGGCATAGGCCTGAACCTGCTCGTGCAGAACTTCTCCGGGCGCCGGATGATCCGGCTCGCCGAGTCCGGCTGCCGGATCCGGCTGCTCTTCCTCAACCCGGCCAGCAGCGCGGTCAAACGGCGCGAGCGGGAACTCGGCCTCAAGAAGGGCGAGCTGAGCCGCGCGGTGGAGATGAACATCCTGCACATGCGCCGGGTCCGCTCCAAGCTGCGCGATCCGGGCGCCTTCCAGATCCACGTCTTCGACGAGACCCCGCGGTTCACCGCCTACCTGGTCGACGGGGACGGGCCGGACGGGCTCGCCGTCATCCAGTCGTACCTGCGCAAGGCGCGCGGCATGGAGGCGCCCGTGCTGGTGCTGCGCGGCGGCGGGCGGAACGTGGTGCGCGCGGGACACGGCCCCGACCGTGACGCAGAACACGGACTTTTCGCCACATACCGGGAGGAATTCGAGTCCGTGTGGCTCGATTCCCGACCCGTCTCCTGACCCCTCCGGCCGCTTTCCGGCCGCCCCCCGGCCGGATTGTCAGTGGCGCGTGCGAGGGTGTTCAGCACCACGGGGGAGATCACGTAAGGAGGACCCGATGGCTTGGCACGCGGGAATGCTGGTCGGCTTCGACCTGGAGACCACCGGCACCGAACCGCTGGAGGCCCGGATCGTCACGGCCTCCGTCGTCGGTGTCCACGGCGGCCGGGTGGTCCGCCGGCACGACTGGCTCGCCGACCCCGGCATCCGCATCCCGGAGCAGGCATCCGCGATCCACGGCATCAGCAGCGAGCGCGCCGCGGCCGAGGGCCGGCCGGTGCGCGAGGTCGCCGACGAGATCGCCGACACGCTGACGGGGTACTGGCAAGGCGGCTTCCCGGTCGTCGCCTACAACGCCTCGTTCGACCTGACCCTGCTCTCCGCCGAGCTGCGCCGGCACGGACTGCCCTCGCTCAGCGAGCGCCTGGGCACCCCCGCCCCCTCCATAGGCCCCGTCATCGACCCGTACACCATCGACCGGGCCGTCGACCGCTACCGGCGCGGCAAGCGCACCCTCGAAGCGGTCTGCGCCGAGTACGGGGTGGTGCTCACCAGCGCCCACCAGGCCGCCGCCGACGCGCTGGCCGCGGTGGAGGTGGCCGTCGCGATAGCCGAACGGCACTCCTCCGTCGCCGCGCTCGCCCCGGCCGAGCTGCACGAACGCCAGATCGGCTGGTACCGGGAGTGGGCCGAGGACTTCCAGTCCTTCCTGCGCCGCAAGGGCAGCGCCGACGCGGTCGTCGACCCGGTCTGGCCGCTGCGCACCCCGGCGCCGGTCTCGGGCTAGCCGGGCGGTCAGACGGGACGGACCGGGTCCGTCCGCCGCAGCATCGCGAGGCGGCTGGCCGTGCGGTCCAGGTCGCGGGTGAGGGCCTGGCCGGCGGGGAGCGCGGCCAGCGGGTCGGCGCCGACCAGGACCAGCCGGACGTCACGGTCGCAGGCCACGTCGACGAGGTTCGCGAACCGCTGCCGTCCGTCCGCCGACGCCTCCGCCAGCGGCGGCACCCCGTCCAGGACCAGGGTGGGGAAGCGTTCGGCGAGGGCCAGGTAGTCGGGCACCCCCGTCGGGGCCTCGCACAGGGCGTCGAAGGCGAACCAGACCAGGCCGTCGCGGACCGCACGGGCCGGCAGCTCCCGCAGATGGGCCGGGACGGCGGTGGCCTCCGCGGGCTCCGGGACGGTGAGACCGAAGGCCGCCAGGCCGGTGGCGCCCGGGGGCAGGCACAGGCCCGTCGCGAACCGGCGGCCACCGTCCGCCGCCGCCGGTGCGGCGACGCGACGGAAGTCCACCGGGCCCGTGACGTCCAGGACGTCCATCCGCTCCTCGATGAGCCGGATGGTCGGCTCGAACAGGTGGTGGTACAGCGGGTCCGGCATCAGCCCCGCCGGCGGGTAGTTCGAGGTGGTGACCAGGGTGATCCGGCGGTCGAGGAGCGTACGGAAGAGCCGCGCGATCAGCATCGCGTCGCCCGCGTCATGGGCGTGGAACTCGTCGAACACCAGCACCTTGCTGTCGCCGATCAGCTCGTCGAGGGCGCTGTCCACGGCGCTCTGCCCGTCGTGCCGGGCGCCCGGCCCGGCCACCCCGTCGTGCAGCCGGCGGAAGAAGTCGTGGAAGTGCAGGCGGCGCTTGCGCCCGCCGGGCAGCCCCTCGTAGAAGGTGTCCACCAGCCAGGACTTCCCCCGGCCCACCGGGCCCCAGACGTACAGGTCGCGCGGTGGCCTGGGGAAGGTCCAGGCCGGCCGGGCGAGTTCGCCCGCCAGGTGGGCCAGCCGTTCGACGGCGGCCTCCTGCGCGGGGGCTATCGAGAAGCCGCGGCGGGCCGCCGCCTCGTGGAAATGGCGGCGCATGGCCTGGACGTGCGGGGACACCGGTCGGTTCATCCGTTCGTACGCGGGGATCGGCAGGGCGTCGGGGCGGGCCCCTAGCCGTTCTCCTTGAGGAAGGAGAGCAGCAGCTCGCCGACCCGCTCGGGCTGGTCCAGCTGGAGCCAGTGCCCCGCCTCCTCCACCCGCTCGTACCGCCAGGACCCGGCGACGTACGCGGCCGTGCCCGTCATCTGCGCCTCGGTGAGGAAGCGGTCGCCGGTGGACCAGACGCCCATCACCGGGATCCGCTCCGGCAGCGGCGGCAGCGGCAGCGCCGGGGCGAACTGGACCTCGGCCGGCACGCCCGAGCGGTAGATGTTCAGCGCCGCCGTCAGCGCGCCCGGCGCCCGCAGCGGCTCCAGCACGGCCTCCGCGTCGGGGTGCTCGCCGAGCATGTCGCGCAGGTGGGCGAAGTCGTCGTGGGACAGCCAGTTCTCGGCGAGCTCCGGCAGCTGGAACAGCAGCATGTACCAGGAGCGCTGCCGCTGCTCCCAGCCCGCGCCCCGGATGGCCCCGAAGTGCCCGACGGACAGCAGGGTCAGGCTCCGCACCAGCTCCGGCCGGACCTGGGCGAGGCCCTGGGCGATGCCCGAGCCCCAGTCGTGGCCGACCACATGGGCCCGGTCGATCTCCAGGCGCCCGAGCAGCTCCACCAGGTTCGCCGCCGAGGCCGCCGGGGAGTATGCCTCCGGGCCGCCCTCCGGCCGGTCCGAGGCGCCGAAGCCCCGCAGGGTCGGCGCGATCGTCCGGTACCCGGCGGCGTTCAGCACGGGCACCTGGTGCCGCCACAGGTCGTGCGAGTCCGGGAAGCCGTGAACCAGCAGCACGGCCGGCCCCTCGCCGCTCACCTCGACGTCCAGCGTGACGTCCGAAAGCTCCACCCGCATCACAACACCCCGTTCACGGAAGCCGGTTCGACAAGGAGTCATGATGCCAGGTGGGCCGCCGGCCGGCCGTCAGAAGGGGTACCAGCGCACCTCCGGGTCGCCGTCCCGGAGCGAGGCGACCCGCCGCTCGAACTCGGCGAGCGCCGTCGGCCGGGACGGCGCGTGCTGCGCGACCCACGCGCAGCTCGCGGTCTCCCGCGCCCCCCGCAGCACCGCGCAGCCCTCCCAGTCGCGCACGTCCCAGCCGTACGCCTCGGTGAAGGCGTCGTACGCGGCCGGGTCGAGGCCGTAGCGGTCGCGGGAGAGGGCCAGCACCACCAGGTCGTGCTCGCGCAGATCGGAGGAGAAGGTCTCCAGGTCCACCAGGACCGGCCCCTCGGGCCCGACGTGCACGTTGCGGGGGAGCGCGTCGCCGTGGATCGGACCGGGCGGCAGCTCCGGGGTCAGGGCGGCGGCGGCCGGGGCGAAGGCGTCGCGGCGCTCGCGCAGGAACGCCGCGTCGGCCGGGTCGATCGCGTCGCCCGCCAGCCGCAGCCAGCGCTCCACCCCGCCGAGCAGCTCCCGGGGCGGCAGCGCGAACCCGGCCGGCTCGGGCAGCGCGTGCACCCGCCGGAGCAGCGGCGCCAGATCCCGGGGCTCGGTGGGCCGGACCGCCTCGGGCAGCCGGTGCCACAGGGTGACCGGAAGCCCCTCGGCGACCCGCGGCTTCGGCTCCGCCGCCCGCACCGCCGGCACCCCGGCCTCCGCCAGCCAGCCCGCCAGCGCCAGCTCCCGCTCGGCGCGCGGCAGCAGCTCGGCGTCCCGGCCGACCTTGACCACCAGCTCGCCGAGGGCGAACACCGCGTTCTCGCCCAGCGCGAGCAGCGCCGCGTCGGCCGCCCGCAGTCCGGCGGCGGCCAGGATCTCCCGTGCCCGCGCCTCGTCCATCGTTCTCTCCCCACAGCCGTCGCGTTTCCGCCAAAGTCTCGCATCCGCGCAGGTCGCCTTGACGAACCGACGGCCCCTCAGGACGATGACCGCCCTGGACAGCGTGACCGGTGCGAGGCGGCACACCGGACGGACCGGCTCGCCCGGCCCCCCCGGGTCGACCGCGCGAAGGGGGCAGGTCTGTGAGTGCGACGACCGCGGACAGGCGGTCAGCGGGGCGCCGGACGCCCGCCGGGAAGCCCGGCGCCGGCCGCCCCCGCCCGAGCCCCGGGATCCTGCACAGCCCCTGGTTCCTGGTGCTGCCGGCCCTCCTGCCCATCCTGCTGCTCAGCGTCGGCCCGATCCTCTACGGCATCGCGCTGGCCTTCACCGACGCCCAGTCCGGGCGCACCCAGGCCACCGGCTGGATCGGCGCCCTCAACTTCCGGGACCTGCTGCACGACACCCTGTTCTGGGACTCCTTCCGCATCGGCCTGGTCTGGGCGGTCGGCGTCACGGTCCCGCAGTTCCTGCTCGCCCTCGGCCTCGCCCTGCTGCTCGACCAGAAGCTGCGGCTGCGCTGGCTGGCCCGGGCGCTCGCGATCGTCCCGTGGGCGATGCCCGAGGTCGTCGTCGGCATCATGTGGCGGCTGGTCTACAACCCGGACGCGGGCATCCTCAACGAGACGCTGCGCGGCCTCGGTCTCGGCGAGGACCGGGTCTGGCTCGGCGGCCTCGCCACCGCCCTGCCCGCCGTCCTGGTGGTCGGCGTCTGGGCCGGCATGCCACAGACCACCGTCGCCCTGCTCGCCGGCCTCCAGAACACCCCGCGCGAACTCCACGAGGCGGCCGCGATCGACGGCGCCGGGGCCTGGCGGCGTTTCCGCACCGTCACCTGGCCCGCGCTGCGCCCGGTCGCCCTCACGATCAGCGCCCTCAACCTGATCTGGAACTTCAACTCCTTCGCCCTGGTCTACGTGCTGACCGGCGGCGGACCGGGCGGCCGGACCCGGCTGCCCATGCTCTTCGCCTACGAGGAGGCGTTCCGCTACGGCCAGTTCGGCTACGCCGCCGCCATGGGCTGCGTGATGGTCGCCGTGATCTCCGTCCTCCTCGCCCTGTATCTCGTCGGACGTCTGAAGGGGGACGAGGACCGGTGAGCGCCTTCCGTACCAGCGGGCCCGCGCGGTTCGGCCAGTACCTCGCGCTCCTCGCGTACCTGGCCTTCCTCGCCTTCCCCTTCCTGTGGCTGGTCTCCACCGCGTTCAAGCCCGCCACCGAGCTGGGTTCCCCGCACCCCACCTGGATCCCGCGCGACCCCACGCTCGACAACTTCCGGCAGGCCTTCGACGAGCAGCCGCTGCTCCGGGCGGCCGGGAACAGCCTGCTCGCGGCGCTCGCCGCCGCCCTCGTCGCGGTCCTGGTCGCCACGCCCATGGCCTACGTGCTGGCCCGGCACCGCTCCCGGCTCACGGCGGCCGCCACCGGCTGGGTCGTGGTGAGCCAGGCCTTCCCGTTCGTGCTGCTGATCATCCCGCTGTTCCTGGTCCTGAAGAACCTGCACCTGGTGAACAGCCTGGCCGGCCTGACGGCGGTGTACGTGGTGTGGTCGCTGCCCTTCGCGCTGTGGATGCTCACCGGGTACGTCCGCGCCGTCCCCGTCGAACTGGAGGAGGCGGCGGCCGTCGACGGCGCGGGCCGCCTGCGCGTCCTCGTCTCCGTCACCGCGCCGCTGCTCGGCCCCGGCATCGTCGCCACCGCGCTGTTCGCCTTCGTCACCGCGTGGAACGAGTTCTTCTTCGCGCTCGTCCTGCTCAAGACCCCGGAGAAACAGACCCTGCCCGTGGTCCTCACCCACTTCCTCGGCGCCGAGGGCGTCGCCGACCTCGGCCCGCTGGCCGCCGCGGCCTTCCTGGCGACCCTCCCGTCCCTCGTCGTCTTCGCCGTCATCCAGCGGCGCATCACCGGCGGCATGATGGCCGGGGCGGTGAAGGCATGAGGTGCGCCCGCCTGGTGACCGGCGCCGTGGCCGCGCTCGCCCTGCTCCTCGGCGGCTGCTCGGCCACGGACGGCCGCGGCGCGAACGGCGCCGACGGTGCCGACGGCGTGGTCCGGCTCCGCTTCCAGTCGCTCGCCTGGCAGCCGGAGTCCGTCGACGCCAACCGGGAACTGGTGCGGGAGTGGAACGCGGCCCACCCGCGCGTCCAGGTCGACTACGTCCAGGGCAGCTGGGACTCGGTCCACGACCAGCTGCTGACCTCCTTCGAGGGCGGCGAGGCACCCGACCTCATCCACGACGCCTCGGACGACCTCGCCGACTTCGCGTACGGCGGCTACCTCGCGGATCTGCGCGGGCTGCTGCCCGCCCGGCTGCGCGCCGACATCCCCGAGCGCAGCTGGCGGTCCACCACCTTCGGGAAAGGCGTCTACGGGGTGCCGTTCCTCCAGGAACCCCGCATGATCATGGCCAACCGGACCCTCCTGAGGGAGGCCGGGGTGCGCGTCCCGACCGCCGGACACCCCTGGAGCTGGGCGGAGTTCCGGCAGGTCGCCAAGGATCTGACGGCGACCATGGGGGAGGGCCGGTACGCGGTCGCCTGGCCGTTGAGGGAACCGGTGTCCGTCTCCCTCAACCTCGGTCTCTCCGCCGGCGGCCGGCTGTTCCACCGTGACGCCGACGGCAGGGCCGTGGTGCGGTTCGAGGAGGGCGACGCGGTCGTGCCCGGCACCATCCGGGCCATGGTGGACACCGACCGCACCGCCTCCCGCGCCACCCTCGGCAGCGGCGGCTCGGACACCCTGCCCGGCTTCTTCGGCGGGAAGTACGCCATGGTCCCGCTCGGCTTCTCGTACCGGCAGCAGATCGTCCGGCAGGCGCCGAAGGGCTTCGACTGGACGGTGCTGCCGGCCCCCGCCGGGGCGGGCGGGCTCACCCAGGGCGTCAGCCCGCAGACCCTGTCCATCGCCGAGGACAGCCCCCACAAGAAGGAGGCGGCGCGGTTCCTCGACTTCTTCCTCCAGCCCCGCAACACCGTCCGGCTGGCCCGCGGCGACTGGATGCTGCCCACCTCGGCCACCGCCCTCGCCGACCCGGCCCTGCACACCCCCGCGTACGGCTGGGCCACCGGCGCGGCCGTCGCCCGGTACCTCAGCCCGGCGCCCGCCCAGTCGGTGCGCGGCTACCCGGAGTGGAAGGACAAGGTCGCCACCCCCGCGTTCCAGGAGTACTACAGCGGCGCCATCGACACCGACGAGCTGCGCGCCCGCCTGGTGGAGGACGGGAACAGGGTCCTGGCCCGCTACCAACGCCGACGCGGATGAGCGGACAGGGGGAGAAGGAGGGGGAGGGGGAGGGGGAGGGCTCGCTCGGCAAGGGCCCCGCCCCGCCTCCGAACAAAGCATTAGACGAGACGTATCGTCTCACCTAGGGTGGGGGCATGACCGCGACCCCCCGCTCCCACATCGCCATGTTCTCCATCGCCGCCCACGGGCACGTGAACCCCAGCCTCGACGTGATCCGCGAACTCGTCGACCGGGGCCACCGGGTGAGCTACGCGATCCCCGCCGCCTTCGCCGAGAAGGTCGCCGCGACCGGCGCCACCCCCGTCGTCTACGGCTCGACCCTCCCCGTCGACGACGACCCCGACGCGTGGGGCACCGAACTCATCGACAACATCGAGCCCTTCCTCGCCGACGCCGTCCAGGCGCTCCCGCAGCTCGACGCGGCCTTCGACGGCGACCGGCCCGACCTGGTGCTGCACGACATCACCTCGTACCCCGCCCGCGTCCTCGCCCACACCTGGGGCGTCCCCGCCGTCTCGCTGTGGCCGAACCTCGTCCCCTGGGAGGGGTACGAGGAGGAGGTCGCCGAGCCGATGTACGCGGAGCTCAAGGCCACACCGCGCGGCAGGGCGTACTACACCCGCTTCACCGAATGGCTCACCGCGCACGGCGTCCCCACCCACCCCGACGCCTTCGTGGGCCGCCCGCGCCGCGGGCTCGTCCTCATCCCCCGGGCGCTCCAGCCGCACGCCGACCGGGTCGACGAGTCCGTCTTCACCTTCGTCGGCGCCTGCCGGGCCGAGCGCGCCGAGCCGGCCCGGTGGCAGCGCCCGCAGGGCGCCGGAAAGCTGCTCCTGATCTCGCTCGGCTCCACCTACACCAAGCAGCCCGCCTTCTACCGGGACTGCGTCGAGGCCTTCGGCGGGCTCGACGACTGGCATGTCGTGCTCCAGATCGGCGCGTTCGTCGACCCGGCCGAGCTCGGCGAGGTCCCGGACAACATCGAGGTGCGCAGCTGGGTCCCGCAGCCCGCGATCCTGGCGGAGGCCGACGCCTTCGTCACCCACGCGGGCGCGGGCGGCAGTCAGGAGGGCCTGGCCACGGCGACCCCGATGGTCGCCGTCCCGCAGGCGGTCGACCAGTTCGGCAACGCCGACATGCTCCGGTCGCTCGGCGTGGCCCGCCACCTGCCCATGGACGAGGTCACGCCCGAGCGGCTGCGCGAGGCCGTGCTCGGCCTCGTCGCCGACCCCGAGGTCGCCCGCCGCGCCCGGCTGATCCAGGAGGCCATGACCCGCGAGGGCGGGACGCGCCGCGCGGCCGACCTGATCGAGGCGGAACTCCCGTAGGCCCGCGCCCGGGGGCTCAGGACTCCTCGGCCGCCGGGTCGCCCGTGGGCGGGGCCGCCCTCCTCCTGCGGTACACCACCACCGCGCACACCGCGAGCAGCAGGGCGGCGACGGCGGACACCCCGAGGGCCGTCCGCTCGGCGAAGAGGCGCCCCAGCACATGGAGGACGCCGAGACCCGCGGTCGCGTAGATCAGCGCCCAGGCGGCTCCGCCGACGAACAGGGCGGGGAGGTAGCGGGGCAGGGGCATGCGCATGCTGCCCGCGAGGAAGTTGGCGGCGGTCTGGAAGCCGACGGTCAGGAAGGAGACGGCCACCACCGGTGCGCCCCAGCGCTGGATCGCCCGCTCGGCGCGCTGGAACCGCTCCGAGGAGATCCGCCCGGCGAATCTGCTGCGCCGGGCGCCGGCGCCGGCGAGCCAGCCGATGGCGAAGGTCCCTCCGGCACGGAGCAGGATGATGAGGTACAGGGCGCCGGCCGTGAGCGCGATCTTATCCACGACGTTCCGTTCTCCGGGTTGCCTTGCCCGCACGTGCGCCAGGCAAGGTAACCCTAACCGAACACGGGTGGAGTGGACGCAGGCCGCCTGACCGTCCCGGTCGCCCGGACCGTCCGGGCCCTGACCGGCGCGCTCCGCCGCAATCGGACGGCTCGTCCCGATTCCTCATTACGAAACCTTGTTGAATAAGTCACAGGTGCGTGGAGCCCTTGATTCGTCCCCCTCCCATCGGACAGGGTTCGGCCAGCCGGCGGAGAGCTTCGTTCCGGGAGCCCCGCGGGCCGGCGGCCGTCGCGCCCTCCCCCACGGGGCACGGCGGCCGCTTTAGGGTGTGGACATGACGAAGACGTACGCGGCCCTGCTCCGCGGGATCAACGTGAGCGGACGCAACAAGGTCCCCATGGCAGAACTCCGTTCCGTCCTCGAAGGGCTCGGCCACCGCGAGGTCCGCACCTATCTGCAGAGCGGGAACGCCGTCTTCGCCACCGATCGCGAGGACTCCGAGGACGAGCTCGCCGCCGCCCTCGAAGCCGCGATCGAGACGCACTTCGGCTTCCACGTCCCCTGTCTCGTGCGCGACCACGCCTACCTCGCGGCCGTCGCCGCGGCCTGCCCGTTCCCCGCCGCCGAACTGGAGGGCAAGGAGCTCCACGCCCTCTACTACTCCGGACCCGTCACGGCGGACCGCTTCGCCGGCATCGACCAGGAGGCCTTCCTGCCCGAGGCGTTCGCCCTCGGCGACCGGGTCCTCTACCTCTACGTCCCCCGCGGCCTCGGCACCTCCAAGCTGGCCGACGCCGTCTCCCGGCCCTCGCTCCGCAAGGACGTCACCGTCACCGCCCGCAACTGGAACACCGTCGCCAAACTGGTGGAGATGACCGCGGCCGACGCATGAGTGGCCCAGTCCGGCGAGCTGCGATTGGCCCGGTGTTCCGGGCCATCGGCTGGCTAGGGTTTCCCTCATGACGACCACCGTGGACTTCTACTTCGACCCCGCCTGCCCCTTCGCCTGGATCACCTCCCGCTGGATCCTCGAAGTCGAGCGGCACCGCGACATCGACCTCCGCTTCCGCGTGATGAGCCTCTATTTCCACAACGAGGGCAACGACCTGCCCGACTGGTACCGCACCCTCGTCGACGCCTCCATCGGCCCCGTCCGGGTCGCCGCCGCCGCGGCCGGACAGCACGGCGAGGAGATCCTCCGCCCGCTCTACACCGCGTACGGCACCCGCATCCACGAGCAGAAGAACAAGGACTTCGACGCCGTGATCGCCGAGTCCCTCGCCGAACTCGGCCTGCCCGCCACCCTCGCCGAGGCCGCCCACGACCCCGCCTACGACGAGGCCGTCCGGCGCAGCCACGACGCCGGCAAGGACCCCGAGGCCGAGGCCTACGTCGGCACCCCGACCCTGCACGTCGACGGCACCGCCTGGTTCGGCCCGGTGCTGCGGGCCATCCCGCGCGGCGAGCCGGCCGCCGAGCTCTTCGACAGCTACCGGGTGCTCACCGGCCACCCCGACCTCTTCGAGATCAAGCGCACCCGGACCGGCGGCCTCGACTTCGCGTGACTCCGCCCCCGCCCGCCCTGTCGCGAAAGTTCAAGACCGGGCCGGGCGGCCCTCACTAGCGTCGACGCCATGAACGAGATCCACGCACACCTCACCGTCTGCGCCGCGGAAGCCGCCCGTGTCACCCGCGGCATCACCCCCCGGCAGCTCGACGAACCGTCCGCCTGCACCGACTGGACGGTCCGCGAGCTCGCCAACCACCTCGTCCTCTACAGCGCGCACGGCCTCGAACACCGCGCCCTGCGCACCCAGCTGCCCGAGGAGACCGTCCAGCGCGACTTCACCGCCGACGCCGACTGGTCCGAGCGGTACGCCGCCCAGCTCGACCGGGCCCTCGCCGCCTGGGAGAAGCCCGAGGCGTGGGAAGGCGAGGTCGACCTCGGCGGCAGCTCCGTCGCCGCGCCCGAGATCGCCTCGATGCTGGTCAAGGAACTCGCCCTGCACGGCTGGGACCTGGCCACGTCCACCGGCCGGACCTTCGAGATCCCCGAGGACACCGCCGTCTTCGTGCTCGACGTCGTCGAGCGGTACGCGGAGGTCTTCCGCCAGTACGAAGGCTTCGCCGAGCCGGTCACCGTCCCCGGCACCGCCGACCCCTTCACCCGGGCCCTCGCCCTCAGCGGACGCACCCCGAAGGGCTAGGTCGTGTCCGGAAAGTCCCGCCTGGCGCGCGGCGCCTAGCCCGCGACGCCCGCCAGCCGGGCGTCGGCCACGGCGCCCGCCGCGGAGCCGTACCGCTCCAGGAGCAGCCGGGCCAGTTCCGGGGCGGGGCCCAGGACGTCGGCGAGGACGTCGGCGCCGGCCGCGCCCGCCGCGATGCGGTCCGGGAGGCGGCCCGGCGCGATCACGTACGGGGCCACGGCCACCCGGCGCACGCCGGGCTCGGCGCGGAGCGCCCGTACCGCCTCGTCCGTACCCGGGAAGCCCCCGGCTTGCACAGCGGAGGCGAACGCAGGCCGCACGGAGCACCAACCGGTGCGCCGCAGCTCCCGCGCCGTTTCTGCGATCACTGCGATCGCCTCCGGGTCCGTGGAGCCCGCCGAGGCCAGGACGACCCCGGTCGAGCTCATGTCGCCGGGCGTGAGCCCGGCCTCGTACAACCGCCGTTCCACCGCCGCGAGCAGCAGCGGCGAGGGGCCGAGGACCTCCGCCTGCCGCACCCGTAGCCCGGCCGGGGCCTGCCGCAGGACGGCGGGGATGTCGGCCTTCGCGTGGAAGGCGCGGGTCAGCAGCAGCGGCAGCGCCACCACCTCCCGCACCCCGTCGGCGGCGAGCCGGTCCAGCACCCCCGGCACCGAGGGCAGGTTGAAGTCCAGGAACGCCGTCTCCACCCGCAGCCCCGGCCGCAGCGCGCCGGCCCGGCGCACCAGCGCCTGGACGGTCGCCGCGTGCCGCGGGTCGCGGCTGCCGTGGGCGATGACGAGCAGAGTCGGGACGCTCATGGGGATCAGGCCTTCACCAGCAGGCCGCGGCGGCGCAGCACGGCGCGCTCCACCGGGCTGAACACCAGCAGGTCGATGGCGACACCGACGAGCAGGATCAGGAAGATCGCCAGGAAGATCCCCGGCATGTCGAAGTTGTTGCGTCCGTTCTCCAGGAGCTGGCCGAGGCCGAGGCCCAGGTCGGGGGAGGAGGCGATGATCTCCGCCGCCATCAGCGAGCGCCACGAGAACGCCCAGCCCTGCTTCAGGCCCGCGAGGTAGCCGGGCAGCGCGGCCGGCATCACGATGTGCCAGGCGCCCTTCAGCCCGGTCGCGCCGAGCGTCCGCCCGGCCCGCAGGAACAGCGGCGGCACCTGGTCCACGCCGGCCACCAGGCCGTTGGCGATGGACGGCACGGCGCCCAGCAGGATCACCGCGAACATCATGCTGTCGTTGAGGCCGAGCCACAGGACCGCGGGCGCCACCCAGGCGACCGAGGGCAGCGACTGGAGTCCGGACAGGATCGGGCCGATCGCCGTCCGCACCACCCCCACCCGGGCGACCAGCAGGCCCAGCGGCGTACCGATCGCCAGGGCGAGCAGGAAGCCCAGCAGGGCCCGGGAGACGCTGGTCCACAGGACCTGGAGGAGGGTGCCCTCCAGCCACATCGTGGACAGGCTGTCCCACACGGCGCCGGGCGAGGGCAGCTTGCCCTCGTCGGCGACCTCGAAGGTGACCAGGAGCTGCCACACCACCAGCACCAGCACGATGGCGAGGACCGGCGGCAGGACCTTCTTCAGGAGGACCTCGCGCACCGGGGCCCGCCGGACCTGGACGCTGTCGAGCGCGTCGAGTCCGGCCTCCAGACCGGCCAGGTCGTCGGTCTTCACCCGCTCGGCGGGCGGCGTCGTCTCAGTGCTGGCCATGGCGGCGGATCTCCCCACGCAGTTCTTCGGTGATCTCGACGGACAGCTCCGCCACGGCGGCGTCCTCGATGCGGCGCGGCTGCGGAATGCCGATGGTCCACTCGCGGGCGATCCGGCCCGGCCGGGAGGACAGCAGGACGACCCGCTCGGCCAGCCGCACGGCCTCGCGCACGTTGTGCGTGACGAAGAGGACCGAGAGCCGGGTCTCCCGCCAGATCCGGGTGAGCTCGTCGTGCAGGACGTCCCGGGTGATCGCGTCGAGCGCCGCGAACGGCTCGTCCATCAGCAGCAGGTCGCTGTCCTGGGCGAGCGCCCGGGCCAGCGCCACCCGCTGCCGCATGCCGCCGGACAGCTCGTGGACGCGCTTGTCGAACGAGCCGCCGAGCCGCACCAGTTCGAGCAGCCGCTCGGCTTCCGGCCGCCGCTCGGCCTTCGGCAGCCCGCGCAGCTTCAGCGCGAGCTCGATGTTCTTGCCCGCGGTCAGCCACGGGAACAGGGCGTGCTCCTGGAACATCAGGGCCGGCCGGCCGCCGGGGGTCTCGATGGACCCCGCGGACGGCCGGTCGAGCCCGGCGACCAGGTTGAGCAGGGTGGACTTGCCGCAGCCCGAGGCGCCCAGGAGGGTGACGAACTCACCCGGGGCGACATCGAGCGAGATGTCGTCGAGGACGAGCTGTCCGCCGGCCGGACCGCCGAAGGACTTCGAGACGTGCTCGATGCGCGCGGCGTGACCCACCGCGCCGACGCGGTCCTCGGCCTTGGCGAGCGTCGTGGTCGTGGCCATGGTCGTCACCTCCTGGGTTGAGCTGCGGCTGGGTTACTTCGCGCCGAGACCGGCGTCGGAGACCTCGGGCTTGCCCGCGGCCTTCAGGACCTTGTTGAGCGGCTTCAGGTCGTAGATGCCGTTCAGGTCGGGCTGCTTGAGGAGACCGGCCTTCACCGCGTGATCGGCCTGCGCCTGCAGGGTGGCCGCCAGCGGGTCGTCGATGAACTGGATCGACGGCCAGGCGCTGTCGATCACCTTGGCGCCGAGCGGCTTGCCCGACAGCTCCTTCAGCCTGGCGTTGGCCGAGGCCTTCGCCTTGTCCTGGTTGGCGTTGATCCACTCGTTGGTCTTCACCGAACCGCGCAGCACCGCCTCCACCACGTCGGGGTGCGCCTTCAGGAACTTCTGCGACACGATGATGTTGGTGATGACGAACTTCTTGTCCGGCCACAGGTCGGACTCGTCGAGCAGCACCTTCGCGCCCTCGCTGACCAGCTTCGACGCGGTCGGCTCCGGCACCCAGGCGCCGTCGATGGAGCCCGACTTGTAGGCGTCCGGGGTGATCTTGTTGTCCGTGCGGACCACGGAGACGTCGCCCTTGCCGCTCTGGGCGTCGACGCTCCAGCCCTTCTCGGAGATCCAGTTGAGGAAGGCCACGTCCTGCGTGTTGCCCAGCTGCGGGGTGGCGATCTTCTTGCCCTTGAGCTCGTCCAGGGACTTGATCTTCGCCGGGTTCACCACCAGCTTCACGCCGCCGGAGGCCGAGCCGCCGACGATGCGCAGGTTGGTGCCCTTGGACTTGGTGAAGCCGTTGATGGACGGCGAGGGGCCGATGAAGCCGATGTCGATCGAGTCGGCGTTGAGCGCCTCGATCTCGGAGGGACCGGCGTTGAAGGTCGACACCTTCAGCTGGGTGCCGCCCAGCTCCTTCTGGAAGATGCCCTCCTGGTCGCCGACCAGCGCGGTGGCGTGCGTCAGGTTGGGGAAGTACCCGAGCCGTACGGTGTCGGCGGAGAGCTTCGCGCCCTCGGCGGCCACCTTCTTCTCGTCGTTCTTCTTTGCGTCGGAGCCGTAGCCGCAGGACGCGAGCGCCCCGACGAGCAGGGGCAGGGCGGCAGCGGCGGCCAGGCCGCGGCGCAGGGTGATACGGGTGGTGGCAGGCACGGGAGGTGTTCCCCTCGATTCAGCTTCTGCGAAGTCTTCGTCTGTGTCTATGTCGTACGGGGTGGAACGGGTCGAGCAGCGTGACGCCGCCGGGGCGGCGCATGGAGGTCAGCACGCACATCGCGCGACACCTCCCCGGCCCGCGCCGAGCGCACCGGAACCCACCCGGCCGCCCTCCTTCGCGAAGGTGGCCCAGAAGTCCTGAATCATCGTCAGAAGTCCCATCCTTCTTCGGTGTCCGTGGCGTCCGCCGCCACGACGGCCCCGGTCGAGGCGAACGACTCGCCCGCCATGCCGGCCGCGAGCGTGGTGCCGTCCGAGGGGTCGATCAGCAGGAACGAACCCGTCCGGCGCGAGTCGGCGTACGCGTCGAGCGCGAGCGGCTCGGCGGTACGGACCCGGACCCGGCCGATGTCGTTGGCGACCAGCTGCCCGGGCTCCGGGTGCTGGGAGAGGTCGTCCAGGGTGAGCCGGGACGGGATCTCCTTCACGATCGCCTTGACCGTGCGGGTGGTGTGCTTCAGGAGCACCCGCTGCCCGACGGCCAGCGGCCGGTCCGCCACGTGGCAGACGGTCGCCTCGACGTCCTGGCTGGTGGACGGGGCGTCGCCGACCGGGGCGAGCAGGTCACCGCGGGAGATGTCGATGTCGTCGGCCAGCCGGATCGTCACCGACTGCGGCGCCCACGCGATGTCCACGGACTCGCCCAGGGCGTCGATCCCGGCGATCGTCGTCGTCCGGCCCGAGGGCAGCACGGTGATCTCCTCGCCGACGCGGAAGGCACCGGCCGCGATCTGGCCCGCGTAGCCCCGGTAGTCCGGGTGCTCCGCCGTCTGCGGGCGGATCACGTACTGCACCGGGAAACGCGCGTGGCAGGCCGTCAGGTCGTGGCTGACCGGGACGGTCTCCAGGTGCTCCAGGACCGTCGGACCGCCGTACCAGTCCATGTTGGCCGACGGCTCCACCACGTTGTCACCGGCGAGCGCCGAGATCGGGATCGCGGTGATCTCCGGGACGCCCAGCTCGGAGGCGTAGGTGGTGAACTCCTCGGCGATGGAGGCGAAGACGGTCTCCCGGTACTCGACCAGGTCCATCTTGTTCACCGCCAGCACCACGTGCGGCACCCGCAGCAGGGCGGCCACCGCCGCGTGCCGGCGGGTCTGCTCCACGACGCCGTTGCGGGCGTCGACGAGGACCACGGCCAGCTCGGCCGTCGAGGCGCCCGTCACCATGTTCCGGGTGTACTGCACGTGCCCGGGGGTGTCGGCGAGGATGAACCGGCGCCGCGGCGTCGCGAAGTAGCGGTACGCGACGTCGATGGTGATGCCCTGCTCCCGCTCGGCCCGCAGGCCGTCGGTGAGCAGCGCCAGGTCCGGAGCCTCCTGGCCGCGCGAACGCGAGGCGTGCTCCACGGCCTCCAGCTGGTCCGCCAGGACCGACTTGGAGTCGTGCAGGAGCCGGCCCACCAGGGTGGACTTGCCGTCGTCGACGGACCCGGCGGTGGCGAAGCGCAGCAGGGTGGTGGCCGCGAGCTCGGCGGCCGGCTGCTCGGTGGACGTGCTCATTAGAAGTACCCCTCGCGCTTGCGGTCTTCCATCGCGGCCTCGGACATCTTGTCGTCCGCGCGGGTGGCCCCGCGCTCGGTGAGCCGGGAGGCGGCGATCTCCGTGATGACGGCGTCCAGCGTGGTGGCGTCGGAGTCCACCGCGCCCGTGCAGGACATGTCGCCGACCGTGCGGTAGCGGATCTGCCGGGTCACGACGGTCTCGGACTCCTTCGGGCCGCCCCACTCGCCCGCCGTCAGCCACATGCCGTTGCGCTGGAACACCTCGCGCTCGTGCGCGAAGTAGATCTCCGGCAGCTCGATCCGCTCGCGCTGGATGTACTGCCACACGTCCAGCTCGGTCCAGTTGGAGAGCGGGAAGACCCGGACGTGCTCGCCGGCGGCGTGCCGGCCGTTGTACAGCTGCCACAGCTCGGGCCGCTGCCGGCGCGGGTCCCACTGGGAGAACTCGTCGCGGAGGCTGAACACCCGCTCCTTGGCGCGGGCCTTCTCCTCGTCGCGCCGCCCGCCGCCGAACACGGCGTCGAAGCGGTGCTGCTGGATCGCCTCCGTCAGCGGGACGGTCTGCAGCGGGTTGCGGGTGCCGTCGGGACGCTCGCGCAGCTTGCCCGCGTCGATGTACTCCTGCACGGAGGCCACGTGCAGCCGCAGCCCGTGCCGGGCCACGGCCCGGTCGCGGTACTCGAGGACCTCGGGGAAGTTGTGCCCGGTGTCGACGTGCAGCAGCGTGAAGGGGACCGGCGCCGGGGCGAAGGCCTTCAGCGCCAGGTGCAGCATGACGATCGAGTCCTTGCCGCCGGAGAAGAGGATCACCGGCCGCTCGAACTCGCCCGCCACCTCGCGGAAGATGTGGACGGCCTCCGACTCCAGGGAGTCGAGGTGCGACAGCGCGAACGGGCTGTCGGTCGCCTCGTGGACATGAGCGACAGTGGTCACAGCAGACCCCTCTCGGTGAGCAGCGCGTGGAGCTGCGCCGCGGACTCCTGCACGGTCTGGGTGTGGGACTCGATCCGCAGATCCGGGTTCCGCGGCTCGTCGTACGGGTCGTCGACGCCGGTGAGACCGCTGATCTCACCCGCGGCCTGCTTGGCGTACAGGCCCTTCACGTCCCGCACCGAGCACACGTCCACCGGAGTGGCGACGTGCACCTCGACGTACGGGGTGTCCTGGGCCGCGTGGCGCTTGCGGACCGCCTCGCGGCTGTCCTCGTACGGCGCGATGACCGGGACCAGGACCGTCACGCCGTTCGAGGCGAGCAGTTCCGCGACGAAGCCGATGCGCTGCACGTTGGTGTGCCGGTCCTCGCGGCTGAAGCCGAGGCCCGCGGAGAGGAACTCCCGGATCTCGTCGCCGTCGAGGATCTCGACGCGCTGCCCTTCGGCGCGCAGCCGGCCGGCCAGCTCGTACGCGATGGTCGTCTTGCCGGCGCTCGGCAGGCCGGTGAGCCAGACGGTGGCACCGGTCACGTGGTTCTCCTGGGAGGTCTCGGTGTGGGGGGTGTCGATGGTCATCAGGCGTGCAGTCCGCACTCGGTCTTGGCCCGGCCGGCCCAGCGGCCGGCCCGTGCGTCCTCGCCGTCCTCGACCCGGCGGGTGCAGGGGGCGCAGCCGACGGAGGCGTAACCGTCCATGAGGAGCGGGTTGGTGAGCACCCCGTGCTCCAGGACGTACGCGTCCACGTCGTCCTGGGTCCAGCGGGCGATGGGGGAGATCTTGACCTTCCGCCGCTTCTCGTCCCAGCCGACGACCGGGGTGTTCGCCCGGGTCGGGGACTCGTCGCGGCGCAGGCCGGTGGCCCACGCGGTGTACGCGGTCAGGCCCTCCTCCAGCGGCTTGACCTTGCGCAGCGCGCAGCACAGGTCGGGGTCGCGCTCGAACAGCTTGGCGCCGTACTCGGCGTCCTGCTCCTCGACCGTCTGACGCGGGGTCAGGGTGATGACGTTGACGTCCATGACGGCGTCGACCGCGTCACGGGTGCCGATCGTCTCGGGGAAGTGGTAGCCGGTGTCGAGGAAGACGACGTCGACTCCGGGCAGGGCGCGGGAGGCGAGGTGGGCGACGACCGCGTCCTCCATGGAGGAGGTGACGCAGAAGCGCTCGCCGAAGGTGCCGGCCGCCCACTGGAGGATCTCCAGCGCGGAGGCGTCCTCCAGCTCGCGGCCGGCCTGCTCGGCGAGTGCCTGGAGGTCGGCCGCGGTGGCGTCCTGCGGAATCCGAGTGCCCGTCATATCTGTTTCCTCCCAGAGGTGTTGCCCGAAGTCTCCGGGGCGAGGAGCCCCAGGAACTTCAGCTGGAAGGCTCGACTGCAGGCCCTGCATTCCCACGCTCCGTGGCCCTGCTCGTGCGGACGCAGGTCCTCGTCCCCGCAGTAGGGGCAGTGGAAGGGGGCGGCTCGCTCGCTCACGACAGCGCCTCCTCGGACGCGCGCGCCGCCCAGGTGGCGAAGCGCTCGCCGTCCTCGCGCTCCGCCTGGAAGCGCGAGAGGACCCGCTCGACGTAGTCGGGCAGCTCGGCCGAGGTGACCTTGAGGCCGCGGACCTTGCGGCCGAAGCCGGCCTCCAGGCCGAGCGCGCCGCCGAGGTGGACCTGGTAGCCCTCGACCCGGTTGCCGTCGTCGTCCAGGACCAGCTGGCCCTTGAGGCCGATGTCGGCGACCTGGATGCGGGCGCAGGCGTTCGGGCAGCCGTTGATGTTGATGGTGATCGGCTCGTCGAACTCCGGGATGCGGCGCTCCAGTTCCTCGATGAGTGAGGCGCCGCGGGCCTTGGTCTCGACGATGGCCAGCTTGCAGAACTCGATGCCGGTGCAGGCCATCGTGCCGCGCCGGAACGGCGAGGGGGTCACCCGCAGGTCCAGGGACTCCAGGGCGGAGACGATCGAGTCGACCTGCGCCTCCTCGATGTCCAGGACGATCATCTTCTGCTCGGCGGTGGTGCGGACCCGGCCCGAGCCGTGCGCCTCGGCGATCTCGGCGATCTTGGTGAGGGTGGTGCCGTCGACCCGGCCGACGCGCGGGGCGAAGCCCACGTAGAAGCGTCCGTCGAGCTGCTTGTGGACGCCCACGTGGTCGCGCCAGCGGCCGGCCGGCTGCTCGGGGGCGGGCCCGTCGGCCAGCTTGCGCTTGAGGTACTCGTCCTCCAGGACCTGGCGGAACTTCTCCGGGCCCCAGTCGGCGACCAGGAACTTCAGGCGGGCGCGGGTGCGCAGCCGGCGGTAGCCGTAGTCGCGGAAGATCGAGATGACGCCCTCGTAGACGTCGGGCACCTCGTCCAGGGAGACCCAGGTGCCGAGCCGGACGCCCAGCTTGGGGTTGGTGGAGAGGCCGCCGCCGACCCAGACGTCGAAGCCGGGGCCGTGCTCCGGGTGGTTCACGCCGACGAAGGCGATGTCGTTGATCTCGTGCGCCACGTCGAGCAGGGGCGAGCCGGAGACCGCGGACTTGAACTTCCGGGGCAGGTTGGAGAAGTCGGGGTTGCCGACGATGCGCCGGTAGATCTCCTCGACGGCGGGGGTGCCGTCGATGATCTCGTTCTCGGCGATGCCGGCGACGGGGGAGCCGAGGATGACGCGCGGGGTGTCGCCGCAGGCTTCCGTGGTGGAGAGGCCGACCGCCTCCAGGCGGTTCCAGATCTCCGGGACGTCCTCGATCCGGATCCAGTGGTACTGGACGTTCTGCCGGTCGGTGAGGTCGGCGGTGCCGCGCGCGAACTCCTGCGAGATCTCGCCGATGACCCGCAGCTGCTCGGTGGTCAGCCGGCCGCCGTCGATGCGGACGCGGAGCATGAAGTACTCGGCGTCCAGCTCCTCCGGCTCCAGGACACCGGTCTTGGTGCCGTCCAGGCCCTCGCGGCGCTGGGTGTACAGGCCCCACCAGCGCATCCGGCCGCGCAGGTCGTTGGGGTCGATGGAGTCGAATCCACGCTTGGAGTAGATCGTCTCAATACGTGTCCGTACATTGAGACCGTCGTCGTCCTTCTTGAACTGCTCATTGCCGTTCAGCGGGGTGAAGTGCCCCGCGGCCCACTGACCCTCGCCGCGGTGGCGCCCGGTCTTGCGGCGAGCGGCTGCGGGAGTGGGGTTTTCCGGGGTGGCGGCCATGGCGATATGTCCTTCGGGACTGCGGGAGGGCGGCTCTGACCTGCACACTCGCGCTCAGGATGGAGGGCGGCGCGACAGTGCGCAGAGAAAGGGACTGCAGGAAGATGCGCGGCGGTGCTGGTTCGATCAGCGCGCCGAACAGATGGCGCTGGACATGCGGCCGAGGTCGACGTGCCGCCGACTCACCAAGGCAATTCCAGTTCCAGACATGACGGAAGCGTGTCACGGGACTTTGGACCCAGTCCAGCATTATCCATAATGTGGACATCAATGTCTCGACAGGCGAGATGGTGTGGTCTGGGTCACGCGAAAGGGGCCCAGTTCAGGGCCCCTTCGGAGAGTGGTCGGAGAGTGGAACGCGATGGCTCAGGCGTGCGCGCCCGGCCAGGGCCCCGGGTTGGCCGGCTCCTCGATCTCCTCGACCTTCGTGTCGAACAGGCGGAAGCCCCGGCGCTCGTAGTTGCCCATCGCGTGCGGGCCGTCCAGGGAGCAGGTGTGCAGCCAGACCCGCTTGGTCGGCTCGCGGTCCGGCCAGCGCTCGGCCAGGTCCCAGGCGCGCTCCACCCCGTACGACAGCAGACGGCCGCCGATCCGCCGCCCCCGGAAGGCGGGGATCAGGCCGAAGTAGACGATCTCCACGACCCCGTCGTCCTGCGGGTCCAGCTCGACGTAGCCGGCCGGCGTCCCGTTCTCGTACGCCACCCAGATCTCGGCGCCCGGCTTCTCCACGATCGCCTGCCACTGCGGGTACGTCAGCGACAGCCGGTCGGTCCAGCGGATGTCGCCGCCGACCGCGGTATAGAGGAAGCGGCTGAACTCCGCCGAGGGCACCCCGGCCCGCTCGATCCGCAGCTCGACGCCCTCCGGCGGGGCGACCGGGTTCAGATCGGACGGCGAGGTCTGTTCCAGCGACCAGGTGGTGAGAGTGATGCTCATGGGCTTATCGCATCACGCGGAGCGGCGGATTCCTACAGGTGACGGGGGCGGGCCGGGTGTCCTCGGACACATTGTCCGCCATGCGGACGGGTCGCGGACGGGGCGCGGACGGGTCCTGGAGGGCTCGCGGACGGCTCCCTCGGGAAGGCCGTGCGTACGCGGAAGGTAGGGGTCGGGTGCGGGAGCCGGGGCCGCCGGGCTCCGGGTCCCCGGTCTCGCGGCCCCGTCAGCCCCGCGGCCCCGTCGCCGTGCGCGCCGCCAGGACGGCCGGGGCCGTGGACTGGGGCAGCAGGTCCGCCGGGTGGGCGGGGCGGCGCAGCTCCACCTCGACCTTTTCGCCGAAGCGGTACGGACGGTGGGCGAGGACACCCGCCAGATGGCGCCGCACCCGCGACATCTCGGCCCGTACCGTCACCGTCCGCGTCCGGTCCCCGAACACGTCCTGGGCCAGCTCCGCCGCCGTCCGGCCCTCCGGATGCGAGGCCAGCACGTACAGCAGCTCGGCGTGCCGCGGGCTCAGCTCCTGGGACCAGCTGCCGACCGCGCCCGACACCGACACCGTGCAGCGGCGAGGCCCGGTCAGGTCCAGCACCACCCGGCTCACCGCGCCCGAGGCGGCGTCGGCCGCCCGCGGCTCCTCCTCGACCCGCAGCAGCCAGCCGCCCGGCAGCGGCTCCACCGCGCACATGCCCAGCGAGGGCAGCCACACCCGGCCGGCCCGGAACGACTTGGGCAGCACCAGCCGGTCCACCGGCGCCATCCCGGTCACCGCCGCCGTCCAGCCGTGCGTGTCGACGGCGACGGCCCGGCCGCCCACCCGGCACAGGATCGGCGCCGCCACCGAACGCAGCCGCTCGATCGACCGCAGATGCCGCTGCCGCATCTCCGCCTCGGCGAGCTGTGCCACCGAGGCGACCAGCGCCAGCGTCGCCGGATGGAAGCTGGACGCCGGACCGCTCACGTCGACGATGCCGAGCAGCCGCCGGTCGCGCGGATCGTGCACGGGCGCGGCGGCGCAGGTCCAGTTGTGCAGGGTGTGCACGTAGTGCTCGGCCGAGTGGACCTGCACGGCCCGGTCCATCGCCAGTGCCGTGCCCACCGCGTTCGTCCCGGTCGACTGCTCGCTCCAGGCCGCGCCCTCCTCCAGACAGATCCCGTTCGCCTGGCGCAGCACCCCCAGGTTGCCCTCGCGCCACAGCACCCGGCCCTGCTCGTCCGTCACGACCATGATCTGCAGCGAGGCGTCGGCGATCCCGGCCAGACCCGCGCTCAGCGTCCGCATCACCTCGCCGAGCACCGTCGCCCGGCGCCGCTGCTCCAGCTCCTCGCGCTCCAGGAGCACCGTGCTCGTGGTCTGGTCCGGGTCGAGGCCGATCCGGAACATGCGCTGCCAGGACGCGTCGATGACGGGGCGGGGCGCCACCGGCGGCGTCCGGCCGGCCAGCGTCTCCTCGCGCACCCGGTGCAGCAGCCGGCTCGCCTTGCCGGCGTCCATCGCGGCGAGCCGGTTCAGGTCCAGCTTCTTGTTGTTCATCGGTCCTCCCCGCTCCCGCGCGGTGCTGTATCGGTTCTGCCCTCGGCCCGTACCCGGTCCCGGGTCCTGCCGCCCATGGTGCCGCTCCGGAGAGCGACGCGCGGGGTGCTTCGGGTAATCCTGCAACCCCTTGCAACTCTGGCGACCCCCGCCCCCGTCGAGGAGTCTGGAGCCGAAGCGGAGGGTGGTGCCGTGTCGGCGCAGCACCACCCTCGGCTTTTCCGCGCGTGCCGGCCTCCCCGGAGCGCCCGCCGCCCGGCGGCCGCCTCCACGGGTCCACCCCTGGGCACGCGCGGACATCACCCCGAAGACGGGCCGACCGCACGCGCGTTCACGCGGCCGGTCGGGCCCGCTCGACCACCGCCGCCAGGTCCAGCGTGTGCGGCAGCGTCCCGAACGACGCCCCCCAGTCCCCGCCGAGACGCGAGGCGCAGAACGCGTCCGCCACCTCGGGCGGCGCCCACCGCACCAGCAGCGCCCCCTGGAGCACCCGCGCCATCCGCTCCACGAGCCGCCGGGCCCGTGCCTCGATGCCCTCCAGGTCCGCGAGCTCCGCCAGCATGTCCCGGATCGCCCGGTCCAGCCGGTGGTCCGCGCCGCGTGCCCGCCCCACCTCGCCCAGGAAGGCGTTCAGGGCCGCCGGTTCCCGTTGCAGCACCCGCAGCACGTCGAGCGCCTGCACATTGCCCGCGCCCTCCCAGACCGAGTTCAGCGGCGACTCCCGCAGCAGCCGCGGCAGCCCCGACTCCTCCACGTACCCGTTCCCGCCCAGGCACTCCAGCGCCTCCGCCACCACCGGCACGCACCGCTTCGTCACCCAGAACTTCGCCACCGGCACCGCGATCCGCAGCAGCGCCCGGTCCGCCTCGCTCCCGCCGTCGTACGCCGCCGCGAGCCGCAGCCCCAGCACCGTCGCCGCCTCCGACTCCAGCGCCAGATCGGCGAGCACGTTGCGCATCAGCGGCTTGTCCACGAGCAGCCCGCCGAACGCGCTGCGGTACGAGGCGTGGTGCACCGCCTGCGCCACCGCCTGCCGCATCAGCGCCGCCGAGCCCAGCACGCAGTCGAGCCGGGTCGCCGCCACCATCCCGATGATCGTGCGCACCCCGCGCCCCTCCTCGCCGACCCGGCGCGCCCAGGTGGACCCGTCGAACTCCACCTCGGCGGAGGCGTTCGACCGGTTGCCCAGCTTGTCCTTGAGCCGCTGGATCGCGAACGCGTTCCGCGTGCCGTCCGGCAGCACCCGCGGCACCAGGAAACAGGTCAGCCCGCCGGGCGCCTGAGCCAGCACCAGGAACCCGTCCGACATCGGCGCCGAACAGAACCACTTGTGCCCCGTCAGGACGTACGCCCCGTCCTCCGCCAGCGGCTCCGCCCGGGTGGTGTTCGCCCGGACGTCGCTGCCACCCTGCTTCTCCGTCATCCCCATCCCGAGCAGCACGCCCGTCTTCTCCAGCGGCGGCCGCAGCCCCTGCTCGTACACCCGGGAGGCGATCAGCGGCTCCCAGACCGCCGCCAGTTCCGGCTCGGCCCGCAGCGCCGGCACCGCCGCGTGCGTCATCGACAGCGGACAGCCGTGGCCCGCCTCCACCTGCGAGGCCAGCAGGAAGCCCGCCGCCCGCCGCACATGCCCGCCCGGCCGGTCCCACGCGTCGGTCAGCCCCGCCGCCACCCCGCGCCCGAGCAGCCGGTGCCAGGCCGGATGGAACTCCACCTCGTCGATCCGGTGGCCGTACCGGTCGTGGGTCCGCAACCGGGGCGCACACGCGTTCGCGAGCGTCCCCCACTCCAGTGCCTGGGCCGAGCCCGCGGCGACGCCGAAGGCCACGAGCTCCTCGCGCGCCTCGGCGTACAGCTCCGGCGGCAGATGCCGTTCGACGGCCTCCGCGAGGGCCCGGTCGGTCGAGAAGACGTCGTGGCCGACCAGGGGCGGAGCCTGGTTGGTCACGGTGTGGGTGCCGTCAGTCATGCCGATACGGTAAGGACGTGCAGGCAGCAAACGAAACACCCGAACGGCCCGAGCGGCGGCCCTGGAGCCGGCTCCACCGCGCTCGTGTCCTCTACCGCAACGTCTCGAAGCGGAAGATGGTCTGGCTGCTCCTGAAGGACACCGTGAACTCGTGCATCGAGTACCGCATCCTCGGGCTCGCCGCCGAAGCCGCGTTCTTCACCCTGTTGTCCCTGCCACCCCTGCTGCTCGGCCTGATCGCGCTCCTCGGCTACGCCGACGAATGGACCAACACCAACACCGTCTCCAGCATCGAGGAGAACATCCTCCACGCCGCCGGAACGGTCCTCTCCGACCGGGGCGTCAACGAGTTCGCCCGCCCCCTGCTGGAAGGGGTCACCCAGGGCAAACGGCCCGAGCTGATCTCCCTCGGCTTCGCCATCGCCCTCTGGTCCGGCTCCCGCGCCGTCAACGTCTTCATCGACACCATCACCGTCATGTACGGCCTCGACGGACACCGCGGCATCGTGAAGACGCGACTCCTCTCCTTCCTGCTCTACATCGTGGCCCTGCTCATCGGCGCCGTCGTGCTGCCGCTGGCCGTCGTCGGACCGGACCGGATCGTCGAGTTCGTCCCCTGGGGCACGGAAGTCGTCTCCGTCCTCTACTGGCCGACCGTCATCCTGCTCTCCATCGCCTTCCTGACGACCCTGTACCACGTGTCCGTCCCGGTCCGCTCCCCGTGGATCGAGGACATCCCCGGCGCGCTCGTCGCCCTCGGCATCTGGGTCCTCGGCAGCTTCGTCCTCCGCATCTACCTGACCAGCCAGGTCGAGGGCCCCACCATCTACGGCTCCCTCGCCGCCCCCATCGCCGTCCTCCTGTGGATCGGCATCTCCGCCTTCGCCGTCCTCGTGGGCGCCGCCGTCAACGCGGCCATCGACCGCGTCTGGCCCTCCGTCGCCACCGCCGCCGCCCGCGAGGCCAACGAACGCGCCCGCGCCGTCCAGGCCGCCGACCTGGTCGCCCGGCTCCGGGCGGAGGCCGACGACGTGGACGAGGACGACCCGGACATGCCGTCGGAGTTCCCCGAACGCTGGTCCCGGTTCCTGCCGCCGGACGACGTGAAGTCACGACTGCACTCGGGATGGGACAAGGACGCGCCCTAGGCCGTGTCCGGAAGTCCCGACGCGCCCTAGGGCCCGTCCCCTACGGCGGGGGCCGCCGCCGGAACAGGCGGGCCAGGAAGCCGCGGGGCCGCTCCGGGGCCGGCTCCTGCGGCCAGGGCACGGGAACCGAGGGCTGCGGCACCGACGTCACCGCTTCCTCCTCCCGCGGCGGAACGACCTTCAGCCACAGCCAGCCCTGCGGTCCGGGTCCCCAGCGCGCCCCCGTGCGGAGCCGCTCGGGCAGGGCGTCGTGGATCCACCGCGGATACCCGAGCAGCAGCAGCGGCCCCCGCTCGGCCGCCGCCCCGGCCTGCTCCGCCTGGGCCAGGATGACGTCCGCGAGGTCCCGCACGTCGGCCGTCTCGCCGGACACGGCCACCCGCAGGACGACGGGCCGTCGCGGTCCGGGCTTCCGCCAGTCGGAGAGGGCGGCGTCCGCCGCCAGCCGGACCGCCACCTCGGGCGGGAGGTCCGTGACATGGGTCATCGGCGTGGAGCCGACGCCCTCCAGCCCGAGGACCCGCAGCACGGACGCGAACTCCCTGATGGCGGAGCCCCCGGCGTCCGCACCCGAGGCGACGGCCAGCAGCCGCGCTCCCCGCGCCTGAGCCCCCTCGGAGAGCGCCGCCAGCTGTTCCTGCCAGCGGGCCCGCAGGCTCGTCAGCCGGCGCCGTTCCCGGCTCGCCCACCGTCCCGGCAGGCCCGCCAAGGGCTCCGACCGCCACAGCGCGAGGGCCGCCCGGTACAGCAGGGCGCCCGTCACGTGGTCGCCGCTCCGCGCGGCCTCGGCGGCACGCTCCGCCAGCCGCTCGGCGGTGGCCAGGTCGAAGCGCACCTCGGTCAGGTCGATCCGGGCCGACGACGAGCGCGTCTCGACGGGGTGGCCGTTGGCCTTCAGCAGCTCCAGACGGGCCATCACATCGGCGATGTGGGCGGGCTCGCCTGCGGTCTCGAAGGGCAGGGTCTCCACCTCGACGAACCGCCCCCCGGCCAGCAGCAGCGGCGCCAGGACGAGCGCGTCCCGCTCGGGCAGCGGGTCGAACCAGGCCTTGACCGGTCCGAGCACCCGGTAGTTCGGGCGGGGGACGGCGCCCCACGGGCGTGACCCGAGGCCCCGGACCAGCCCCGCCAGCCGCAGCACCGCGTCGCGGCGGTGGGCGGTGTGGTCGGACAGCAGGCCGAGGACGCTCTGGTCGAGACTGAGCGGCACGTCCGGCTGCACCTGCCGGGGGGACGGCAGGTCGTCGCCGTCGTCCGGCGGCGCCTGACCCGTGGCCATCTCGTACAACAGCCGGCCCAAGTCGTACAGGTCGTCCTCGGGCCGCTGCTCCGGCACCAGGGAGGGCTCGCCCAGGACGGGTTTCTCCTGCTCGTCCATCAGGACCCGGTCCGGCCGCACGGCGCCGTGCACGAACCCGGCATCGTGCAGCGCCAGGAGCGCGGCGGCGAGCTCCCCGGCCCCGAACAGGGCACGGAACGACGTCAGACCCCCGGGAGCCCCGGCCAGGACGTCCCGCAGCGTCCGGCCGGAGAGTCCCTGGAGGACGACGGCGCACCGGCCGCCGGTCTCGAAGCCGGCCAGGACGCGCACGAGATGAGGGTGCCCGGCGGCGCGCAAGGCTTCCACGCGGGCCGCGAAGCCCGGCGGCGGCGCGAAGGGATGGACCCGGACGAGGACCCGGCGGTCGTGCCCGTGGTCGTGCGCCGTCCACAGCTCCTCGCCCGCCGGGCCCGGCCGCAGCTCCAGGAGCTCGTACCGCCCGGCGAGCAGCCGCGACCGGGCGGCGTCCGGCTCCGGCGCGGCGTCGTCCGGCTCCGGCGTCGAGCGCCGCTCCGCCCTCGCGTCCGGCTCCACCGAGCCCGCCGCCGAGGCGGCCAACGAGCCGGCCGAGCCCGGCGGCACCCGCTCGGGCCCCCGCAGCAGCCGCACGCTCTCCTCGCTCACCAGCGCGAACGGCCGCCCCACCGCCCGGTCCGCGCCCCGCCCCTCCAGACTCTCCACCAGCGCGCGGAACTCGCCCGGCAGGGCGCCCGCGCGGGCGTCGATCTCGGCGCTGACGCGGGCCAGGAGTTCGGCCGTGCGGATCAGGGAGGTGCGGGGGAGGGCGCCGAGGAGGACCTCGCGGACGCCGGGACGGAACGCGTACGCGCCGGGGTCCGCGCCCGGGTGGGCGCGGAGCATCCCGCTGAGGACCACCTCCGCCAGGTGCTGCGGCTCGGGCCGCCGCTCCACCGCCGCCTGGACCAGCCGCATCACCGGCAGCCGCGCCGAGCCGACCGCCAGGTGCGCGGCCAGCCGGAACGCCTGCGGCGAGGCCAGGGCGCGGAAGCGCAGCACCAGTTCCTCGGGGTCGGTGTCCTCCGGGACGAGCGCGTCGTCCGGGGCGACCGGCCCGCGGGGCGTCACGAAGGCCGCCGCGCCCGGCACCTCCGCACCGGACGGGGAGGCGACCAGCTCCGCCCAGTGGCCGAGCCATACGTCGGTCGGCTCCAGGACGGGCAGCGGGACGCCCGCCCGGCCGGGTACGCCGTCGTACGGGGCGAACTCCAGGGCCGCGTTGGGGACGCCCGCGGCGGGCGACACGAACCGGCCCGGCACGGCGGGCGCCGCCGTGTGCCGCCACAGGCGCTCCGGCAGCGGCTGGAGCAGCGCGACCGGCGCCTCCCCGGCGAGCGCGGCGAGCGTGCCGCGCCACCGCACCCCGGCCGGCCCCTCGTGCCACTGCGGCCCCATCGCGTCGCTGACCACGAGCACCGCCGTACGGCCCCGCTCCCGGTGCCGACGGGGCAGCCGCCCGTCCTCGCCGAGCCGCAGCACGTCGAGGGTGCGGAACGCCCCGGTCTGCGCGAGGGCCGTGTGCAGTTCGCGCGCCAACGGGCGCCACATCGTCATCGTCGGGCCCGTGTCGAGGACGATCCGCAGATGCAGCCAGCGTTCCTGACGGGGCCGCAGCACCGGCAGCCACGCCCGCCGTCCGGCGCCGAGCGCGGCGATCCGGTCCGCGGTCGCGGTCTCGTCCAGCTCCCGTCCCGCCGCGCTCGGCACGGTCCGGCGCAGCGGGCGCAGCGAACGCTGGAGGGCGAGCGGGCGGGCCAGCATCGGCGGCGCGGGCGCCAGCAGGGGGCTGTGCGGGCGCGCGGCGGGTTCCGGCCGGGACTCGGGCCGCGGCGCGGACCTCGGCCCGGGCGCGGCGGCCGGGGCGTGCAGCGGCACCCGGGGCGCCGGGCCCGGGGCCGGCTCCGGACCGGGCGGAGCCGCGGGGAGCGCCGGCCGGAGCGGGTCCGAGCGCCGCAGGACCCGCGGCGCGGGCTCCGGCGTCCGCGGCTCCGGCCGCTCCACGGGACGCTCCGGCGTCCCCGTCTGCCGCGCCAGCCACAGCAGTTCCGCCAGCTCCCGCCCGGTGGGCGGCTCCTGTCCCGCCGCCGCCAGCAGGTCCGCCAGCGCGGTCAGCGCCTCCCCGGCCGCCCGGTCAGACGTCATCGACGTCCCAGGACTCCGCCGCCCGCCCCAGATACGGCATCAGCGCCTTCGCCAGCTCCTCGCGCGACCCCGCGTCCAGGCCGGCCGTCCGGGTCAGGTAGATCGCGTTGAGCAACTGGTCCGTGGCGAGCTCGCCCGCGCTGCCCCGGCGCAGGAACGTGTCGACGAGCGCGTGGTCCCGCTCGTCGAGCTCGCCCAGGTGCGCCCGCACGATGTCCTCCAGCTGCCGGCGCGGCGGCTGGTGCAGTTCGAGCCGCACACAGCGGCGCAGGAACGCCGGCGGGAACTCCCGCTCGCCGTTGCTGGTGAGGACGACGAACGGGAACGCCCGGCAGCGCACCTCCCCGTGCCGCACCGGCACCCGCTCCTCCGCGTCCGCCACCATCACCTCCGCCACCGGATGCGAACGGGCCGCCCGCACCAGCTCGGGGATCTCGTACTGCCCCTCCTCCAGGACGTGCAGCAGGTCGTTGGGGAGGTCGAGGTCGCTCTTGTCGATCTCGTCGACGAGCAGCACCCGGGGCCGCTCGTACGGCAGCAGCGCGGTACCCAGCGGGCCGAGCCGCAGATGGTCCTCGATCGCCGCCTCCCCGGGCGCCGGCTCACCGGAGCCCGCCCGCCCCGCCGCGTACAGCCGCGACAGCGGGTCGTAACGGTAGAGCCCGTCGGTCAGCGCCGTGCGGCTCGTCACGTTCCAGCGCAGCACCCGGCCCAGCCGCAGCTCGCGCGCCACCGCGTACGGCAGGCTGGACTTGCCGCTCCCCGGCGGGCCCGTCACCAGCAGCGGACGCCGCAGGTGCAGCGCCGCGTTGACCAACTGCACCGTCTCCGGCGTCGGCTGGTACGTCCGGGCCCGGTGCACCCGGCCCGGCGCGCCGCCCGCCGCGTCCTCCTCCCGCGCCGGCGGCAGCGCGGGCCCGCCGTCGAACGCGCGCCACGGCGGCGGCGCGGGCAGCGCGTCGACGCCGTCGTGCGGCGCGCTCGATCCGGTGTAGACGGGCCAGAGGGACATGCCTGTTGCTCCAAGGAGTGGGTACGGGGCGGCCGTTCAGCCGACGGGGGAGTGGCGCAGGGGGCGGACCTCGGGGAACCGGCGCGGGTCCTCCCACACCAGGGACACGTGCGCCGCCCAGTGCGGCTCGGGCCCCTCGTGCAGAAATGCCTCCTTGCGCAACCGGAAGACGAGGTCCGGGAGTTCACCCGGCGGGAGCCGGGAGATCCGCTCCGCGATCCGGTCCAGGAATCCGGAGCCCGAGCAGCTCCCCGTGCACGGCCCGCCCGGCGGACAGCCGTTGCGCGGCCACAGCACGATCGGCGCGGGCGCGTCCAGCGCCGCCCCGTACAGACTGCGCTCCCGGGACGCCGTCGGCGGCCGGGAGAAACCCACCGCGCCGCGCACGTCCTGGAGGAGCACCGACAGCTGCGCCGCGCCCTGCGGGGTGGCACAGGCGACCCGGTGCAGCGGCGAGCCGTCCTGCCGGTCCAGCTCCTCCCACACCCGCTTCAGCGCGAACTGCTGCCGCCCCTTGGACCGCCGGTCGTGATCGAGCACCACCACCGGCGAACTGCATCCGAGCGGCGGCTCCTTGCCCCGCCTGCGGGTCCACTGGTCGACGTCCTTGTTCAGCCACGACCGGGGCAGCGCGAACGCGATCAGCGGACGCCCGTCCACGATCTCCTCGTACGCCTCGTCGATCCGGTCCAGGACCCAGCCGCGCAACTTCGCGGCGAGGAGCCGCCGTTCGCTGACCAGGATCCGGTCCCCGCCCCGGTACACCGACACCTCGGCGATCACGGAGCCGCCGTCCGCGCCGCTGCGCCGCACCTCGACGAGGATCGGCGCCCACGGCAGCGGACCGCCCGGCGCGGCCACCGGCCCGGCCGGCCGGGCGCGCGCACGGTCGTCGCCGTGCGGGGCGTACGCCGCGGCCCCGTGCCGCGGCTCGTCGTCGTGCGAGAACACCGGACGGGGCCCCTGGTGCCGCTCCCGGTGCTCCCGCGCCCACCCCCGGAAGCCGCGCCGCAACTCCCCGTCGTCCATCAGATCGGCCACCCGCAGGGCGAGTTCGGCTAGCGGCACCCGGCCGCGCCCCGGCGTGGTCTCGGTGAGCAGGTGCCACACGCCCTGCCACAGGTCGCGGGGCGGCGCGGGCGGCAGCGCGGGCCCCAGCGGGCCGGTCGCCGCGGCGAGCAGCCGCTCCACCGGCACCGGCAGCGGCCCGGCCCGCTCCACCAGGTCGAGGAGCCCGCGCTTCTCCTCGGCGGAGCAGCCCGGGGTGGGCACCAGCGCGGCGAGGGCGGGGACGTACCGGGCCAGGATCCGGGCCGGGATGATCCGGGCGTTGCGCACCACCGGGTCGTACGAGGCGACCATCCCGACCACGGCCCCGTCGGCCGCCCGCATGGCCGCGGCCCCGCTGAACCCGTGCGAGGGCTCCTGCCCGTGGTCCTTCCAGTACTCCGCCTGCTGCCACTCGTCGTAGATCAGCTGCTCGGCCGAGGTCGTCCGCAGCTCCGTCTGGGCGCCCTCCCGCGCGTACCCCTCGGGGAAGCCGTACGCCACGAGCCGCGGGGGTTCCCCGTCCTCGCCGACGGCCTCGGGGCCCGCGAACACGATCGGCGGGACCGGCACCGGCCGGTCCAGGGTGAGCACCGCGACATCGCCGGGGTCGGTGCCGCCGCCGCCCCAGGGACCGCGCCGGACGACCCGGGCCGGCACCTCGCCGAGGCCGTGGGCGCCGGGGAACCACACGGTGGCGTCCGCGCGGCCGTCGACCACATGGGCGCAGGTCAGGACGGTGTCGGCGGCGACGAGGAACCCGGAGCCCAGCACCAGGCCCGCGCCGTCGACCCGCACGTGCCAGGCGGGGGAGCCCATCAACGCGGGCCGGCGGCGGCTCCGGCACCCGCCTCGGCGGCGCCCGGCGCGCCCGCTGAGCCCGTCGGTGCCGTGCCCGTCGTACCGGTAGAGGTGGCCGCCGGGGCCACCGCCGTGGCTTCGGCCCGCGGGCCGTCGCCGTCCGGCGTCCAGGACAGCTTCACCGTCAGATGCCCCTCCACGGCCGTCTTCGCGATCACCGCGCCCGCCTCGGCCGTCAGCTTCACCCCGAACTCCAGCTCCACCGCGTCCGGCCGGAGCGCACCGCCCCGGAACACGGCGAGCGCCGACTCGGCCGCCGCGCGGATCCCCACGAGCGCCTCGTCGAGCGTCTGGCCCGCCCGGACCAGGGAGTTCCCACCGCGGGAGACGGGCCGGGCGCCCGGCTGATCACCGTCCGCCTCGACCAGGACCGTGCCGTCCGCCGTGCCGAACTCCATGAGTGTGCCCACAACTACCCCCGTGGCCCGAACAGTTGGTTCGCACACCATTCTGTCCGACGGCCCCGCCCGTGTCAGCGGATCGGCGGCAGGGCCGGCCCCGGCCTACCCTGGAGGCGTGTACGAGGAGCGCCCCGCCCGACTCGCCGGCGCGGTCGTCTGGACCCGCGCCACCGGCCCCGCCGACCCCGGCACCCGCCCGGTCCTGCCGGACGGGTGCATGGACCTGATCTGGGCCGACGGCCGCCTGATGGTCGCGGGCCCGGACACCCGCGCGTACCGCCCGGAGGGCTTCGCCGCGCACTACGCGGGGCTGCGGTTCGCGCCCGGTGAGGCGCCCGGCGTGCTCGGCGTCGAGGCGAGCGCCCTGCGCGACCGGAGGGTCGACCTCGCCGACCTGTGGGGCGCCCGCGAGGCCCGCCGGCTCGCCGACGGCGTGACCGGCGCCGCCGACCGCGCGACCGCCCTGGAGGCCCTGGTGCTGCGCCGGGCCGCCGGGGCGCCCGCCCCCGATCCGCTGGTGCGGGCCGTGGTCGCCCGGCTGCGGGCGGGCGACGGGGTCGGCACCGCCGCCGACGCGGTCGGGCTCGGCGCCCGGCAGCTGCACCGGCGCTCGCTCGCGGCCTTCGGCTACGGGCCGAAGACGCTGGCCCGGATCCTGCGCTTGCAGCGGGCCCTCGCGCTGGTGCGGGCGGGCGTGCCGTACGCGGAGGCGGCGTACCGCGCGGGCTGCGTCGACCAGGCCCATCTGGCCCGCGAGATGCGGGCCCTGACGGGAACGACCCTGACGGACTACCGGGCGTCGGCGTCCGTGCCGGTGTCCGCGTCCCCGTCCGCGTAGAGCGACACCGCCGCCCCGTCCGGGTCGAGCACCACCGCGTACCGCTGGCCCCACACGGCGTCCCAGGGCTTGAGGTGCCCGCGGTGGCCGGCGTCCGTCAGGCTCGCGTAGACCGCGTCGACCTCGTCCGGGGCGGCGCAGCGGAAGGCTAGAGCGGCCCGGTCGCCGCCGGAGGGCCGGGTCCAGGACGGGTCGTAGGAGCGGACCGTCTCCTCGGTGTCCCACAGCACGCGCAGGCCGCCGGGCAGGGTCAGCTCCACGTGCGGGGCGTGCTCGGCGCCGGGCGGGAGGTCCAGGCCGAGCAGCCGGTAGAAGGCGAGGGAGGCGCCCATGTCGGAGGTGACCAGGCCGATGACGTCGAGGCGCGGGGTGGGTCGCGTGGTGTCCATGCCCCCGAACGTAGACGGCCCCGGCGCCGCCCGTCTTGTACGGATCGGACACCGGGGCCGTGGGCGCGCGGACGGGCCCCCAGGGTGCTACCGGAGGTGGACCAGGCCGTCCGTGGTGACGGTCGGGCGGCCCGCGGTGCCCACCACCACGATCTTCACCGTGTGCCTGCCGCTGCCGGCCCAGGTCCTCGTCCAGACGACGTCGCGGTAGCGGGTCGTGGCCGACTTCAGGTCGACCGTGGCCGCCTTGACCCCGTCGACGTACACGTACGCCTGGCCGGACGTGCCGCTCCGGGAGACCACCCAGGCGGCCGAGCGGCCCGTGAAGGTCCAGCTCAGGGAGGCGTTCTTGGTGCCGCTGGAGTACGACGCGCCGCCGAGGTAGGCGGTGGAGGACTTGACGGCCCAGGTTCCGGACCGGGCTGCCGCGGTCTCCTGGAGGACGACCGGCGTGGCGGAGACGCCGGCCGCGGCCTTGTTGCCGGCCCGGTCGTACGCGGTGAGCGTCCAGCCGGTGGCGGCGCCCGGCCGGGCGCCGAGGAGGCCGGAGAGCGTGGCGGCCGGGCCGTAGGTGACGGCGGGAGCGGTCAGGCGCACGTCGCGCAGGGCCACGGCGTCGGCCGCCTTCCAGCGCAGCCTCACCGGGGCGGAGGTCGCGCTGACCGTGCCGGTGCCCAGCTCGGCGGTGGGCGCGGTGGTGAAGCGGGGCGCGGTGGTGTCGCCGGTCATCGCGAGGACGGGGGCGGTCGCCGTCCGCCCCGACTGGTGCACGGCCCGCAGCTGGAGGGTGTGGGCGCCGGCCGGGACGGTGGCGGCGGCGGAGACCGCCGAGCCCGGGGCGGTGGCGACGACCTTGCCGTCGAGCAGCAGCTCGTGACGGGTGATCAGGGCCGCCGGGGTGGTGGAGCCCCAGCCGACGGTGACCGGGCCGCGCGTGACGTACGTGCCATTGACGAAGCTCGCGCCGGTCACGCTCTTCACGGTCAGTCCGGTGACCGGCCCGGCCGCCCAGGACCGGAGGGTGCCCAGCGTGGCGTAGAAGGCGTCGCCGGGGCACTGGGTGTTGTAGCCGTCGCGGTGCCCGTGGATCGTCGGGAACGCGATCCTGGCGCCGGCCGCCCAGGACTTCTTGAAGTAGTCGGTGCCCGCGGACCCCGCGGTCAGCGTGGTGGTGCCGTTCGGGTCGACCCCGTACTGGCCCAGCTTCCAGGCGGCGATCCGGGCCACCGAGACCATGGCGGCGGTCGGCGGCGCGCTCCGGGTGTAGGTGCCGAGCACGGAGACGCCGGTGGTCTCGGCGTTGAAGCCGTAGGCGTGCGCGCCCTGGACCGGGCGGTCGACGCCGCCCTTGCGGCCCTCGTAGACGGTGCCGCACCTGTCGACGAGGAAGTTGTAGCCGACGTCCTTCCAGCCCAGCGTCCGCACGTGGTACGTGTAGATGCCACGCACCACTCGGGGGGCGTCGGCGCAGGAGTAGTCGTTCGACTCGGCGGTGTGGTGGACCACCACCGCCTTCACCTTCCCGCCCGGCAGATAGCCGGGGGCCTCGGGGCTGATCGACTCGTCCGCGCCCCACTGGGCGCGGGTCCGGATCGGCGGCCGGGGCGCCGTGGACGGCGGGCCGGTCACCGTGGGCGTCGGCGTGGGCGTCGCGGTGGCCGAGGAGGTGGCCGGGGCCGGCGAGGTGGTGGCGGTCTCCGGCGCGGACGGGGTGGCCGTGGTGGCGGTCGGCGGGGCCTGGTCCGTCGGGCTCGCCGAGCCGGTCGGCGACTCCGTCGTGGGATCCGGGTCCGGCTCACCGGCCGGGGCGGTGGTCTCGGCGGGGGAGGAGCCCGGGTCCGGCGTCCCGGTGCCCTCGGCGACCGCGGCGCCCCCGGCGCGCTCGACGGCGAAGGCTGCCGGGTCCAGCGAGGTCGCCTTCGAACGGCCCGGGTCGATCATGTCCAGGCGCAGCCCCGACGGCAGCAGGGCCGAGGCCCGGCCGCCCGCGACGACCCGCACCTCCACGCCGTCGGAGTCGCCGACCCAGGCCGGCTCGGTGCCGCCGCGGCCCGCGTTCCGCTCGCCCTGGCCGCTGTCCCCGTCCAGGCGCACCCAGCGTCCCCACCGGTCGGTGCCGGCCGCGCGGGTACGGGCCTCGACGGTGCCGGTGATCCGGGCGGACGGGTCGGTCCAGGTCACGCCGAGCATGCTGAACCGCTCGGTGTCGCGCTGCCCGAGGGCCGCCGCGTGCCCGCCGTCGGAGGCCGTCAGGCCCAGCGACCGGGCCTCGGCCCGGACCGGGGCGCCGCCCTCGGCGTCGGCGGTGCCGTCGGTGCCGTCGGCCCCGGTCACCCCCTGCAGGACCAGCACTCCGGTCAGGCCGGCCGCGACGGCCGCGGCCGTCCCCCATATTCGACGCCGCCGCATGCGGCCCACCCCATCGCTCTTGTTCTGTCCCGTGCGGATCGGCTGCACCAGCGGTCACGGCGGGCAGCGGCTCGAAACCTACCCGAGCGCCGACGCCCCACCACGACGCGCAGATGACCGCCCGGAAAATGCTTGGCGCCCCCGGCCCGGCCTCCGTTACGGTGAGCGCGCCGCGGAGATCGCGGTCAGGAGACCATCACGAGCAGGAGGTGTGACCGATGGCTGTCGTCACGACGGGCGCCGCCCACATCCAGAAGTCCGTCCACACCACCTCCGTGGCCTCCGGCTGACGTCCCTCACCGGCTGACGTCTCCCACCTTTCCGCGCGCACCGACGCGCGACGCCGGGGCCACCCCTGTGAAGGGTCCCCCTTGTCTTCCTCGCTTTCCCGTTCCGCTTCCCTCTCCGCTTCCGCTTCCCGTTCCACCGACGACTCGTCTCCCCTGCGCGCCTACGGCTGGGACGACGCCTGGGCCGCCGACTTCGCGCCGTACGCGGCGCAGGGCCTGCTGCCCGGCCGGGTCGTCCGCGTCGACCGCGGCCAGTGCGACCTCGTGACCGAGGCCGGACTCGTACGCGCCGACACCGCCTTCGTCACCCCGCACGACCCGCTGCGGGTGATCTGCACCGGCGACTGGGCCGCCGTCGACCCCGAGGGCGCCCACGACCCCCGTTACGTACGGGCCTGCCTGGCCCGCCGCACCGCGTTCGCCCGGTCCACCTCGTCCAAGCGGTCCGAGGGGCAGATCCTCGCCGCCAACGTCGACCACGCGATCATCGCGGTCTCGCTCGCCGTCGAGCTCGACCTCGGGCGCATCGAACGCTTCCTCGCCCTGGCCTGGGAGTCCGGCGCCCAGCCGCTCGTCGTGCTCACCAAGGCCGACCTGGTGCCCGACCCGGTCGGACTCTCCTACCTCGTCGAGGACGTCGAGACGGTCGCCCCCGGTGTCCAGGTGCTGCCCGTCAGCTCACACACCGGCGAGGGGCTCGACGTGCTCCACGCGGTCGCCGCGGGCGGCACGAGCGTGCTGCTCGGCATCTCCGGCGCCGGGAAGTCGACCCTCGCCAACACCCTGCTCGGCCAGGACGTGATGGTGGTCCAGGCCGCCCGCGACGTGGACGGCAAGGGCCGGCACACCACCACCACCCGCAACCTCCTCGCGCTGCCCGGCGGCGGGGTGCTCATCGACACGCCCGGACTGCGCGGCGTCGGCCTCTGGGACGCCGAGGCGGGCGTCGGCCAGGTCTTCAGCGAGATCGAGGAACTGGCCGGCGACTGCCGCTTCCCGGACTGCGCCCACGAGACGGAGCCGGGCTGCGCCGTCACCGCCGCCATCGAGGACGGCTCGCTGCCCGAGCGCCGCCTCGACAGCTACCGCAAGCTGATCCGCGAGAACCAGCGCCTCGCCGCCAAGACCGACGCGCGGCTCCGCACGGAACGCCTGAAGGACTGGAAGCGCAAGGGCGCCGAGGGCCGCGCGGCCATGGAGATCAAGCGGGGTCGCGTCCGCTGAGCGACCGGGGTGGGGGTGGGTGGGAGTGGGGGCGGGGCCCCACTCCCACCCCCGCTCCTCGGCGTCCGAAAACCGCCAGACCCGTCCCGGGCGCTGCCGCACACTGGAAGGCATGACGGAGACGCTCACGCCCCCGCGCGGGGACACCGGCACCGACGAGGACACCCGGTACGAGGCGGTCAGCAGCCGGGACGCCCGCTTCGACGGCGTGTTCTTCTTCGCCGTCGCCACCACCGGCATCTACTGCCGCCCCAGCTGCCCCGCCGTCACGCCCAAGCGGCGCAACGTCAGCTTCTTCCCCTCCGCCGCGGCCGCCCAGGGCCACGGCTTCCGGGCCTGCCGCCGCTGCCGCCCCGACGCCGTGCCCGGCTCCGCCGAGTGGAACGTCCGGGCCGACGTCGTCGGGCGCGCCGTGCGGATGATCGGCGACGGCGTCGTCGACCGGGAGGGCGTGCCCGGTCTCGCCGACCGGCTCGGCTACAGCGCCCGGCAGGTGCAGCGCCAGCTCACCGCCGAGCTCGGCGCCGGGCCGGTCGCCCTGGCCCGCGCCCAGCGCGCCCACACCGCGCGACTGCTCCTCCAGACCACCGGCCTGCCCGTCACCGAGATCGCCTTCGCGGCCGGGTTCGCCAGCGTCCGCCAGTTCAACGACACGATCCGCGCGATCTACGCCCGCACCCCCACCCAGCTGCGCGAGGAGTCCGGCACCGGCGCCGGGCCGCGCACCGCGCTCGCCGCCGGGGTGCCGCTGCGGCTCGCCCACCGGGGCCCGTACGCCGCGGGCGAGGTCTTCGACCTGCTCGCCGCCGAGGCCCTGCCGGGCGTCGAGGAGGTCGTCGGGACCCCCGGCGCCCGCACCTACCGGCGCACCCTGCGCCTCCCGTACGGCACCGGCATCGTCTCCGTCGACGAACGTTCCCCGGGCCGCTGGCTGGAGGCACGCATCCACCTCACCGAGCTGCGCGACCTCACCACCGCCGTCCAGCGGCTGCGCAGGCTCCTCGACCTGGACGCCGACCCGTACGCCGTCGCCGAACGGCTCGGCGCCGACCCGGCCCTCGCCGCCGAGGTCGCGGCCCGGCCGGGCGTCCGCTCGCCGGGCACGGCGGAACCGGAGGAGTTCGCGGTACGGACCCTCCTCGGCCCGGAGCGCGCCGCCCGGCTCGTCGGGGCGCACGGCACCCCGCTGGAGACCGCCTGCGGCAGCCTCACCCACGTCTTCCCCGCCCCCGCAGCCCTGACCGGCGACCCGCTCGCGGGCCCGCTCGCCGCCGCGCTCGCCGACGGCACCCTCCGGCTCGACCCCGGCGCCGACCGCGAGGCCACCGCCAACGCCCTGGCCGCCGTGCCGGGCCTGACCGCCCGCGCCGCCGCCGTCATCCGCACCCGCGCGCTCGGCGACCCCGACGTGGCCCCGGAGGGTCTCCCGGACCGCCCGGAGTGGCGGCCGTGGCGCTCGTACGCGGCCCGCTACCTGCGCGTCGGCGGCTGACGGCGCCGCGGGGCCGGCCTCAGCCCCAGATCATCGCGCCCGCCCACGCCCCCACGATCAGCAGACAGGCGAAGAGCTCCACCAGGACGCTCGTCCCGGCCGCCCGCATCACCGTGCGGGTGGCGGCCCGCGCCTGCCCGTGGCCGCCGAGCCGCAGCCGCTCGGAGAGGTAGACCCCGCCGACGAAACCGGGGATCGCGCCGACCACCGGGATCAGCAGGAACCCCAGGACGGCGCCCACCCCCGCGTACCCGACCATCCGCCGGGTGATGCCGACCCCCCGGAAGCGGCGGGCCGGCAGCTGCCATACGACCACCTGGGTGAGGAGCAACAGGCCCGTCGAGGAGACCAGCAGGATCCAGGCGAGCCCGGTCTGTTCGTGGAGCGCCCACCACAGCATGGCGGCCCACACCAGCCACGTCCCCGGCACGCCGGGCGTCAGCACCCCGAACAGTCCGAGCAGCATCACCATCGCGATCAGCAGGAGCTGCCACACACCCATCTGCCAAGGGTGCCGGAACCCGCCCGTTCTCGCAGGTCGCGGCGTACGTACGGGTCAGCCGGCGAGCGGTATCGCGGCAGCGACCAGCTGCCGCTCCCGGCGGCTGATCAGCGGGAAGACGATCTTCAGCGCGCTCTCGCTGTACGGCGAGGAGAGCACGAAGGAGGAGTTGAGGACCCGCTCCTTGATCTCCGAGCGGTAGAGGTGGGCCCGCTGGATCGTCATCCGGTGCCCCACCGGCTTCGCGAAGGTCCGGTCGGCCTCGAAGATCACCAGCCGGCGGTCGGTCATCGCCAGGTACATGGGCGTCGGCACCGGAACCACCGTCAGCGCCCCGCCGCTCGCGAGGGCCGACGCCACCCCGAACGCCGCCGTCCTGCGCACCGACACGGTGCTCAGCCCCACGACGGTCGTCACCTCCACCCGCTCCCCGGGCTCCAGCATCGGGGTGACGGCGGCCAGCAGGGCGCGGCGGCGCCTTCCGTTCATGGGGGTGCTCCTGGGCAGGAAGAGGAATACGAGACGAGACGAGACGAGACGAGACGAGACGAGACGCACGGAGGCGGAAATCGGCCGCCACCTTACGGCCACTCCTCGGCGCCCAGGCCACCGCCCCCGGCACCCCGGCCCCCGCCCCGCGCCTGGCGCCGCCCCTACCGTCGCCCCCCTACCGCCGAGCCACCCACCCCTTCTCGTACGCGTGCCAGCCCAGCTGGAGCCGGGTGGTCACCCCGGTCAGCTCCATCAGGCCCTTCACCCGCCGCTGGACCGTGCGCAGGCCCAGCTCCAGCTGCTTCGCCACGCTCGCGTCGGTCATCCCGGCCAGCAGCAGCGAGAGGATCTCCAGGTCCGTCGGGTCCGGGCCGGGGGTCTCGTCCTGGGTCAGCTGCGCGCCCGCGCCGAGCCGCAGCGGCAGCGCCTCCCGCCACACCGACTCGAAGAGGCCCATCAGCGATTCGAGCAGACCGCTGGCGTGCACGACGAGCGCGGCCGGCTCCGCGCCGCGCCCGGTGAGCGGCACCATGGCCAGCGACCGGTCCGCGACCACCAGCTTGGTCGGCACCCGGTCCACGATCCGGATCCGCTCCTCGCGGCCGAGCGCCGCCGACAGCTCCAGCAGCCCCGTGGGCAGCGTCAGCACCTCGCGCTCGATGACCACCCGGTAGCGCACGCCCCGCCCGGCGGCCTGCTCCTCGGCGTCGTTCTCCATCCCGGACACGGCGATCGGCTTGCCCGTCACCAGCGCGCAGACCTCCTCCGTCGCGCCGAGCTGGAGCTGGAGGAAACGATGGGTGACGGCGCCCGCGCCGGTCACCACCTCCACCAGGTCGTGCACGGCGGGCTCGGTCGCCTCGGCGCGGTACTCCTGCGCCAGCAGCGCCGCCGCCAGCTCCGCCTGCTCCAGCTCGTGCCGCTGCTGGGTGAGCAGCGCGCCGAGCGCGACCCCGGGCGGCGCGGCGACCCAGCGGCCGGTGCGCGCGGAGGACTGCGCGGCGAGCCCCTGCGACTCCAGCCGGCGCAGCGCCCGCTCGGTGTCGTTCTCCGGCAGCGCGAGCCGGTGGGCCAGGTCGGCGACCTCCGCCGCGCCCAGTGCGACGAGCGCGCGGTAGGCGGACTCCTGTCGTTCGTCGAGTCCTATCGCACCCAGCATCCCTGACCCCACCCCTCGCCGGACGTCCGCGGACGACCCGGACATTCACCGGACGTCCACCGGACGCACCGGACGCGTTCGTTCCGTTGGCGCATTGGCGGGAAACGGCCACGGCGCATTCCCGCCTCGCCCATCCTGCCTGCACCACCCTCACCTCTGCCAATGTGGCGCCACCGCAGCACCAACAGCCTCCGGACATAGGGCCTTTATGCCCGCATGGCCGGAATCAGATGGGGAGAGCGATGCGCCCGATTTCGCGTACGGCCCTGGGGGCGGCGACCGCCGCCGTCCTGGCCGTCACCGCGGTCGCGGCGTCCGCGGCCGCAGCGCCGCAGGACGCCCAGGCGACCGGCAAGCGACCACTGGCCGGCAGTGACGCCGCCGCCAGGAGCGGGCAGCGGCCCGCCACCGTCACCCTGGTGACCGGCGACCGGGTCCTGCTCACCCGCGACGCCGAGGGCAACCCGGCCGCCGCGGCGCTGCCCCGCGAGGACGGCACCGTGCCGTTCGTCCAGACCCGTCGCTCCGGCCAGGATCTGTACGTCTACCCCGAGGGCGCCACCGCCGCGCTGGCCGCGGGCCGGGTCGACGAGGAACTGTTCAACGTCACCGGTCTGGTCCGCCAGGGCTACGACGACGCCGGCTCCGCCACCCTGCCGCTGATCGCCGTCTACGGCACCGACCTGGCCACCGCCCGCGCGGTCCCGCCCGCCCCGCGCGGCGCCACCCGCGGCCAGGTCCTGAAGACCGTCGACGCCGTCGCCCTCAAGGCCGACAAGAAGCAGGCCGCCACCTTCTGGGCCGATGTGACCAGGCCCGCCGCCCGCTCGGCCGGCGGCCTGCGCAAGCTGTGGCTCGACCGCAAGGTCCAGGCCACCCTGGAGCGTTCCACCGCCCAGGTCCACGCCCCCGAGGCCTGGGCCGCCGGCTACGACGGCACCGGCACCAAGGTCGCCGTCCTCGACACCGGCGCCGACGCCGAACACCCCGACCTCAAGGGCCGGATCGTCGCCTCGGAGAACTTCACCGACTCCGACAGCACCGACGACCGCCAGGGCCACGGCACCCACACCATCTCCACCGTCGGCGGCTCCGGCGCCGCCAGCGGCGGCAAGAAGAAGGGCGTCGCACCCGGCGCCGCCCTCCTCAACGGCAAGGTCCTCAACGACTCCGGCTCCGGCGCCACTTCGTGGATCATCGCCGGCATGGAGTGGGCCGTCGCCCAGGGCGCCGACGTCGTCTCCATGAGCCTCGGCAACCCCTCCGAGACCGACTGCACCGACCCGATGAGCGTCGCCGCCGAACAACTCGCCCAGAACAAGGGCACGTTGTTCGTCATCGCCGCCGGCAACTCCGGCCCCGGCAACAACACCGTCTCCTCGCCCGGCTGCGCGGCCGGCGTCCTGACCGTCGGCGCCACCGACCGCGACGACTCCACCGCGTACTTCTCCAGCCGCGGCCCGGCCTCCGACGCGGCCCACACCCTCAAGCCGGAGATCGCCGCACCCGGCGTCGGCATCTCCGCGGCGGCGGCCGGCGGCCGCGGCGTCTACGCCTACCAGTCGATGTCCGGCACCTCGATGGCCACCCCGCACGTCGCGGGCGCCGCCGCCATCGTCAAGCAGCGCCACCCCGACTGGACCGCCCAGCAGATCAAGGCCGCCCTCGTCTCCTCCGCCGACAGCGGCGTCCCCGGCGACGCCCGCCAGGTCGGCGGCGGCCGGCTCGACGTCAAGGCCGCCGTCGACCAGACCGTCCTCAGCGCCCCCGCCGTCCAGGGCGGCACCTTCAACTGGCCGCAGGACGGCAGCGACCGCACCACCGTCACCGTCCCCTACACCAACACCGGCGACCGCCCCGTCACCCTCTCCCTCGCCGTCGAGAAGCTCACCGGCAACGACGGCTCCGCCGTCCGCTCCCCGGTCGCCCGGCTCGGCGCGCGCACCGTCACCGTCCCGGCCGGCGCCACCGTCGAGGTCCCGCTCCGCCTCGACCCCGCCGCCCACCTGGAGCGCGCCCAGTACGGCGACGTCACCGGCCGCGTGGTCGCCACCGGCGCCCGCGGCGTGCACGTCTCCACCCCCTTCGCGCTGTACGTCGAGCCCGAGACCCTCACCCTGCGCGTCAAGCTGATCGACCGGCAGGGCAAGGCGGCCGACGGCGCCTCCTCCGTCGACGTCATCGGCACCGACGACGCCACCGGCTCCCGCCGCTTCAACGAGGGCTCCGCCGACCAGGTCTACCGGCTGCGCGCCGGCCGCTACTTCCTCTCCTCCTTCGTCACCACCGCCGACCCCGGCGAGGGCGCCACGCTGACCGACTCGATCAGCTACCTGGGCCGCCCGCAGCTGGAGTTGAAGAAGGACACCACCGTCGTCCTCGACGCCCGGCAGGCCCACCGCCTCTCGGTCCGCACCGACAAGCCGTCCGAACTCCGCGGCGCCACCCTCGCGTTCGCCCGCTCCTGGGACGGCACCTGGCTGCACGCCGGCACCGCCACCGGACCGCGCACCGTCCGCGGCTACTACGCCTCCGTCGAAGGCCGCGCCGACGACGGCGACTTCGAGTTCGGCAGCTACTGGCGCGCCGCCGCCCCCCAGATCGAGCGCCTCGCGACCGGCGACGGCACGCGACTGCACCCGCTGACCGCGTCCATCGCCTCCGACAACCTCGACGGCACCGGCTCCGCCCGCCTCGTCGACGCGGGCACCGGCACCCCCGACGAGCTCAAGGCCGCCGGCGTGCAGGGCCGGATCGCCCTGGTCCGGCTGCCCGACGACAGCACGAACGCGGGCACCCTGGCCCGCAACGCCAAGGCGGCCGGAGCCGTCGCCGTCGTCACGTACCACCAGGCCGCCGGCCGCTGGTACCCCGGCGGCGGGTTCACCGGCCTCGGGCTGCCGGTCCTCTCCGTCCCCGCCGACGAGGCCGCCGCGCTGCTCGGGAAGCTCACCGCCGGCGAGGTCACCCTCTCCTGGAAGGCCACCGCGAAGAGCCCCTACCTCTACAACCTCGCCTTCCCCGAGACCCGCCCGATCCGCGACGCCCGGAACTACCGCGTCGAGGACCGCGACCTCGGCCGCACGGAGGCCCGCTACGGCTCCTCCGGCACCGCCACCGACTTCGTCGAGTTCCCGGCCGCCTACCGGCCCGACGGCACCGCCGTCTCCTTCGGCTCGCTGGAGACCGTCCCGGCGCCCGGCACCCGCACCGACTACTACACCGCGGGCGACACGGCCTGGCGCCAACTGATCGGCAGCAGCTTCCCGTTCGGCGAGCTCATGGTCGGCGCCACGCACACCTACCGCCCCGGCGAGCGGCGCACCGAGCGCTGGTACGACGGAGTCATAGCCCCCACCGCCCCGCGCGACGCGGCCGGAAAGCCGGTCCTCGCCGCCGAGCGCCAGGGCGACCTCATCGGCTTCGCCGACGCCATGTGGGGCGACACCACCCACCACGCCGAGCCCGGCTCCTTCGGAGACATCGGCAACCTGCGCCTGAGCAGGGACGGCGAGATCATCGGCGAGACCGGCTGGCCGTCCGGCGTCTTCGAGGTCCCGGCCGAGCCCGGCCGGTACGCGCTCGAGCAGAACACCATGAAGATCGGCAGCAAGGTGTGGGCCCGCTCCACGTCCGTCAAGTCGGTGTGGGAATTCACCTCCAAGTCCGACCCGAGCGTCTATTCTCAGGGCATCCCGATTCTCTTCCCCCGGTACGACCTTCCGGAGGACGGACTCAAGACCCTCGCCGCGACGGACGGGCAGCGGATCGGCCTCGGCGCGACGGGTCACGCGGGCTACACCTCCGCGGCACTCACCTCGGCCAGGCTCTCGTACTCCTACGACGGGGGCGAGACCTGGACCTCGGCCCGGGTCTCCCAGCAGGGTGACGGCTGGATCGCGACCGTGAACCACGCGGGCGCGACCGGCAAGCAGGTCACCCTGAAGACCGAACTGACGGACGCCAACGGCAACTCCGTCACCCAGACCGTGGTCCGCGCTTACGACGTGCGCTGATCACGCCGGTCCGCCGGGCGTCCTTCCCGTGGGGGGTGGGGTCGCCCGGCGGACCACTTCTCTCCCCCCGCCCGTTCGCACGGGCTTTCCGCGACACTTTTCCGGATGTCCCGTTTTCTGACGGCCTGTGCGGTGGACAATAAGGGCATGACGCAGCAGGGGGACAACTGGTGGGACGAGCTCTACGACGCCTCGGCCCCGGACACCGGGCCCGTCCCGACGCCCGACAGCCTCGACGACCGCTTCGACTCCGCGTCCAGGACCACGGCCCTGGAGACACCTCCTGAAGAGGCGCCCCCGGACCGCCCGCCCGCCGAGTACCCCACCCGGTCAGCCACCGGGGACCCCACCGGGTCACCCCCCGGGGCAGCCACGGCGGAACCCGCGCCGGAGCCGCCACCGGCCCCGGTGCCGGATCGGGTGCCGGATCGGGTGACGGCCCCGGTGCCGAACAGGGTGACGGCCCCGGTGCCGAACAGGGTGACGGCCCCGGCCCCGGCGGAGGCCCCGGTGGCGGCCCCCACCCTCCACCTCCCCGCGCCCCGCCCCCGTACCGGACACGTCGGCAGCCGGCCGCCCACCTACGAGGCAGAGCCCACCGCCCTGCCCGCCGCCCGGCCCGGGGAGCTCGACGAGCTCGTCGCCGACACCGTCCTCGACGGAGCCCGCTACGGCGCCTACACCCTGCGCGCCGCCTCCGTCCGCGGCGACTCCGCCCGCTTCCGCGGCGAACCCCGCCGCGACGCGCTCCTCACCTGCCGCTTCGGCCAGGACGAGACCGCCCTCGTACTCGTCGCCGTCGCCGCCGGACGGCGCGCCGCCGAGCACGCCCACCTCGCCGCCGCAGACGTCTGCCGCTGGATCGCCGAAGCCGTCGGCCGCAGCCACGCCCGGCTCTCCGACGACATCCGCTCCGGCCGCCGCGGCGACCTCAAGTCCGGCCTCCACCGGCTCACCGACCGCACCTACGGCCGCCTCCGCACCCGCGCCGCCGAACGCGGCCTCGACCCCGAGGAGTACACGGCGGGCCTGCGCTGCCTGCTGCTCTCCGCCGACCCCGGCTGCCGCACCCGGGTCTTCTTCGGCATCGGCACCGGCGGCCTCTTCCGACTGCGCGACGGCTCCTGGCAGGACATCGAACCGCTCCTCCCCGAACCCGCCGTCGGCGCGCCCGTCGTCGGCTACGGCTCGCCGCCCGCCCCCACCCCCGACGCGCCGGAGGCCACCGAGGAGGGCGACCGCCTCACCATGGACCTCGGCGTCACCACCGCCCCCGCGCTCATCGAACGGCCCGTGCCGCCGCCCGCCGAACCCTTCCGCTTCCGCGCCTCCGTCGCCCGCCCGGGCGACACCCTGCTGCTCGCCTCCCACGGCCTCGCCGAGCCGCTGCGCGGCGAACCCGCCCTCGCCCGCGAGCTCGCCACCCGCTGGGCGGGCGCCGAACCACCCGGCCTCGCCGCCTTCCTCGCCGACACCCAGCTGCGCGTGACCGGCTACGCCGACGACCGCACGGGGGTGGCCGTCTGGGAGGCGTAACCTGCCCGGCCATGGGTTGATGGACCCATGGCCAAACAGAATGTCGCAGAACAGTTCGTCGACATCCTCGTCCGCGCGGGCGTCCGGCGCCTCTACGGCGTGGTCGGCGACAGCCTGAACCCCGTCGTCGACGCGATCCGCCGGAACGCGGCCATGGACTGGATCCAGGTGCGGCACGAGGAGGTCGCCGCCTTCGCGGCCGGCGCCGAGGCCCAGATCACCGGCAGACTGGCCGCCTGCGCCGGCTCCTGCGGCCCGGGCAACCTGCACCTCATCAACGGCCTCTACGACGCCCACCGCTCCATGGCCCCGGTCCTCGCGCTGGCCTCCCACATCCCGTCCGCCGAGATCGGCCTGAGCTACTTCCAGGAGACCCACCCGGACCAGCTGTTCCGCGAATGCAGCCACTACAGCGAGCTGATCTCCACCCCGAAGCAGATGCCCCGGCTGCTCCACACCGCGATCCAGCACGCGGTCGGCCAGAGCGGCGTCAGCGTCGTGTCGCTGCCCGGCGACGTCGCCTCCGAGCCCGCGCCGGAGAAGGCCCCCGAGATCGCCCTCGTCACCTCCCGGCCCACCGTCCGCCCCGGCGACACCGAGATCGACGCACTCGTCCGGATGATCGACGCAGCCGAACGGGTGACGCTGTTCTGCGGCAGCGGCACCGCGGGCGCGCACGCCGAGGTCATGCGGTTCGCCGAGCGCGTGAAGGCGCCCGTCGGACACGCGCTGCGCGGCAAGGAATGGATCCAGTACGACAACCCGTACGACGTCGGCATGAGCGGACTGCTCGGCTACGGCGCCGCCTACGAGGCCACCCACGAGTGCGACCTGCTGATCCTGCTCGGCACCGACTTCCCGTACAACGCCTTCCTGCCCGACGACGTCAAGATCGTCCAGGTGGACGTGCGGCCCGAGCGGCTCGGCCGGCGCTCCCGGCTCGACCTCGCGGTCTGGGGCGACGTCCGCGAGACCCTGCGCTGCGTCATCCCGCGCGTCCGGACCAAGACGGACCGCCGGTTCCTGGACAAGATGCTGAAGAAGCACGCCGCCGCGCTGGAGGGCGTGGTCAAGGCGTACACCCGCAAGGTGGAGAAGCACGTCCCCGTCCACCCCGAGTACGTCGCCTCCGTCATCGACGAACTCGCCGACGAGGACGCCGTGTTCACCGTCGACACCGGCATGTGCAACGTCTGGGCGGCCCGCTACGTCTCGCCCAACGGGCGCCGCCGCATCATCGGCTCCTTCAGCCACGGCTCCATGGCCAACGCCCTGCCGCAGGCGATCGGCGCCCAGTTCACCGACCGGAACCGCCAGGTGATCTCGATGTCCGGCGACGGCGGCTTCTCCATGCTGATGGGCGACTTCCTCACCCTGGTCCAGTACGACCTGCCGGTGAAGGTGATCGTCTTCAACAACTCCTCGCTCGGCATGGTCGAGCTGGAGATGCTCGTCTCCGGACTGCCCTCGTACGGAACCACCAACAAGAACCCCGACTTCGCCGCCATCGCCCGCGCCGCCGGAGCCTACGGCGTCCGCGTGGAGAAGCCGAAACAGCTCACGGGCGCCCTCAGGGAAGCCTTCAAGCACAAGGGCCCGGCCCTCGTCGACGTCGTCACCGACCCCAACGCCCTCTCCATCCCCCCGAAGATCAGCGCCGACATGGTCACCGGCTTCGCCCTCTCCGCCAGCAAGATCGTCCTCGACGGCGGAGTGGGCCGGATGCTCCAGATGGCCCGATCCAACCTGCGCAACGTGCCCCGCCCCTGACGGTCCGGCGCGCCGTGAATGCGGGCCTCCCCAGGGGGCATGCATCCCCGTGAACCTGTTCGATCCGACGCAGGGTGGGGGATATGGCCGGGGAGGCGCGACAGCCGACTCAACTGCTCAGAAAGGTGGGGTGCGCGGATCTCACCGCGGTGCCCGAGGTGCGCCACGCCTTGCGGGCGATGCTCGCGACGTGGGGCGCGCCCGGCGCCGGCGACGTCGCGGAACTGCTCACCAGCGAGCTGGTGACCAACGCCCTGATCCACACGGACAACGGGGCGGTCGTCACCGCCACCGTCGCCCCCGAGCAGCTGCGGGTCGAGGTCAGGGACTTCGTCTCCGGACTGCACCGGTCGCGGGCGCCGCGCGCCGAGGAGGGCACGCACGGCAGGGGACTGGTCCTGGTGCAGGCGCTCGCCGACTCCTGGGGGGTCGAGAACCACGGGGTGGGCAAGGTGGTCTGGTTCGAACTGAACGGCGGGGCCGCCTGAGGGCGGCCCCGCCGTTCAGTGTGGGGCGTGCGCGTACCCGCGTCCCGGAGCTCAGCCGAACTGCTGCTCCAGGTCCGCCAGCTTGCGCTCCAGGGAGTCGAGCCGGGGCAGCGTCTGGGTGTCGTCCTCGGCGGTGAGGTCCACCGTCCGGGACTCGCCCGGGTGCGGCTCAGCGCCCTTCACGGCTTGGAGGGAGGGCCGGTGTCGAAGCGGCAACTGTCCGGGGTCCGCTATGGCGGGCTCCGCGACGGCGGCCTGCACCGGCGTCGCGGAGCCCGCACCCGTGCCGGTCCCCAGGGCCGACACCTCCACCTGACGGCCGCCGCCGCGCCCGAAGGCGCGGTGCTGCCGGTTGAGCGCCTTCAGCCGCGCCCGGTCCAGCTTCGCCTGCTCCCGCCTGCGGATCCGGTTGGCCTCCTTCTCCTTGCGGTCCTCGCGCACCTCGTCGACGGCCTCGTCCAGGGTCCGTACGCCTTCCAGGAGCATCAGCGACCAGGCGCCGAAGGTCTCCCGGGGCGCCCGCAGCCAGCGGACCATCCGGATCTGCGGCAGCGGCCTCGGGATCAGGCCCTGCTCGCGCAGCGCCGCCCGCCTGGTCTGCTTCAGCGCCCGGTCGAAGAGGACCGCCGCCGACAGGGACATGCCCGCGAAGAACTGCGGGGCCCCCGCGTGGCCCAGACCGCGCGGGGCGTGCACCCAGTTGAACCAGGCCGCCGCCCCCGCGAAGGTCCACACCAGGAGGCGCGAGCCGAGGGCCGCGTCGCCGTGGCTGGCCTCGCGGACCGCGAGCACCGAGCAGAACATCGCCGCACCGTCGAGGCCGAACGGGACCAGGTACTCCCAGCCCCCGGTGAGGTTGAGGTTCTGCCGGCCGAAGCCGACGAGGCCGTGGAACGAGAGCGCCGCCGCGACCGCGGCGCAGCAGAAGAGCAGGACGTAGGAGGCGGTGCCGTAGACCGCCTCCTTGCGTCTGCGGCGTTCCTCGCTGCGTTCCCAGGAGTCGTCGGCCGCGGCCTGGTCACCGGCGCGCTTCCCGCGCGCGAGCACCGCCACCGCCGTCAGGACTCCCGCGACCATCACGCCGCCCGGGAGCAGCCAGTCCAGCGATATGTCGGTCAGTCTCATGGCGGTGTCCCTTGCCTCGCAGTGGTGCCTCGCAGTTAGGGCGATACGGCCGCCCATACTGGCCGACCCGACGGGGCGGCCACGCGGTTTCGGGACAAGAGCACGCCATCGGGGCCGGACGGCATACGAATAGGTGCCATCTGGTCGAACTCACACACGAGGAAGGGGAGTTGTGTTCGAATCGCGCCACTCCTGGGGGTGGCGTAACGGCAGGAGTGGGTCAGGCGGTGACGGCGAGCCTGCGGACCCGCTCCGGGTCGGCCGTGCGCGGGCAGGTCAGGCAGGTGTCCTCGGGGCGCAGCGTGTAGAAGAAGCAGCAGGTCGCCCGGTCGCGGGTGGAACGGGCCGCTCCGCAGACCTCCGCCGAGCCCTCCAGCGCGCGGAAGCCCGCGGCGCCCACGAAGGGCTTGTCCGTGCCGGGCATCAGCAGCTCCAGCTCCGCCATGGCCCGGTCCTCCTCGTCGAGCAGCTCCCCGACGTACCAGAGCCCCTCGACGATCTCGTCCGTCACCATGCCCCACAGCGCCCGCCGGCCGCGGCGCATCCGGGGACCGAAGCCGGCCAGCAGCTCCTCGAAGTGCTCGCCCAGCGAGGCCCGCACCTCGGCCCGCAGCGCCTCCTCGTCCGGGACCACCCGGGCGCCGGGCAGCGCGGCGGCGGGGTCGCCGGGCAGGCAGGCGAACTCCTCGACCCGGACCGCGAGCCGCCCGAGGGCGCGCTGGAAGGCCACGTTCCGCGCGGGCAGCCGGGGGACCCTGCGGTGCAGGAACCAGGGGATCGTCACGAGCAGGCAGGCGGGCCAGGCGTACCGGTGCAGCCCGAAGCTCGCCACCACGTCGGGCCGGGCCGAGCGCCCGTAGTCGCGCCGCACCTGCGTCTCGTCCCAGGCGAGGAAGGCGTCCAGGGCGTCGCCGCCGGCACCGAGCTCGTCCGCGCCGACCCAGCCGGTGCCGCGCGGCAGCTGTTCGTCCCGGGCGAGTTCGTCGACGCGCAGACCGGAGAAGACCTCGCCGAGCCGGGCGTAGGAGGCCGCGACGGGCGAGGCGGGGGGAGACGGCAGCAGAACGGGGACGGCCATACGGGACCACCGAATCGCGATCGTTAGCAGGTTAGCCTTACCTTACCCGATACGCATGGTGTTTGAACTGCGACGCCGTCCGCCTATCGTGCACGGGGGACCCCGGCACCGCGAGCCGGGCCCGGCACCAAAGCGCAGGAGGACCCGGGTGGAGCAGGGCAGCACGCGCGAGCGGACCACGGACCGCTCGGCCGCTTCGCCGTACGGTGACGCGGCACGGGTCCCCGAGCAGGCCCGCGCCGACGAAGCCCGCGGCGAGCACACCCACGGCGAACCCCCGGCCCCCGGCCTCGCGCCGCGCGCCGTCCGCCGCCACTCCGTCCGCGGCCAGATCCTCGAAGCGCTCCGCACCGCCCTGGTCGGCGGCGAACTCGTGCCCGGCGAGGTCTACTCCGCCCCCGCCCTCGGCGAACGCTTCGGCGTCTCCGCCACCCCCGTGCGCGAGGCCATGCAGCAGCTCGCCACCGAAGGCGCCGTCGAGGTCGTCCCCAACCGGGGCTTCCGGGTCACCGAACGCACCCCCCGCGAGCTCGCCGAGCTCGCCGAGGTCCGCGCGCTCATCGAGGTCCCCGTCATGCTCCGCCTCGCCCGCACCGTCCCCGCCGCCCGCTGGGCCGAGCTCCGCCCGCTCGCCGAGGCCACCGGAGCCGCCGCCGCCCGCGGCGACCGCGCCCACTACGCCGACGCCGACCGCGCCTTCCACCGTGCCGTCCTCGCCCTCGCCGGCAACGAACAGCTCCTCGTCATCGCCGACGCCCTGCACCGCCGCTCCCAGTGGCCGCTGGTGAGCGCCCCCGCCACCCGGCACGGCGACCTCGTCGCCGACGCCGCCGAACACAGCGCCCTGCTCGACGCCCTCGTCGCCCAGGACCTGCCGGTCGTCTCCTCACTCGTACGGGAGCACTTCACCGGAGCGCAGGACTGACGACCGCGGCGCCACGGGCGACTAAAGTCGACAGCGTCAGCACGACACCCGTCGCGAACGCGCCGACCGAGAGGTGCCCATGCCGTCCGTCCGCGCGGAGCTCCCCGGGGCCCCGGCCCTGCTCGGCTGGCTCACCGACCCCGAGGCTCCCCGCCTCTGCCTCGTCACCGAAGCGCCCGGCCTGCTCGACTGGTTCGCGGGCCACGGGACCCGGGGCGCCGGGCGCCGCCGGACCGCCCGCGCGCTCGTCCCGCTGACCGGCCAGACCGCCCTCGGCACCGCCTGGGCCGTCGCCGGCCGGCTCGGCGTCGTCGCCACCTCGCCCGCCGACCTCGTCCGGGTCCTCGCCACCACCGAGACCGGCCGCGTGCCCCGCACCGTCCTGCTCCTGCCCGCCCTGCACGCCGCCGCCGAACCCGTCCCGATCGCCGAACTGCTCCGGGACCTCGCCGCCCTCGGGCGCGTCCGGGTGGTCGTCGAGACCCGGGAGGGCACCCCCGAACACGCGGTCCTCGCCGAGGGCCGGGTCGCGGTGGTGGCGGCGGAGGACGAGGACGGCGGGGAGCGGGCCGATGGCGGGGCCCCCTCCGGCGCCACGGGGCAAACGCCCGCCGCAGCCGCGCCGGCCCCCCTCCCGGACCTCTCCGACCCCCTGGCCGTCTGCGCCGCCGACCCCTTCGCCGTCACCGCCGGATACGTCCGGGACACCGACGACCAGCACGGCGGCCTCCGCCCGGCCTGGCTGCGCGCGGGGCAGGCGCTCTGCACGGCCCGTACCCCCGCCGAACGGGCCCTCGCCCTGCTCGCCGTCCTCGGCGACGGCGCCGACCCGCGACTGAGGCCCGCGCTGGAGGAGGCGGCCGCGCCGGCGCGCCGGCGGCTGCGCTGGAGCCGGGTGGTGGGGGACGTCGCCCCGCCCTGGCCCGGCCCGGTCGCCGCGCTGGCCGTCCAGGGCGGCACCCTGCTCGCCGCCGACCTGGGCGGCACCGTACGGCTGCTCGCCGCGGCCGACGCGCGTCCGCTGGGGCGGCTGGACCACCCCGTCACCGGGCGCGTCATGGCCCTGGCGCCCGCGCCCGACGGAACGGTCCTGCTCCTCGACGAGCGGGGCCGGCTGCACACCGTACGGGGCCGGGAGCCCCGCCCTCCCTACCTCCAGCGCCTCACCGAGGCCGTCACCGCCACCCTGACCCGGCATCCCGGCACGGCGCTCGGCGCCATCTCCGGCTCCGTGGTCGTCGGCGACCGGCTCGGCTCCGTCCACGCCTTCGGCCTGACCGGGCTGCACCAGGCGTCCCTGCACAGCGGACGGGTCACGGCGGTCGGCGCGGTGGAGTCGGAGACGCCGTTCGTGTGCAGCGGCGGCAGTGACGGAACGGTTCGCCTGTGGACCCCCGGCCGGGACCCGGAGCCCACGCCCCTGGCCGAGCACCCCTCGCCGGTCGTCGCGCTCCACGCGACGGAGACACCGCACGGCCCCTTCGCCGCCGTGGCCTGGGCCGACGGCTCGGTGGAGCTCCACGACATCGAGTCGCACACCCACCACACCTTCCGCCCGGGCCCGCCCGTACGCGCGGTGGCGGTGACCCCGGACGGCGCCCTGGTCGTCGGCCTGGACGAGGCCGTGATGTGCCTGGAACGCGCCTGAGGCGGGGGCGGTCGGGGTCGCCGGTGGCGGGACCTCCACGGGGGTGGGGGTGTCCGGACTGCGACCTCCACTTCGCTTCGCTCGTTCCGGGCGCCGCCACGTCCGGACACCCCCACCCCCGCTCCGGTCCCACCACCGGCGACCCCGACCTCGGGTACGTCCGGCCTGCTGAGGCGCACGGACGGGAGCGGGGGACGTGGAGGGGTCCGCGTTCGGGACGTAAAGCGTGATTTGTGGCGCGGAACAACCGCGTCACGCCCTCCCGATACGGCTCCGCGCCGTAAATCATGCAGTCCCGAATGCGGACCCCGGAACGGCCCCCGCGCCACCCACCCCCGACGCCCCGCCCGTCCCTCAGATCGCCGGCCGAGGCGTCAACTGCGCCGCCAGCCAGGTGGGCACACCCCCCAGCAGCCGGAACAGCCGTTCCGCCTCCGCCCGCAGTCGCCCCGCCTCGGGCTCCGTCTCCGCCTCGGCGAGCGAGGCCAGGGCCGGGGCGGTGCCCACCAGGTAGCCCAACTCCTCCCGGATCCGCAGCGATTCGGTGAAGCCGCGCCGGGCCTCCGCCAACTCGCCCTCGCGCAGGGCGAGTCCGGCGAGGTGCCGCCAGGTGAAGGAGAGCAGCAGGGTGTCGCCGTGCGCCGTGGCCCCCGCGTGGGCCCGGCGGTACGCGGCGCGGGCCGCCTGCGGTGACTCCCCGAGGTTCTGGGCGATCAGGCCGCGCCGGAAGTCGAGCAGGGCCCGCCCGGAGGTCTCGGGGTGGATGAGGGCCGCCGCGCGGCCGAGCGCCGCGCGGGCCTCGTCGGCCCGGTCCCGCACCCCGAGCAGCGTCGAGGCGTACGCCAGGTAGCCGCGCTCGCACGCCGCCGCCCCGCGCTCCTCGTCGGTCCTGGCCACCGCCTCGGCGGCCCGCAGGGCCTCCTCGGCGTCGCCCCAGCCCTGTTCGGTGTAGAGACAGCGCTCGATCAGCAGCGCCGCCCGCTCCAGGGCCGCGGCGGGCTCCGTCGCGCGGGGGGCGAGCAGTTCGGCCGCGTCCGTCCAGCAGCCGCGGGAGCGAAGTCTCCAGACCGCGGTCTCCAGTGGGGTTCCCCGGCCGTACGCCACATTGCCCTCCCCGAGCGCGCCATCGAGCTGTGAGTAGGACGGCATCTCAGCACGGACGCGGGGGCGGGGCATAGGGGTCGGGTGAAAGAATTCACAAGGAGTGGGGGCGCGGAGGGCGCGCGGAGCAAGGAAAGGGGCGGCAGTTACCTGCCGCCCCGTCAGTTCACTTGATCACTCGAAGAGATGAACCGTCAGCTCATCCGCAGGGCGAGGAAGAAGTCCAGCTTGTCCTCCAGGCGGGACAGGTCCCGGCCGGTGAGCTGCTCGATCCGGCCGACCCGGTACCGCAGCGTGTTCACGTGCAGGTGCAGGCGGGTCGCGCAGCGCGTCCAGGAGCCGTCGCAGTCGAGGAACGCCTCCAGGGTCGGGATGAGCTCCGCGCGGTGCCGGCGGTCGTAGTCGCGCAGCGGGTCGAGCAGGCGGGCGGTGAAGGCGCGCCGCACGTCGTCCGGGACGAAGGGCAGCAGCAGGACGTGGGAGGCGAGCTCGTGGTGTCCGGCGGCGCAGACCCGGCCGGGGCGGGCGGCGGCGACCCGGCGGGCGTGCCGGGCCTCCTCCAGGGCGCCGCGCAGGCCCTCGGCGGAGTGCACGGCGGCGCTGACGCCGAGGGTGAGCCGGCCGTCGTCGGCGAGCCCGGAGGAGAGCGGGGCCCGTACGGCGGCGAGCAGCGTGTCGGCGTGCAGGCCGAGGGCGACGGCGGGCGGCTCGTCCTCGCTGTCGGGCAGCGGCGCGGCGGCCAGCGGGACCAGGGCGATGGCCTCGTCGCCGCTGTGGGCGACGGCGATCCGGTCGGAGGACTCGGCGCCGGCGCTCGCCGGGTCGACCAGGATCTCCTCCAGGAGGGCCTGGGCGACCGGGCCGCTGTCGACGGCCGGGGTCTGCGCGGTCTCGTCCCATTCGACCCGGGCGACCACGACCTGCCAGTGCGGGGCGCTGCCGAGGCCGGGGAGCAGCACCGGGGCGGCCACCCGCAGGCGGGCGGCGATCTCGGCGGGGGCGGCGCCCGTCTGGACCAGCTCCAGGACCTCCTGGGCGAGCCGGCGCCGTACGGTGCGGGACGCGTCGCGGCGGTCGCGTTCGACGGCGATCAGCTGGGTCACGCCCTGGAGCAGGTCGAGCCGGGCGGCCGGCCAGTCGCTCGCGTCGGCCTCGACGGCGAGCAGCCAGTCGGAGAGGACGGTCTCGCGGACGTCCCGCGCGGCGGGGGCCGCGCCGCGGCCGGTGTTGCGGATCGGGAAGAGCGAGTAGGTGTTTCCGCCGAGGTTCAGGCGGTGCGGGCCGCGTCGCCCGGTGCGGGTGGCGGCCAGGTGTTCGCCCGCGAGGGTGGCGGCGAGGGAGGGTTCCAGGGGCTCTCCGGCGCCGGCGATCTGGCGGCCGGTGGGGGAGAGTACCCAGGCCCGGAGGTCCAGGTCGGAGCCGAGGAGGTCGAGGACGACCTCGGGTCCGCCGCCGGCCGGGCCGGAGGTCATCAGGCGTCTGTGGCGGTCGACGACGGCCGCCAGGTCGCCCGCCCGCTCGCCGGAGACCTGTCGAACAACATGTTCGGTGATCGTCGCGAAAGCAACGGACTCGTTTACTGCGAACAGGGGAAGCCGGTGGCGTGAACACGCCTGTACGAGGTCGGCGGGGATGTCCCCGAGCTCGGCCTCGCCGGCGGCCAGCGCGGCCACCCCGGCCGAGGCCAGGATCCGTGCGAAGGGCTCGGCGTCGGCCGGTTCCCGCAGCCAGGCGAGGCCGGTGAGGACCAGCTCGCCCCCCGACAGATAGCGGCTCGGGTCCTTGAGGTCCGTCGTCATCACGCCACGGACGGTGCGGTCGAGCTCTTCCTCGCCGCCCAGCAGGCGCAGCCCGAGCGCGTCGTTCTCCAGCAGTGCGCGCAGCCGCATGGTGTCGCCGCCGTTCCTTCTCGTGGGTGTCGCGTTGTCGCCGGTGGCGTGGTGCCACCGTTTCCGGGGGAAAACGGAGAGGTTGCTGTTTCCCGCCTTTCGTTCGAATCTACAAGACGAGGATGGCAGCCAGCCAACTCCTTCATGTTTTCGGTGACTGCACCCGGGCGACACGGGCTTGTGTACTAGGCCACACACCGCGTTAACAGCACATGAAGAGATCGTCGAGGGCCGGCCGTCCCCCCGGGCCCGTACGGACGACCCCCCCGTTCACTAGAAGCACAAGAAGAGAGCCACCATGGACTTCCTTCGCCCCGCCAGCTGGGAGGAGGCGCTCGCCGCCAAGGCCGAGCACCCCACGGCCGTGCCCATCGCGGGTGGTACCGACATCATGGTCGAGATCAACTTCGATCACCGGCGTCCCGAGTACCTCCTGGACCTGAACCGTATCGAGCTGCTGCGCGAGTGGGAGGTCGGCGAGGAGAACGTGCGTCTCGGCGCCTCCGTCCCGTACACGCAGATCATGGAGAACCTCCGGGCCGAGCTGCCCGGTCTGGCGCTCGCCTCGCACACGGTGGCCTCCCCGCAGATCCGCAACCGTGGCGGCGTCGGCGGCAACCTGGGCACCGCGTCGCCCGCCGGTGACGCCCACCCGGCGCTCCTCGCGGCCGGTGCCGAGGTCGAGGTCGAGTCGGTGCGCGGCACCCGCTTCATCCCGATCGACTCGTTCTACACGGGCGTGAAGCGCAACGCGCTGGAGCCCGACGAGCTCATCAAGACCGTCCACGTGAAGAAGGCGGACGGTCCCCAGCAGTACTCCAAGGTCGGCACCCGCAACGCGATGGTCATCGCCGTGTGCGCCTTCGGCCTCGCGCTGCACCCGGAGACCCGGACCGTACGGACCGGCATCGGCTCCGCCGCGCCCACCCCGATCCGCGCCAAGGAGGCCGAGTCCTTCCTGAACGCGGCTCTGGAGGAGGGCGGCTTCTGGGACAGCGGCAAGATCATCACCCCGTCGATCGCGAAGCAGTTCGCCGACCTGTGCTCGGGTGCCGCCAACCCGATCGACGACGTCCGAGGCACCGCCAAGTACCGCCGCCACGCCGTCGGCATCATGGCTCGCCGCCAGCTCGGCTGGACCTGGGAGCAGTACCGCGGCAACGGCCGCACGCTTGAGGGAGCTGCATAACCATGCGCGTCAATTTCACGGTCAACGGACGTCCGCAGGAAGCCGACGACGTCTGGGAGGGCGAGTCCCTCCTCTACGTCCTGCGTGAGCGGATGGGCCTGCCCGGCTCCAAGAACGCCTGCGAGCAGGGCGAGTGCGGTTCGTGCACGGTCCGCCTCGACGGCGTGCCGGTCTGTTCCTGCCTCGTCGCCGCCGGCCAGGTCGAGGGCCGCGAGGTCGTCACCGTCGAGGGTCTCGCCGAGTTCGCCAAGGAGCGTTCCGAGCACGCGGGTTGCTCCTCCGGCGCCTGCGGCACCTCGCTCGACGAGGCCAAGCGCTGGCAGGCCCGCCCGGGCCAGGACTCGCAGACCGGCGAGGGCGTCGAACTGAGCCCCATCCAGCAGGCGTTCATCGACGCCGGCGCCGTCCAGTGCGGTTTCTGCACCCCGGGTCTGCTGATCGCGGCCGACGAGCTCCTGGAGCGCCAGGGCGACCCGTCCGACCAGGACATCCGCGAGGCCCTGTCCGGCAACCTCTGCCGCTGCACGGGCTACGAGAAGATCCTCGACGCGGTCCGCCTGGCGGCCGCCCGTCAGGGAGAGGCGGTCTGACCATGGCGCAGAACACGCGCACCGTTCCGGCGGGCACGCCGACGAACGTCACGCAGAACCACACCAAGGGCGGCATCGGCGAGTCCACGCTCCGCCCCGACGGCACCCTCAAGGTGACCGGCGAGTTCGCGTACTCCTCGGACATGTGGCACGAGGACATGCTGTGGGGCCAGACCCTGCGCTCGACCGTCGCCCACGCCGAGATCGTCTCCATCGACATCTCCGAGGCCGTCGCGATGTCCGGCGTCTACGCCGTGCTGACCTACGACGACCTGCCGGCCGAGATGAAGCACTACGGCCTGGAGATCCAGGACACCCCCGTCCTGGCCCACGGCAAGGTACGGCACCACGGCGAGCCGGTGGCGCTGGTCGCCGCCGACCACCCGGAGACCGCCCGCCGCGCCGCCGCCAAGATCAGGATCGAGTACAAGGAGCTGCCGGTCGTCACCGACGAGGCCTCCGCGCTCGCTCCCGACGCGCCGCTGATCCACGAGGGCCGCGACGACCACCACTCCGGTCACGTCCCGCACCCGAACATCGTGCACCGCCAGCCGATCGTCCGCGGCGACGTGGCGGCGGCCCGCGAGCGGGCCGACGTGATCGTCGAGGGCGAGTACGTCTTCGGCATGCAGGACCAGGCCTTCCTCGGCCCGGAGTCCGGCCTGGCCGTGCCCGCCGAGGACGGCGGCGTCGACCTCTACGTCGCCACCCAGTGGCTGCACTCGGACCTCAAGCAGATCGCCCCCGTCCTCGGCCTGCCCGAGGACAAGGTCCGCATGACGCTCTCCGGCGTCGGCGGTGCCTTCGGCGGCCGCGAGGACATCTCGATGCAGATCCACGCCTGCCTGCTGGCGCTGCGCACCGGCAAGCCGGTCAAGATCGTCTACAACCGCTTCGAGTCCTTCTTCGGGCACGTGCACCGCCACCCGGCGAAGCTGCACTACGAGCACGGCGCCACCAAGGACGGCAAGCTCACCCACCTGAAGGCCCGGATCGTCCTCGACGGCGGCGCCTACGCCTCGGCCTCCCCGGCGGTCGTCGGCAACGCCTCCTCGCTCGGCGCCGGCCCGTACGTGGTCGACGACGTGGAGATCGAGGCGGTCGCGCTCTACACCAACAACCCGCCCTGTGGCGCGATGCGCGGCTTCGGCGCGGTCCAGGCGTGCTTCGCGTACGAGGCGCAGATGGACAAGCTGGCGGCGAAGCTGGGCATGGACCCGGTCGAGTTCCGTCAGCTGAACGCCATGGAGCAGGGCACGCTCATGCCGACGGGCCAGGTCGTGGACTCGCCGGCCCCGGTCGCCGAGCTGCTGCGCCGGGTCAAGGCCCGCCCGCTGCCGATGGAGCGCCAGTGGGAGACCGCCGGCGAGGGCGCGGACGTCCGCGCGCTGCCCGGCGGCCTGTCCAACACCACGCACGGCGAGGGTGTCGTCCGCGGTGTCGGCTACGCCGTCGGCATCAAGAACGTCGGCTTCTCCGAGGGCTTCGACGACTACTCGACCGCCCGCGTGGTGCTCCAGGTCATCAACGGCGAGCCCGTCGCGATGGTCCACACGGCCATGGCCGAGGTCGGCCAGGGCGGTGTCACCGTGCACGCCCAGATCGCCCGCACGGAGCTCGGCGTCACGCAGGTGACGATCCACCCCGCCGACACCCAGGTCGGCTCCGCCGGTTCGACGTCCGCCTCCCGGCAGACGTACATGACCGGTGGCGCGGTGAAGAACACCTGCGAGGCCGTCCGCGAGAAGGTCCTGGAGATCGGCCGCCGCAAGAACGGCTCCTACCACCCCGCGTGGGCGACCGCCGAGCTGCTCCTGGAGGGCGGCAAGGTCGTCACCGACGGCGGCGAGGTGCTCGCGACCCTCGCGGACATCCTGGAGGGCGAGGAGCCGATCGACCTCGAACTCGAGTTCCGGCACCGTCCGACCGTGCCGTTCGACCTGGTCACCGGCCAGGGCGACGGTCACGTCCAGTACACCTTCGCCGCGCACCGCGCGGTGGTGGAGGTGGACACCGAGCTCGGCCTGGTCAAGGTCATCGAGCTCGCCACCGCCCAGGACGTCGGCAAGGCGCTCAACATGCTCTCCGTCGTCGGCCAGATCCAGGGTGGCACCACCCAGGGCCTGGGCGTCGCGGTGATGGAAGAGATCATCGTGGACCCGAAGACCGCGAAGGTGCGCAACCCCTCCTTCACGGACTACCTGATCCCGACGATCCTCGACACGCCGACCATCCCGGTCGACGTCCTCGAACTGGCCGACCCCAACGCGCCGTACGGCCTGCGGGGACTCGGCGAGGCCCCGACCCTGTCGTCCACCCCGGCCGTCCTCGCGGCGATCCGGAACGCGACGGGCCTGGAGCTCAACAAGACGCCGGTCCGCCCCGAGGCGCTCACCGGCACCCTGTAGGACCTCTCCGGACGGTGCGTGCCTCCCGGGAACGTCACACTTCCCCCGCCCGTACCGTCCGGGGACTCGCAGTACTCGGCATTTCGCCGTTCGTCTCGGGCCGTCCCCCGGGTCGTGCAGCCGACTTGATTTCCCAAATCCCGCAGCTTCACAGATCAGAACACCTTCGAAGTCTGATGCGGGTGCCCCTTTGAACCTTGGGAGTAGGCCCCATGACCCAGTCGTCAGTGGAGCCCAAGACCACGGCAGAGGACGCGGGCAACGGCTCGCGCAACCCCGCCGGCAGGTCTTGGCTCGACCGGTACTTTCACATCTCGGAGAGAGGATCCACCGTCGCGACGGAGATCCGCGGCGGCGTCACCACCTTCATGGCGATGGCGTACATTCTCCTGCTCAACCCCCTGATCCTCAGCGGCAAGGATGTCGACGGAAACATCCTGAGCCAGCCCGCTCTGATCACCGCCACGGCGCTCTGCGCCGCCGCGACCACGCTCCTGATGGGCTTCTGGGGCAAGGTCCCGCTCGCCCTCGCCGCGGGTCTCAGCGTCTCCGGCGTGATGGCCTCGCAGGTCGTGCCGGTCATGACCTGGCCGCAGGCCATGGGCATGTCGGTCGCGTACGGTGCGGTGATCTGTCTCCTGGTGGTCACCGGCCTCCGCGAGATGATCATGAACGCGATACCCCTCGCGCTCAAGCATGCGATCACCATCGGCATCGGTCTCTTCATCGCGATCATCGGCTTCGTGAAGGCCGGCTTCGTCCACGAGAACCCCGCCCCCGGCGGCGGTCCCGTGACCCTCGGCCCGGCCGGTGAGCTCCAGGGCTGGCCCGTCCTGATCTTCGCCTTCACCCTGCTGCTGATCTTCGCCCTGCAGTCCCGCAACATCCCCGGCGCCATCCTCATCGGCATCGTCGCGGGCACGGGCGTCGCCGCCCTGCTCAACGCGGTCGTCGACATCCCGGCCAAGGCCTGGTTCTCCGGCGCCCCGGAGCTGCACGGCAGCGCCGTCTCCGCCCCGGACTTCTCCCTCATCGGGGACGTGTCCTTCAGCGGCTGGGGCGACGTCGGCTACATCACCATCACCATGATCGTCTTCACCCTGGTGCTGGCCGGCTTCTTCGACGCCATGGCGACCATCCTGGGCGTCGGCACCGAGGCCAAGCTGGCCGACGACAAGGGCCGCATGCCGGGCCTGTCCAAGGCGCTGTTCATCGACGGCGCCGGCGGCATCCTGGGCGGTGCGGGCGGCGCCTCGGGCCAGACGGTCTTCGTCGAGTCCGCCACCGGCGTCGGCGAGGGCGCCCGTACCGGCCTGGCCTCCGTGGTCACCGGCGCGTTCTTCGCCCTGTGCCTGTTCTTCACGCCGCTCACCGCGATCGTCCCGCAGGAGGTCGCCGCCGCGGCCCTGGTCGTCATCGGCTCGATGATGATGCAGAACGCCAAGCACGTCGACTGGAGCGACCGCTCCGTCGCGATCCCGGTGTTCCTCACCGTGGTCCTGATGCCCTTCACGTACACCATCACCACCGGTGTCGCGGCCGGCGTCATCTCCTACGTGGTCATCAAGAGCGCGCAGGGCAAGGCGAGGGAGGTCGGCGGCTTCATGTGGGCGCTGACCGGCGTCTTCGTCATCTACTTCGCGATCCATCCGATCGAGAGCTGGCTGGGCGTCGGCTGACGACACCCGTAACGTCGCCCTCCACACAACATTCCGAGGAGTTCGAGATGCTGGACATCGCCGAAGAGCTGCACCGGTGGGTCGAGCAGGGACGCGAGTTCGCCGTCGCCACCGTGGTGGCGGTCGGCGGGAGCGCGCCCCGGCAGCCGGGCGCCGCCCTCGCCGTCGACAGCGAGGGCACGGCGATCGGATCGGTCTCCGGCGGTTGTGTGGAGGGCGCCGTCTACGAGCTGTGCCAACAGGCGCTGGAGGACGGCCGCACGGTCGTCGAGCGCTTCGGCTACAGCGACGAGGACGCCTTCGCCGTGGGCCTGACCTGCGGCGGGATCATCGACATCCTCGTCACCCCGGTACGCGGCGGGGTCTACCCCGCCGCCCTCGCGGCCGCCGTCTCCGGTGAGGCGGCCGCCCTGGCCCGGATCGTCGAGGGCCCCGAGGACCTGAGGGGCCGGGCGCTCCTGGTCCACCCCGACGGCTCGTACGAGGGTGTGCTCGGCGGCCACCCCGAGCTCGACCGCACCGCCGCCGCCGAGGCCCGCGCGATGCTGGACGCCGGCCGCACCGGGACCGTGGAGATAGGCGAGGACGGCAGCCGCTGCGGACAGCCGCTGACCCTTCTCGTGGAATCCTCCGTCCCCGCCCCGCGCATGATCGTCTTCGGCGCCATCGACTTCGCCTCCGCGCTGGTCCGGATCGGCAAGTTCCTCGGCTACCACGTCACCGTCTGCGACGCCCGCCCGGTCTTCGCCACCCCACTGCGCTTCCCCGACGCCGACGAGATCGTCGTCGCCTGGCCCCACCGCTACCTCGCCACCACCGACGTCGACGCCCGCACCGTGCTCTGCGTCCTCACCCACGACGCCAAGTTCGACGTCCCGCTCCTCCAGGCCGCGCTCAAGCTGCCCGTCGCCTACGTCGGCGCCATGGGCTCCCGCCGCACCCACGAGGACCGCAACAAGCGCCTGCGCGAGGTCGGCGTCACCGAACTCGAACTCGCCAGGCTGCGCTCCCCGATCGGCCTCGACCTCGGCGCCCGTACGCCGGAGGAGACCGCGCTGTCCATCGGCGCCGAGATCGTCGCCAACCGGCGCGGCGGCAGCGGCGCCGCGCTCACCGGCGCGCACACCCCCATCCACCACGACGGCCCCCGCGAACCGGTCGGCCGGCTCGGCTCGGTGGCCTGACCGCCGCCGGTGCGGTCGGTCAGCCCCGGCGCAGGCCGTTGAGCAGGAGTTCCGCCAGCTGGTCGTACGCCTCGGCGTCGGCGAGGCCGGTGGCGGTGGCGACCTGGCGGCGCTGGATGCGGACCATGACCGAGGAGATGACGTCGGCGGCGAAGGTCACGTGCACCTCGCGGAAGACGCCGGCCGTCACGCCCTCCTCGATGAGTTCCTGGACCCGGCCGGCCGCCGCGCGCGTGTTGCGCTCGTACACCTCGGCGGCGGGCTCGAAGGCGGCCACGTCGTCGAAGAAGCGCGGGGAGACCGGGGCCAGCTCCGCGGAGACCGCCCGCAGATAGGCGGCCAGGCGCTCGGCCGGGCCGGTCGCCGCGGCCAGGACCGCCTCGACGCGGAAGGTCGCGCGCCGGAAGAAGTGCACGACGGCGGCCCTGACCAGCTGCTCCTTGCTGCCGGCCAGGCCGTACAGGGTGCGCTTGGAGCAGTGCAGCCGGGCCGCGAGATCGTCCAGGGTCAGCTGGGCGAACCCCTCGCCGACGAGCAGCGTCACCAGCTTCTCGAAGAGCTCGGAGCGGCGGGCGGCGCCCCGGCCCGTGAGCTTGGGTGCGTCGGCGGCTGAGGTCTCGATCACCCGAACAGTATGCCGGGTCGACTCGTTCGGGGGGTTACTCCCGCACCCATCTGCGCTACTCTCACCGGTACTGCCGTACCCCTTGCAGTACCGTTTCGCGGTACCAGCTCGTGTCCTGACTGGAGTCGCCATGGATGTCGACCGCCTGCTTCCCACCCCCGAAGCCGCGGACCTCATCGCCCTCACGCGGGAGATCGCCGACCGGGAGCTCGCGCCCCGAGTCGACGAGCACGAGGCCGCCGAGACGTACCCGGAGGGCCTGTTCGCGACCCTCGGCAAGGCCGGGCTGCTCGGTCTGGCGTACCCCGAGGAGTTCGGCGGCGGAGGCCAGCCCTACGAGGTGTACCTCCAGGTCCTGGAGGAGCTCGCCGCCCGCTGGGCCGCCGTCGCCGTCGCCACCAGCGTCCACACCCTCGCCTGCCACCCGCTGCACACCTTCGGCACGCCCGGGCAGAAGGAGCGCTGGCTGCCCGAGATGCTCGAAGGGCGCCGCATCGGCGGCTACAGCCTCTCCGAGCCGCAGGCCGGCTCCGACGCCGCCGCGCTCTCCTGCAAGGCGGAGCTCACCGAGGACGGGGCCGCGTACCGCGTCACCGGCAACAAGGCGTGGATCACCCACGGCGGCAAGGCCGGCTTCTACACCCTCTTCGCCCGCACCGCGCCGGGCAGCCACGGCATCTCCTGCTTCCTCGCCCCCGGCGAGACCGAGGGCCTCACCTTCGGCAAGCCCGAGCGCAAGATGGGCCTCCAGGCCGTCCCCACCACCTCCGCCCACTGGGACGGCGCCCTCGTCGACGCCGACCGGCGCATCGGCGACGAGGGGCAGGGCCTCCAGATCGCGTTCAGCGCCCTCGACTCGGGCCGCCTCGGCATCGCCGCCTGCGCCACCGGCCTCGCCCAGGCCGCGCTGTCCGCCGCCGTCGCGTACGCCAACGAGCGCAGCACCTTCGGCCGCAAGATCGTCGACCACCAGGGCCTGGGCTTCCTCCTCGCCGACATGGCCGCCGGCGTCGACGCGGCCCGCGCCACCTACCTCGACGCGGCCCGCCGCCGCGACCTCGGCCGCCCCTTCAGCCGGCAGGCCAGCGCGGCCAAGCTGATCGCCACGGACACCGCGATGAAGGTCACCACGGACGCCGTCCAGGTGCTCGGGGGCTACGGCTACACCCGGGACTTCCCGGTCGAGCGGTACATGCGCGAGGCCAAGATCATGCAGATCTTCGAGGGCACCAACCAGATCCAGCGGCTGGTCATCAGCAGGCAGCTGAAGGTCTGACCCCTCCGGTTGCCCGGCCACCCGTACGGGCGTAGGCCGGAAGAGGGGAACCGATCCGTCGTGACCGGAGAGGAGTCCCATCATGCTGGGCGACCTGATCGGCGAGGAACAGGGCGAGACCACGGGAATCCGGGTGCTGTCCACCGACGGCGGCCATCCCGTCCTCGAAGCCTCGTTCGCGGCGACCGGCACACTGCTGGGCGTCGGGATCAAGGACATGGGTACGTACGAATCGGCCGTGGGCGCCGACGGCACGCTCTACGGGGAAGGCCAGGGCGTCATCATGGCCCAGGGCGGCGCCACCGTGACCTGGCACGGCTCCGGCGTCGGCCACTTCGACGAGGCGGGCACCGTGCACTGGCGCGGCGCGCTCTTCTTCGAGACGGCCGCCGCGGCGTTCGGCCGGCTCAACGGGACGGCCGCCGTGTTCGAGTTCGAGACGGAAGAAAGCGGTAAGGCCACTGCGAAGCTCTGGGAATGGAAGTAGCCCCGCCCCGAAGTCCGCTCCGCCGGTCGTCTGCCGCCCGGCGGAGCCGGCCGACCGGGCGGCGATCGAGGCGATCGACGACTCCTTCAGCACGGACCGGGTCTACGAGGTGCTGGCCGGCGCGGACGGCTTCACGCTGCGGGAGACGCCGGTCGACCCGCCGCTCGTCAAGGTCTTCCCCGACGACGGCGACGGCGGGTTCGACGGCCTGCACGTCGAGGTCGCCGTCGACGGCGGCCTCGTGCGCGGTTTCGTCGCCGCCGGCGTGGAGGAGTGGAACCGGCGCCTGGTCGTCGACACCCTGGCCGTGGCGCCCGCGCACCGCGGCGCCGGCGTCGGGCGGGCCCTGATGGAACGGGCCTGCGCGTACGGGCGGAGCCTCGGCGCGCGCACCGCGTGGCTGGAGGTGACGAACGTGAACGCGCCCGCCGTCCGCGCCTACCGCCGGATGGGGTTCGAGCTCTGCGGGCTCGACACCACCCTCTACCGGGGGACGGCGAGCGAGGGCGAGACCGCCCTCTTCATGAGCAGGCCGCTGTAGGGCCGCTGTCAGCAGAAGCACGCGAACACAAGGAGATCCATGGACATCGCCGGTTCCGCCGCACTCGTCACCGGTGCCGCCTCGGGGCTCGGGGCCGCCACCGCCGCCGCGCTCGCCGCGAAGGGGGCCACCGTCTACGGCCTCGACCTCGACAAGGCCGTCGCCGGCGCCGCGGGCGCGGTGGACGGGGTCACCCTGATCGCCGCCGACGTCACCGACGAGGACCAGGTCCGGGCGGCGCTCGCGCGGATCGACGAGGACGGCGCCGAACTGCGGCTCGCGGTCAACTGCGCGGGCATCGCCCCCTCGGCACGGCTCCTCGGCCGCAAGGGCCCGCACGACCTGGCGCTCTTCCGGACCGTCCTGGACGTCAACCTGGTCGGCACCTTCAACGTGCTGCGCCTCGCCGCCGAGTCGATCGCCCGCCGGGAGCCCGACGAGCACGGGCAGCGCGGACTCGTCGTCAACACCGCCTCCATCGCCGCCTTCGAGGGGCAGATCGGCCAGATCGCGTACGCGGCCTCCAAGGCCGGCGTCGCCGGGATGACGGTCACCGCCGCCCGGGACCTCGCCCAGTACGGCATCCGCGTCGTCACGGTCGCCCCCGGCATCGTCGACACCCCGATGATGGCCGGCTTCAGCGAGGAGGTCCGGGCCGGGCTCGCCGCGAGCGTCACCTTCCCCCAGCGGCTCGCCCGCCCCGAGGAGTACGCCCGCCTGGTCACCATGATCGCCGAGCACGACTACCTCAACGGCGAGACCATCCGGATGGACGGCGCCCTGCGCATGGCCGCCCGCTGATCACCACCGTGGCACCAAGTGCCGCCGCACGAGGGATCCGAGTGCTAAATTTCGGGGTATGAGCACCCACCCCGCCAAGCCCTCGATGCGTGACTCCCTCGTCGCGGCGGCCTTCCAGCTCTTCCTGGAGCGCGGCTACGAGCAGACCACGGTCGACGACATCGTGAAGACGGCCGGGGTGGGCCGGCGGTCCTTCTTCCGGTACTTCCCGTCCAAGGAGGACGTGGTCTTCCCCGACCACGAGCAGAGCCTGGCCGACATGACCGAGTTCCTCGCCGCGAGCGAGGACACCGACGACCCGCTGGTCCGGGTCTGCGAGGCCACCCGGCTCGTCATGCGGATGTACGCCGAGAACCCCACCTTCTCCGTCCAGCGCTACCGCCTCACCCGCGAGGTGACCGGCCTGCGGACGTACGAGCTGTCGGTGGTCTGGCGGTACGAGAAGACCCTCGGCGACTACCTCCGCACCCGCTTCGCCGACCGCCGCGACGGCACCCTGCGGGCCAACGTCGTCGCGGCGGCCGTCGTCGCCGCGCACAACCACGCGCTGCGCCACTGGCTGCGCTCGGGCGGCGAGGGCGACCCGCTGGCCGAGGTGGACCGGGCCCTGGAGTTCGTCCGGGAGACCTGGAGCCCGGAGGCGGCGGCCCCCGTCGAGGGCGACGACGACGTGGTCGTGGTGATCACCAAGCGCTCCACCCCGATGTGGCGCGTGGTGCGCGAGGTGGAGTCGAGCCTCGGGGAGAGCTAGAGGCACGCGGGGATCTCAGTATCGTCAAATGAGGGAACTCAGGTCTTTATTGCTGGCACTGAGTGCCATATCTTTACTCCATGCACGGTCGAGCCGCCGAGTGCTAGGAGAAGCATCGTGTTCCACACCGGATCCACGGGTCTGCGCAGCGGGACCGCCGTCCTCGTCGAGGAATCGGCCGCCGAGCCCGAACTCCACTTCCAGCGCTGCCGCTGGTGCCACACCACCACCTTCCAGCGCCTGCTCTGCCCCACCTGCGGGTCGACCGACCTCGCCCCCGAACTCAGCGCGGGGGAGGGCGTGATATCGGTACGGCGGGGCTTCACCGCCGCCGAGGCCGACCTCTGGCCGGTGCACATGGCCGAGGGCTTCGTGGTGCGCTGCCGGGTCGACGGACCGCTGCACGCCGTGCGCCCCGGCGTCCGGGTCAGGCTCGCCCCCGGAACCCTCTGCGCCGGGCGCAGGCCGGTCGTCCGGCTCTGCGAGGAGGCCGTGCTGGACGGCTGGTTCTGAAGCGGACGGCGCACGTCCCCGGGCATCACGAAAGGGGGGCGGGTGGCACAGAGTGCCACCCGCCCCCCTTTCCGTACGGCCTCGGCGTCAGCGCGCGCCGATCTCGTCCGTGAGCTGCGGCAGCACCTCGAACAGGTCGCCCACCACGCCGTAGTCGACCAGGTCGAAGATCGGCGCCTCGGCGTCCTTGTTGACCGCGACGATCGTCTTCGAGGTCTGCATGCCGGCCCGGTGCTGGATCGCGCCGGAGATGCCCGCCGCGATGTACAGCTGCGGGGAGACCTGCTTGCCGGTCTGGCCCACCTGGTTGGAGTGCGGGTACCAGCCCGCGTCCACCGCGGCGCGCGAGGCGCCGACGGCCGCGCCGAGCGAGTCGGCCAGCTTCTCCACGACCCCGAAGCCCTCGGCCGCGCCGACACCGCGGCCGCCGGAGACCACGATCGCCGACTCGGTCAGCTCCGGACGGCCGGTGGAGACCCGCGGGGTGCGCGAGACGATCCTGGCCGCGTTGCCGGAGAAGGCGACGGAGACGTTCTCGACCGCGCCGGCGGCCGGGGCGGCCTCCGGGGCGGCGGAGTTCGGCTTGACGGTGATGACCGGAACGCCGTGCGAGACGGCCGACTTCACCTGGTACGAGGCGGCGAAGACCGACTGGGTGGCGACCGGGCCGTTCGCGCCGGCCTCCAGCTCCACCGCGTCGGTGATCAGGCCCGAGCCCAGCCGCAGCGCCACGCGCGCCGCGACCTCCTTGCCCTCGCCGGAAGAGGTCACCAGGACGGCGGCGACGCCCTTGTCCCGGGCGATCTGGGTGAGCGCGTCGACCTTCGGGACGACGAGCCGCTCGTCGAACTCGGGGCCGTCGACGACGTACACGGTCGCCGCGCCGTACTCGCCGGCCTTGGCGGCGACGGAGGCCGCGGCCTCGCCGGCGCCGAGCACGACGGCCGAGGGCTCGCCGATGCGGCGGGCCAGGGTCAGCAGTTCGAGGGCCGGCTTGCGGACCGCACCGTCGGCGTGGTCCACGAGAACCAGGATCTCAGCCATGATTCCTTGCTCCTGAGGGATGGTGACGGTGGGTCAGATGAACTTCTGGGTGGCGAGGAAGGCGGCGAGCTGCTTGCCGCCGTCGCCCTCGTCCGTGACGATCGTGCCCTGGGTACGGGCCGGGCGGGCCTCGGCCGAGTCGACCAGCGTCCAGGAGCCCGCGAGGCCGACCTCGTCGGCGTCGATGCCGAGGGCGTCCAGGTCCAGCTTCTCGATCGGCTTCTTCTTGGCGGCCATGATCCCCTTGAAGGAGGGGTAACGCGCCTCGCCCGACTGGTCGGTGACCGAGACGACGGCCGGCAGCGGGGCCTCCAGGACCTCGCTCGCGGCGTCGCCGTCGCGGCGGCCCTTCACGGTCCCGTCCTCGACGGTCACCTCGGACAGCAGGGTCGCCTGGGGCACGTTCAGCCGCTCGGCGAGCAGCGCGGGCAGCACGCCCATGGTGCCGTCGGTCGAGGCCATGCCGCAGACGATCAGGTCGAAGCCGGTCCGCTCCAGGGCCTTGGCGAGGATCGCGGAGGTGCCGATGACGTCCGAGCCGTGGATGTCCTCGTCGTCGACGTGCACGCCCTTGTCGGCGCCCATCGACAGTGCCTTGCGCAGCGCGTCCTTGGCGTCGTTCGGGCCGACCGTGACCACGGTGACCTCGGCGTCGTCGGCCTCCTCGGCGATCCGCAGGGCCTGCTCGACCGCGTACTCGTCGAGCTCCGAGAGCAGCCCGTCCACCTCGTCACGGTCGACGGTCAGGTCGTCGGCGAAACCGCGGTCGCCGGTGGCGTCGGGAACGTACTTCACACAGACAGCGATCTTCAGTGTCACGGCCTGTCTCCTTTCAACGGGCGGGTGGTTACGGGAGGTTGCGGGCCATGACGATGCGCTGGACCTGGTTGGTGCCTTCGTAGATCTGGGTGATCTTGGCGTCGCGCATCATGCGTTCGACGGGGTAGTCGCGGGTGTAGCCGTAGCCGCCGAGGAGCTGGACGGCGTCGGTGGTGACCTCCATGGCGACGTCGGAGGCGAAGCACTTGGCTGCGGCGCCGAAGAAGGTGAGGTCGCCGTCGAGGCGTTCGGACTTGGCGGCGGCGGCGTAGGTGAGCTGGCGGGCGGCTTCGAGCTTCATGGCCAT